>JBBSOR010000109.1:0-11505 GCA_038259535.1 Propionibacteriales bacterium | reverse complement strand
CGAGCGCGCGGGCGAGCGTGGTCCCGATGAAGCCGGCGCCCCCCGTGACGAGGACCCGACCGCCCGAGTGAGAGGAGGACACCATGGCCGTCAGCCTAGGAGACGTCGGCGAAACCCGTGCGTTGTCGGCAGGACCGGTGCTGCCCGACCCCGACCTCAGCTGATGATCGTCAGCAGCTGGGTGGCACGGGTCAGCACGACGTAGAGGGTCGAGCGCCCGGTGGCCGACTCGTCCTCGATCTCCTGCGGTCGGACCACGACGATGCCGTCGAACTCCAGCCCCTTGGTGTCGAGTCCGGTGAGCACCACGATGCGGTCCTCGCCGCTCGGGGTGACGCTGGAGTCGACCGCGGCGCGGGCACCGGCGGCGTGCTCGGCGAGCTCCGGCCACGACGCGAGCCACGCGTTGACCTCGGAGCGGCGCGCCACCGGGACGACGATGCCGACGGTGCCCTCGACACGACCGGACGTCTCCGCCACGGCGGCACGCACGGATGCCTCGAGGTCGTCGACCGGACCGACGACCTGCGGCTCCTCGCCCGTGCGGCGTACGGCGTCGGGCAGGTCGGCGTCGAGTCCGACCCGGCCTGCGTAGGCGGCGGCGAAGGAGTAGATCTCGGCCGAGTTGCGGTAGTTGGTGGAGAGGTGGAACTCGTGGAGCTCCTTGCCCTGCAGCGCCTCCGCGCGGGCGGCGGCCGCCTCGGGGGCGTCGGGCCACGACGACTGCGCCAGGTCGCCGACGATGGTCCAGCTGGCCGCGCGACCGCGGCGACCGACCATCCGCCACTGCATCGGGGTCAGGTCCTGGGCCTCGTCGATGAGGACGTGGGCATAGCCGTCGTCCTCGATCCGGTGGGTCGGCGCCGACCAGGCCAGGCCGCCGGGGGCGTACTCGCGCTCGGAGATCGTGGTGAGCTCCTGGAGGTCCACACCGCCCTCGAGCAGGCCGGTCTCGTCGAGGTCGCGCTCGTCGTCGGTGCGCTGCGGGACGTCGCCGATGGCGTAGCGCAGCTCGTCGAGCAGCGGCACGTCCTCGATCGACAGGTCTCCGGTGCCCCACGACTTGGTCAGCAGGAGCTGCTCCTCGCGGGTGACGATGCCCTCGCCCACGCGGGAGAGGAACTCGGGCTCGCGCAGCCACCGGAAGACGGTGAGCGCGTCGAGCGGCGGCCACCACTGGGTGGCGAACTCGACGAAGCCGTCGTGCGAGAGCATGTCGTCGTCGAAGGCCTCCCGGCCCCGCTCCCGGCCCCGCTCACCCTTGACCTGGCGCCACATCGCATCGAGCAGGGTGCGGGCCACCCGCGGCAGCTGGCGGTTGCGCCGGCCCTGCGACACGAGCTGGCGGCGCAGCCGGCCCAGCACGCTGGGGTCGAGCACGATCGTCTCGTCGAACCAGTAGATCCGGAAGCTGGTGGGAGCGCCGATGGCGTGCTGGCGCGAGGTGCGCCGCACGAGCTCGGCCATCCGCGTGGCGCCCTTGATGTCGGCGACTGCCGGCTCGTCGTGACGGCTGGCCCGGACCCCGCCGACGACCTCGCCCAGGGAGCGCAGCGCGACGGCCGTCTCGCCGAGGCTGGGCAGCACCCGCTCGATGTAGCGCATGAAGACGCCGCTCGGGCCGACGACGAGAACGCCGCCACCCTCGTAGCGACGACGGTCGTTGTAGAGCAGGAACGCCGCGCGGTGCAGCGCGACGACGGTCTTGCCCGTGCCGGGGCCGCCGGAGATCGACACGACGCCCTTGCCGGGTGCGCGGATCGCCTGGTCCTGCTCGGCCTGGATGGTGGCGACGATGGAGTGCATGGAGCGGTCGCGCGCCCGGGAGAGCTGGGCCATGAGCGCGCCCTCGCCGACGATCGCCAGGTCGGTCTCGGCCTGGTCGTCGAGCAGCTCGTCCTCGACACCGATGACGGTGCGGTGCAGCGAGCGCAGCACCCGACGGCGTACGACGCCCTGCGGGGTCGCGGCGGTCGACTGGTAGAACACGCCGGCGGCCGGCGCGCGCCAGTCGATGAGCAGCACGTCGCGCTCGGCGTTGCGCACGCCGATGCGACCGATGTAGCGCGGGAGCACGTCGATCGAGGGGTCCAGGTCGAGGCGACCGAAGACCAGCCCCTCGTGGGCGGCATCGAGCTGGGCGATCCGCTTGGCAGCCTGGAAGACCATCGCGTCGCGCTCGACGAGACCGCCTTCGTGCTCCAGCTTGCCGCGACTGTGGCCCTCGGCGGCCAGCGCCTTGGCGTTGCGGGCGGACGCATCGAGCTGGACGTAGACCTCGTCGACGTACTGCTGCTCCGCCGCGATCTCCCGCGCCTCGAGCTCCTCGCTCACTCCTGCTCCTCATCCCCCGATGACGTCCCGTTGTGCGACTGCCCATCCGCCCCGGGCAGACCGACAAGCCTACTGCCGCGAGGTCCCGCTCGCCGACTTACCGGCGATCGGTGGAACTGCCCGGGTCACCGCCACGTCTTGTTGGATGGGAGCGACAGCACACCGGAGAACGTCGGAGGGGCACATGAGGGACGTGGGTGACCGGGCAGACGGCCGCCGTTGGTTGCCCGCCGCCGCCGTCGCCCTGGTCGCCGTCCTGCTCGTCGCCGCTGCCTTCGTCGCGCCTCGTCTCCTGGTCGACGACGACACCGCACCAGCGGGCGCGAGCACCGCGTGTGTGGGGCAGACCGATGCACCGACGTCCGCGATCGGCGATCAGGCTGCGACGTGGGTGCGCTTCTGCCCGCTGGCCGAGGAGGGACTCACCCAGCGGCTGCGCCACCCGCAGGGCGTCGCCACCGGCGCGCTGGCGACGAGTGTGGCGGCCAGCCTGTGGGAGGCGCAGGTCGACCGTCCCGTGTGCGCCGTCGACGAGTCCTCACCCGGGCCGACCGGGCTGTTCCGCATCGAGGTCGGCCTCGCCGACGGGCGCGTGGCCGAGATCCTCGGCGACACCGGCTGCAGCACCCGCGACGAGCTGCTCTTCGCCCAGCTGGAGACGACGCTGCTCATGGGGGCCACGGGCGCGGTCCAGAAGCCCGGACCGCTCCCGGCGCCCGTGTCGTGCCCGGCCCGCTTCACCACGACGGCGACCAACCACGACGGCACCTCCGCCGACCTGCTCGTCGAGACCGCCGAGGCCCCGTGGCAGTCGACGGTCCCGCTGCTCGCGCTGCCCGCGACGGCGGCCGACGTGTGCCGCTATGCCGGCACGGGGAAGCGGCGCACCCTCGTCGACCAGTGGCAGGTGGGAACGCCGGTCTCGGAGACGATCCGCTCGAGCGCCACGACCGAGGTCCTCCTCGGCGCCGCGACCGACTGCCCGCTCGACCCCGAGGCGCCGTCCTACGTCGTCGTGCTCACCGACGCCACCGGCACCGCGCGCACCCTCGCCCTCGACCCGACGGTGTGCGCGACCCTCCGGGCAGCCGTCGGGACGCCGGCGGTCGAGACCTACCTCGGCCTGGCCGCACCACCCCTCATCCGACTGGTCGCACGCAGCGGACCCCGACCGCCACGGACGTAGGTTCGAGGCATGTCCACTGACGCGCGCGCCACGATCGGGCTCACCGGCCTCGCCACCATGGGGCGCAACCTCGCCCGCAACATCGCCCGGCACGACCACACCATCGCCGTCCACAACCGCACCACCCAGCGGATGACCGACCTGGTCGAGGAGTTCGGCGACGAGGGCGACTTCGTGGGGTGCGAGTCGCTCGCCGACCTGGTCGCAGCCGTCGAGCGACCGCGGGCGATCGTGGTGATGGTCAAGGCGGGCGAGGCCACCGACGCCGTCGTCGACGAGCTCGTGCCCCTCCTCGAGGAGGGCGACATCGTGGTCGACGCGGGCAACGCCCACTATCGCGACACCCTGCGACGCCAGGAGCGGCTCGAGGAGCACGGCCTGCACTTCGTCGGGATGGGCGTCTCCGGCGGCGAGGAGGGCGCGCTCCACGGCCCCTCGATCATGGTCGGCGGCTCCGACCACGCCTACGAGCGGCTCCGGCCGGTCGTCGAGTCGATCGCGGCGGTGGTCGACGGGACTCCGTGCTGCGCCTACGTCGGCCCCGACGGCGCCGGCCACTTCGTCAAGATGGTGCACAACGGCGTCGAGTACGCCGACATGCAGTTGATCGCGGAGTCCTTCGACCTGCTCCGCTCGGTGCTCGGCCTCGAGCCCGCCGAGATCGCCGACGTGTTCGACGACTGGAACGGCGGCGACCTGGAGTCCTTCCTCATCGAGATGACCGCCGACGTGCTGCGGCACACCGACGCCGACACCGGGCGACCCTTCGTCGACGTGGTGCGCGACGCCGCCGAGCAGAAGGGCACCGGGAGGTGGACCGTGCAGAGCGCCCTGGACCTCGGTGTCCCGGTCACCGGCATCGCCGAGGCGACCTTCGCCCGGTCCGTCTCCGGGCACACCGAGCAGCGCGCGGCCGCCCGGGAGGTCTTCTCGACGACGTCCGACGGCGAGCGCGCCGAGGTCGATCGCGACACGTTCGTCGACCAGGTGCGCGCGGCCCTCTACGCCTCCAAGGTCGTGGCCTACGCCCAGGGCTTCGACCAGATCGCCGCCGGCGCCGAGGAGCACCAGTGGGACATCGACCTCGGCGAGGTCGCCACCATCTGGCGTGGCGGCTGCATCATCCGGGCGCAGTTCCTCGACCGGATCCGCGAGGCCTACGAGCAGGAGCCGGACCTGACCACGCTGCTCACCACGGACTACTTCGCCGAGGCCGTCAAGGACGGGGTCGACGCGTGGCGCGAGACTGTCGTGGCGGCCGTGCGCAGCGGCGTACCGGTCCCGGCCTTCTCCTCCTCGCTCGCCTACTTCGACGCACTGCGCCGCGAGCGTCTGCCCGCCGCGCTCATCCAGGCACTCCGCGACGACTTCGGTGCCCACACCTACGAGCGGGTCGATCGCGACGGCACCTTCCACACCCAGTGGGCCGAGGCGGACCGCACCGAGGTCCGGGCCCAGGTGTGATGTTCGGGCCCAGGTCTGGTGTTCGGGCAGCCACCGGGGTGCGGCTCGCTCAGCTCCCGACGGCGAGCCACACGGCTCCCGCCACGCAGATGACCGCTCCGAGACTACGGACCCGGTCGGCCCGGTCGAGGCGGCCCAGTAGGGCAGGTCGGTCGGCGGCCCCGACCGAAGCGAGTCGGGCGTGGGTGGGCGCCGCGCCCGCCGCCGTGGTCGCGACGGAGAGCAGCCCGCCGGCGGCCGCCAGCCAGGCGCCGGGCTTCCCGGGCGCCGCGAGGACCGCCCACACGAGCCCCGCCACGAGCGGCGGATAGATCGCGGCCACGACGGGCGTGATCCGGCGCGAGTGCCGCTCGTGGGCGAACGCCCAGCCGTCGGCCCCCACGTCGCCGAGGGCCGGGTAGACGACGAGGTCGACCGTCAGCTGGAAGCCCAGGTGCGCCGCCGCGACCAGCAGCAACCACGGCGCCGGGTCGGCCGGGCTCATCCGGCGGTCGTCCCGAAGGCGTCCGCGCCGAGGTCCTGCTCACCGGCGACGAGGGCGTCCACGATCCGCCGCGCGACCGCGGCAGGATCCAGCCCCGTCGGCAGGGCGGGGGCCTCGCCGGCGAGCGGACGGGACGCCAGCCCGGTCTCGGTGTGCGGCGGGCGTACGTCGTAGACGTCGACGCGGCCGCGGCGCAGCTCGGTGCGCAGGGCGGTGGCGACGGCACTGAGCGCTGCCTTGCTGGCGGAGTAGGCCGCCATTCGAGGCATCGGCCGCTCGGCCACCACGGCACTGACCTGCAGGACGAAGCCGTGCGACTCCTCGAGCAGCGGCAGCACCCGACGCAGCAGGAAGAGCGGTCCCAGCACATTCGTGAGGAACAGCTCCTCGACCACCTCGTCGGGGGTGTCGACGAGGGCACCGAACGCCACGACCCCGGCGGCGTTGACCAGCCCGTCCAGGCCACCGAGGTGCTCGAGCGCCGCCGCGGAGACGGCCGCACCCGCCCTCGAGTCGCCGAGATCGGCCACGACGGGGACGCCCGTCCCGAGAGCGACCAGCCGCTCCGCGTCGCGCCCGACGACCAGCAGCCGGGCGCCGCGTGCGGCGAGCTCGCCGACGAGCAGCGACCCGAGGGCGCCCGTGGCGCCGACCACGGCGATGCGCGCGCCGGACAGCTCACGGCCGCGGCCTGCTCGGTGCTGGGTGCTCATGGCGCTCTCCTTCGACGGGGTGACACCTGCTTCCCTGCCACCTTCTCTGTCACTTTCTCTCCCGCCAGGCACTCGCTGGATGCACTCAGGCGCTACTTCTCGCGCGAGAGGAACGCGGTCATCGCCTCCCGCGCCTCGTCGCTGCCGAACAGGCGGGTGCTCGTGGTGGCCATCTCCTCGCCCAGCGCGTCGATCCGCGCGACGAGGTCGCGGTTGAGGATCCGCTTGGACTCGCGCAACCCCTGGGGGGCGCCCGTGGCCAGGCTGGCGCAGGTCGCCTCCACCTCGGCGTCGAGCGCGTCGGCCGGCACCGCCCGGGTGACCAGGCCGTACGCCTCCGCGTCGCTGCCGCTGAACACCTCGCCTCCCAGCGTGGTGAGCGCCGCCGCCCGGGGATTCATCCGGTGGTGGACGGTCAGGCTGATGATCGCCGCGGCCAGACCGAGCTTGACCTCGGTGAGGGCGAAGGTGGCGTCCTCCGCGCTGATCGCGATGTCGGCAGCGGCGACGATGCCGATGCCGCCGGCCCGGACGGCACCGAGGTTGGCGGTGACGACGGGCTTGTCGAGGGTGACGATGAGCCGTTGCAGGTCGACGATCCGCCGGGTCCCCTCCTCCATGCCCCCGGACCTCGCCTCGGACAGGTCGGCACCGGAGCAGAAGACCTTGCCGGAGCTGCGGATCAGCACCACGCGGACCTCCGGCTCGGCGCCCGCGCGCTCCAGGTGCGCGATGAGCTCGGTGACCAGCTGGCGGCTGAGCGCGGTGCGGTTGGCCGGGCTGTCGAGGGTGAGGGTCGCGACGGCACCGGCGACGGCGTAGTGGACCAGTTCGGCGGGCGCATCGGTCATGGCGCCATCCTGCCGCACCACCCATCCGTGACCCCCACGGCTCCGAACACCTCCCATGCAGACCCCACCCCACTCCCGCACGCGTACGTTCCTGCACGCGGCGTACGGCGTGCTGGCCACCGTCGTCGGCCTCGCTGCGGCCCACCTGGTCGCCGCCGTCACCGTGCCGGCCGCCTCGCCGGTGCTCGCGGTCGGCTCGACGGTCATCGACCTGACGCCCACACCGCTCAAGGAGTGGGCGATCCGGCAGTTCGGCAGCGCCGACAAGCTGATCCTGGTCGGCTCGGTCACTGTCGTCGTCCTGCTGCTCGCCGCCGTGGCGGGCATCATCGCCGCCAGGCGCGAGACCCTGGGTCTGCTCATCGTCGTGGGCCTCGCCAGCGTTGCCGGCGTCCTCGCCGTCCTCCGTCCCGGCGCCGGTCCCTTCGACATCGTTCCTGCCCTCGTCGCCGCGGTCGTCGCCGCCACCTCGTTGTGGTGGTTGCACCGCGTCGACGACCGGGCTCCAGACGGTTCGTCGCCAGGGGTCGACGGTCCGAGCCGGCGCGGGGTCGTGCTGGCAACCGGCGGCCTCGCCGCGACCGCAGTGGCCATGGGGGCGCTCGGTCGCTGGGTGACGTCCTACCGCCTCGGCGGCACGGACATCGCCCTGCCGGTTGCCACCGACCCCGCGCCATCCTTCCCCCGTGGGCTGGAGGAGATGTATGACGGCATCAGCCCGTTGCGCACGCCCAACGCCGACTTCTACCGCGTGGACACCCGCCTCACCGTCCCCACGGTCGACGTGGACTCCTGGACCCTGACCATCGACGGTGACGTCGAGCAGGAGGTCACGCTCACCTTCGAGGACCTCGCGGGGATGAAGACCGTCGAGCGCGACATCACCCTCACCTGCGTCTCCAACGAGGTGGGTGGGCCCTACATCGGCAGCGCCCGCTGGCTCGGCGTACCCCTGGCCGACGTGCTGGCCAAGGCCGGCATCGACGCGACCAAGGCCGACCAGATCCTCTCGACCGACGTCGACGGGATGACCATCTCCACCCCGCTCGACGTGGCCCTCGACGGCCGCGACGCCCTGATCGCCATCGGCATGAACGGCGAGCCGCTGCCCCGCACGCACGGCTTCCCGGCGCGCATGGTCGTCCCGGGCCTCTACGGCTTCGTCAGCGCCTGCAAGTGGATCACCAGGATCACCCTGACGACGTACGACGCCGAGCAGGCCTACTGGACCGAGCGCGACTGGGCGATCGACGCCCCCATCAAGCTCTCCAGCCGGATCGACACCCCCAAGCCGCTCTCGAGCAGCACGACCGGGCAGGTCGTCGTCGGCGGCATCGCCTGGGCCCAGGGGGTGGGCATCGAGAAGGTCGAGGTCCGCATCGATGGTGAGGCCTGGAGGCCGGCGACGCTCGGGCCGCAGGTGACCGACGACTACTGGCGCCAGTGGTTCTTCGAGTGGGACGCCAGCCCGGGTCAGCACTTCATCGCCTGCCGCGCCACCAACAAGGACGGCGACGTGCAGACCGACGTCCGCGCGAGGCCGTTCCCCGAGGGCTCGTCGGGGCTCCAGGAGATCTCCGTCAGCGTGGGGTGATCGCAGGAGAGCGGTGCACGGCACCGCTCAGCTGCCCGTCGGGCGGTGCGTGGCGCGGGTGCTGGCCCTCCGGCCCCCCCGTCACTAACCGCCCGACGGTCATTTCCGGTCCTTCCGCAACTTTCTCGATCCGCCACCCATCCGGTCCCCCCGGCGCTCCGAACACCTCCTGAAAGCGGGCCATCACCGGCCCCCACCCAATGGCTTCCAACGAAAGGCAAACGCCATGAACACCAAGCTCCGCACCCGCACCCTGGGCCTCGCCGCCCTCGCGCTGACCGCGTCCATGAGCCTGGCGGCCTGTGGCAGCGACGACGCCAGCACCAGCGCCTCCGACACCACGTCGTCGTCCCCCTCGGCGTCCGAGACGCCGTCGGAGACCCCGACCGAGACCGACGCGCCGGTGGCTGACGGCCCCTTCGGTCCCGCCTGCGCCGACGTCCCGACCTCCGGTCCCGGCTCGGTCGAGGGCATGGCCCAGGACCCGGTCGCCACCGCCGCCTCCAACAACCCGCTGCTCCAGACGCTGGTTGCCGCCGTCACCGAGGCCAACCTCGGCGACACGCTCAACTCGGCCGAGAGCATCACGGTCTTCGCTCCCACCGAGGAAGCCTTCGCCAAGATCCCGACGAAGGACCTCAACGCTCTCCTCGCCGACAAGGAGGCCCTCACCACGGTGCTGACGCACCACGTGGTCGGCGAGCGCCTCAGCCCCGAGGACGTCGCGGGTGAGCACGAGACCCTGGCCGGCGACATGATCACCGTCGAGGGTTCGGGCGAGGACTTCACCGCCGAGGGCGCGGCTGTCGTCTGTGGCAACGTGCAGACCGCCAACGCCACCGTCTACCTCATCGACTCGGTGATGATGCCGAAGATGTGACTCGTCACCTGACGAGACACACCCGCACTGCGCACGGATGACTGACGTCAACCACGTGAGGCCCGTCCCGGCCGGGACGCCCCAGGGCGGCCCGTCCGGGGGCGACGCACCGAAGCTGTCCGAGCTGCTCAACCGGGCCGGGCGTGGCGACGAAGCGGCATTCGCCGAGTTCTACGACGCCACGTCCGCCCGGGCGTACGGCCTGGCCCTGCGCGTGGTGCGCAACCCGGCCCACGCCGAGGAGGTCACCCAGGAGGCCTACCTCGACGCCTGGCGCTCCAGCACCCGCTTCGACGCTGAGCGCGGGAGTGCCGCCGGCTGGCTGCTCACGATCGTCCACCGCAAGGCGGTCGACCGGGTCCGGTCAGTCGAAGCATCCACCACCCGTGACGAGACCTGGAACCGCCAGACGGCCCCGGTCGACCACGACCAGACCTCGGAGGCGGCCCACGCCTCCCTCGACGCAGCCCGCGTGCGAAGCGCGGTCGCCACCCTGACCGACGTACAACGTCAGGCAGTCGAGCTCACCTACTTCGGGGGCTACACCCACACCGAGGTCGCCACCCTGCTCGACGTCCCGTTGGGCACCGCCAAGACACGAATACGCGACGGACTCATCCGCCTGCGAGACCTGATGGGAGTTGGCTCATGAGCGACGTGCACAAGCTCACGGGCGCCTATGCCCTGGACGCGCTCGACGACCTCGAGCGGGTGCGGTTCGAGCAGCACCTCGCCGCGTGCGAGGACTGCCGGGGAGAGGTCGCCGAGCTCCGCGAGACCGCGGCGCTCCTGGCCGAGACCACGGCCGTGGCCCCGCCTGCCTCGCTGCGCGACTCGGTGCTCGCCGGCATCACGCAGATCCGTCCCCTCGCTCCCGAGATCCCGCGCACGACTCCCGCGACCATCGCGGCCGAGCAGCGCGCCGGGCGGCGGGCCTGGATGCCCTTTCTGGTCGCGGCGGCACTCGCGCTCCTCGTCGGACTCGGCGCCACTCTGACCCAGCCCTGGCGCAGCGACGACGTGCCCCGGCTGACGGCTGCCGAGCAGGTCATCGGGGCCGACGACGCCCAGGAGGTGTCCCTCGATCTCGGCGAGGTCGGCCGCGCCAGCGTGATCCGCTCCAAGGCCGAGGACCGCGCCGTGATCCGCACCGAGAACATGGTTGCGGCACCGGCGGGCAAGGTCTACGAGCTGTGGCTGATGTCCGACGACGGGACGTTCACCTCCGCCGGGCTGATGCCCGACGAGGCCGACCAGACCCTCGTCCTCGACGGGCCGGCCGCAGCCGCGGCCGCGGTCGGGATCACCGTCGAGCCCGACGGCGGTTCCGAGCAGCCGACCACTGACCCCATCGCCCTCTTCGACCTGACCGAGGCGACGTGAATGCCGGCGCGCAGCGCCGGGTGGCGGTCGTCGGGTCCGGAGTTGCCGGACTGACCGCTGCCTGGGTCGCCTCGCGCACCGCCCGCGTGACCCTCTACGAGGCCGACGACCGCCTCGGCGGCCACGCCGACACCCACCTGGTGCCGACCGACGACGGCGAGCTCGCCATCGACACGGGCTTCATCGTGCACAACCGCAACACCTACCCGACCCTGCTGCGACTCTTCGCCGAGCTGGGCATCGAGACCCAGCCGTCGGAGATGTCGCTGTCGGTGAGCGACGCCGGCACCGGCGTCGAGTACGCCGGTGCGCTCGGCGCGCGCGGCCTCTTCGCCCAGCGCTCCTCGCTCCGCTCCATCGGCCACTGGCGGATGCTGCTGGAGATCCCGCGCTTCCACCGGCGTGCGCGCGCGGTGCTCGCCGACGACGCGTCCACCTCGGAGACGACCCTGCGCGACTTCCTCGCCGAGGGCGGGTTCTCGGCCGGGTTCGTGCGTCACTTCATGGAGCCCCTGGTCGCGGCCGTGGGGTCCTGCGACCCCGGGCCCTCCCTCGACTACCCCGCGCGCTCCCAGTTCACCTTCCTCGAGCACCACGGCAGGCTCGTCATAGTCGG
>JBBSOR010000108.1:0-11561 GCA_038259535.1 Propionibacteriales bacterium | reverse complement strand
GTAGCCGAGCCCGGGACGCGTCTCGACGTTGTTGAACCAGATGTACTCCGTGCCCGACCGGTTGGTCCACGCCTGCTTGCACGTGACCGAGCAGGTGTGACACCCGATGCACTTGTCGAGGTTCATCACCATCGCCATCTGCGCCATCACACGCATGTCAATGCCTCCTCGGTGGTTGAGGTGCGAGCGGGGCGAGCCTCGAGACCCATGTCAGTACTCCACGTCTTGCGAGCGCTTGCGGATGATGGTGACCTCGTCACGTTGGTTGCCGGTGGGGCCGAGATAGTTGAAGGCGAAGGTCAGCTGTGCGTAGCCGCCGATCAGGTGCGAGGGCTTGACCAGCAGGCGGGTCAGCGAGTTGTGGATACCGCCGCGCTTGCCGGACGTCTCTGCCAGCGGGACGTCGATGAGTCGGTCCTGGGCGTGGTACATGTACACCGTCCCCTCGGGCATCCGGTGCGAGACGATCGCGCGGGCGACGACAACACCGTTGCGGTTGACCGCCTCGATCCAGTCGTTGTCCTTGATGCCGACCTTGACGGCGTCCCGGTCGCTCATCCAGATGTTCTGGCCGCCGCGCGACAGCGAGAGCATGAAGAGGTTGTCCTGGTACTCCGAGTGGATGGACCACTTGTTGTGCGGCGTGAGGTAGCGCACGGTGAGGCCCTCGACCTGCTCGACGCCGTCGACGTCCGAGCCGTCGGAGACGTTGCCGAGCGCGGGCTCCGCGAAGAGCGCGGCCATGTTGAGCGGTGGGCGGTAGACCGGCAGTCCCTCACCGAGCTCGGTCATCCAGTCGTGGTCGAGGTAGAAGTGCATCCGGCCGGTCAGCGTGTGCCAGGGCTTCTTGCGCTCGACGTTGATGGTGAAGGGCGAGTAGCGCCGGCCACCGGTCTCCGAGCCCGACCACTCAGGTGAGGTGATCACCGGCACCGGTGGGCCCTGGGTCTCGGCGAAGGTGATCTGCTTTCCCTCGTGCTCCTCGGCGAGGTCGGCGAGCCGCACGCCGGTGCGCTTCTCGAGGGTCTTGAAGCCCTGAGTGGCGAGGTGACCGTTGGTGGTCCCCGACATCGCCAAGATCGCCTCGCAGACGTTGACGTCCTTCTTCAGCGACGGCCGTCCGTCGGCGACGCCGCCGCGGACGGCACCGTTCTTGTGCCGCAGGTAGTCGACCTGCTCGCTCAGCTCGAAGGTCACACCCTTGGTTGTCGCGCCGAGGGTGTCGACCAGCGGGCCCAGTGCGTTCATCTTCTCGGCGACCGTGCCGTAGTCGCGCTCGACCTCGACCAGCTTGGGCATCGTCACGCCGGGGATCGGCTCGCACTCGCCCTTCTTCCAGTCGCGTACGACGCCGTGCGGGTTCGCCATCGCGTCCGGGGTGTCGTGTGTGAGCGGCACCGCCACGACGTCCTTGCGGACACCCAGGTGAGTGGCGGCGAGCTCGCTGAACTTCTCGGCGATCGTCTGCCACGCGTCCCAGTCGGTGCGGGTCTGCCACGGCGGGGCGATCGCGGGATTGAAGGAGTGCACGAAGGGGTGCATGTCGGTGGTGTTGAGGTCGTGCTTCTCGTACCAGGTCGCCGCGGGCAGGACGACGTCGGAGAAGATCGTCGTGCTCGTCTGCCGGAAGTCGATCGTCATCAACAGGTCGAGCTTGCCCTCGGGCGCCTTGTCGCGCCACGTCACGTCGACCGGGCGGTGCTCCTCGGGCGTCTCGGTCGCCCGAACCGACGAGTCCGTGCCGAGCAGGTGCTTGAGGAAGTACTCGTTGCCCTTGCCGGACGAGCCGAGCAGGTTTGCCCGCCAGATCGACAGGATGCGCGGAGAGTTCTGCGGGGCGTCGGGATCCTCGCCCGCGAAGTCGAGCTCGCCCGACTTCAGCTGCTCGACGACGTACTCCCCCACCGGCTTGCCGGCGGCGGCCGCGTCGTCGCTGAGGTCCAGCGGGTTCCTATCGAAGGTCGGGTAGGACGGCATCCAACCCATCCGTGCGCTCTGCGCGATCACATCGGCCGTGGACTTCCCGGCCAGCTGCCCGCTGCCCGTCGTCGCGGACAGCGTGTCGGCGCCGAACTGGTCGTAGCGGAACTGGTTGCTGTGGAGATACCAGTACGCCGTCTGGATCATGTTGCGCGGCGGACGGTTCCAGTCGAGCGCGTTGGCGATCTGCGTGTAGCCGGTGATCGGGCGGACCTTCTCCTGCCCCACGTAGTGCGCCCAACCGCCGCCGTTGACTCCCTGGCAGCCGGTGAGATTCGTCAGGGTGAGGAACGCGCGGTAGATCGTGTCGGAGTGGAACCAGTGGTTGGTCCCGGCCCCCATCACGATCATCGAGCGGCCCCTGGACTCCTCGGCGTTGGCGGCGAACTCGCGTCCGATCCGGGCAGCGGTCGCGGCCGGCACACCGGTGATGGCCTCCTGCCAGGCGGGGGTGTACGGCGACTGGGCGTCGTCATAGCCCTTCGCCCACTCGCCCGGCAACCCGTCCCGCCCCACGCCGTACTGCGCGAGGAGAAGGTCGAAGACCGTGGTGACGAGGTGTCCGTCGACCCGGCGTACGGGCACACCGCGCGGCAGATCGGCGGCGGCACCGTCGGGGGTGTCGAAACGGGGCATCCGCACAAGCGCGGTCTCGACAGGAGCAGTGCCCCCGTCGAGCAGTGAGAGCTGCGGGTCGACGTCGCCGAGCTCAAGGTTCCAACGGCCGACGCCGGTCTCGCCGAAGCGGTGTCCCAATGAGCCGTTGGGCACGACCGACTCGCCGGTACGCGCGTCGATGAGGACGGTCTTGAAGGCGGCGTTCTCCTCGTCAGGATCGGTCGCAGCGAGGTCGGCGGCGGTCAGGAACTTGCCGGCGGTGAGCTGCCCGTCGCCCCCCTCGTCGAGCTTCACGAGATAGGGCAGGTCGGTGTAGGTCTTGACGTACTGCGTGAAGTAGGGGGTGTCGCGGTCGACGAAGAACTCCTTGAGGACGACGTGACCCATCGACATCGCCAGCGCGGCGTCCGTGCCAGGCTTGGCGGGCAGCCACTCGTCGGCGAACTTCACATTGTCGGCGTAGTCAGGCGCGACCGCGATGACCTTCTGCCCTCGGTAGCGTGCCTCGGTCATCCAGTGCGCATCAGGGGTGCGGGTGACCGGAAGGTTGGAGCCCCACATGATCAAGTAGCCGGCGTTCCACCAGTCGCCGGACTCGGGGACGTCGGTCTGGTCGCCGAAGACCTGCGGTGAGGCGACGGGTAGGTCGGCGTACCAGTCGTAGAAGCTCAGCATCGAGCCACCGATCAGGTTCACGAACCGGGCACCTGAGGCGTGCGACACCATCGACATCGCCGGGATCGGCGAGAAGCCGGCGACCCGGTCGGGGCCGTACTTCTTGATGGTGTGGACGTGTGCCGCGGCGATGATCTCGCATGCCTCGTCCCAGGTGGCGCGCACCAGGCCGCCCTTGCCGCGGGCGGACTTGTAGGCCTTCACCCGCTGCGGGTTCTCCACGATGTGCTCCCACGCCTTGACCGGATCACCGTCGTGCTGCGACTTGGCCTCGCGGAACATCTGCAGCAGGACGCCGCGGACGTAGGGGTAGCGCACCCGCGTGGGCGAATAGGTGTACCAGGAGAACGCCGCGCCGCGGGGGCAGCCGCGAGGTTCGTACTCCGGGGAGTCCGGACCGACCGACGGATAGTCGGTCTGCTGCGTCTCCCACGTGATGATCCCGTCCTTGACGTAGACCTTCCACGAGCACGACCCGGTGCAGTTCACGCCGTGGGTGGAACGGACCACCTTGTCGTGACTCCAGCGGTCACGGTAGAAGTCGTCCGCGTCACGACCGCCCGCGTGGGAGAGCGTGCGCAGGTCCTCGGAGACCGTGCCCTGGGTGAAGAAGCGTCTGGTGCGCACGAGCGCGTCGCTGAGCCCTCCGTCCATGCCGATCTCGCGGCCGTCCCGATGGTCTTCGCGTTGGACCTCTGTGCTCATGGGTTCATCCTGACGTCGGGGGCTTCGATGGACGTTGCCGAGAGTCTGGTCGCGCCAGAAGCTCGGGGTGTCGTGCGCGCGTTCGGTGTGGTCGGCCTCCAGGTGGGCCGGTAGGTAGAGCGAGAAGGCCACGATGCCGCCGAGGGCGACGGAGTACAGGATGCAAGCCCGCCAGGTGATTGGAAGCCTGGCGTTGGTCGAGAGCCGGTTGAAGAGCTTCATCGTGGTCAGGGCGCTGATCGCGGTCCCGCCCATACCCGCTCCGAAGGTACCGATCGCGAGGCCACGGCGCTCCGGGGGGAACCAGGATCGGCACGATGGTGACGCCCGAGACGATCGGGAACACCACCCGTCCGCCGTACCTGTCGGTCAGGGCACCGACCACGATCCGGCCCAGGGAGCCAACAATGACCGGGACGGCCACCAGCAGCGCCACGTCGGGCTCACTGAGCGAGCCGAGAGTCCCCTCAGCGCGGAACAACGGGCCGACCGGGCTGATCAGCGCCCAGGCCCAGAAGGTGACCGCGAAACCCGCGGTTGCCATCGCTAGCATCAGCCACGGCGAACCTGCCGCCTCGCGGCTACGACGATCGGCCCGCGTCGATTCACCGATCGGTGCGGTCATGGTCGTCGTCCTTCCGAGATCGTCAGGGGTCTCCACCCTTGCTGAAGTTGCTCGTGCTGCCAATGAGTTCGGGCTCATGCATCGGAGCGCAGCCTGAACGCACCGGCCATCGCCGACGGACTTTTGGCTGACCGCGTCGGCGGCGTGGCCGTCGGCCAACTTCGAGGCGATGACGAGTTCGGGAATGTCGCTGTCTCCTCTGGTGGCTGGTTTGGCAGGATCATCAGGATTTTATTACACTCTGCTCCGTGGAAACTAGTCGGCCCTCAATGCCGTCGCGGATGACTCCGGGCCACGGTCCCCGTCCAGGCGCGGGACGCGCTCGCGCGCCGCTGTCCCGGTCGCGGGCGGCACTTCTGGAGACGCTGCAGGCCCAGAGCGAGCCGACGACCCTCGCGGCGCTCGTCGCGATCTCCGGGCTGCATGCCAACACGGTTCGCGAACACCTCGACGCGCTGGCACGCCAGGGTCTCGCGCACCGTCACCCCGCGGCCCCGTCCGGTCGCGGGCGGCCGGCCTGGCTGTACGAGGCGGCAGGAAGTGACGTTGCCGCTGCCCCTGAGTACGCCGGGCTTGCTGCGGCGTTGGCGAGGACGATCCATTGGACCAGCGCGTCCCCGACCGACGACGCGGTTGCCGCCGGGCGGGAGTGGGGGCACGAACTCGCGCGCGACCGTGGCGCCGGGCCGGCACCGAGTGCCGTCGCGGCCAGACGGGAGGTGGTCTCCCTGCTCGACGAAGTCGGGTTCGCGCCGAGGGCCGACGCACGCAGCTCGGTGGTTCGGCTGACCCGCTGCCCGTTGCTGGAGGCGGCCCACAAGTATCCCGATGTTGTGTGCGGCGTGCACCTCGGGCTCGCCCAGGGTGCGCTGGAGGAGTACGGCGCGGACCCCGAGGGCACCGAGCTGCTGCCGTTCGCGGAGCCCGGCGCCTGCCGTCTGCACCTGATGCGGCGGCCCGATGAGCACGACCACCCGTCAACACAATTTCAGTAGCCCCGGCCAGCGTCCGCAAGGTCCCGGCGCCGCTGGCGCACCCGGGTCGCGTTCCCGGCTCCGGCGGGAGATGATGGTCGCCTGATGTGGGACGGCGGTCTCAGCGCGTGACCTCGATGACGCCGTGGGCGCCGCGCTCGGCGTCGATCATCACGTGGTTGACCAGGGGATAGCGCCCAGGCTCGTCGAAGACCATCTCCACGAACCCGCCCTGGGCGGCTGCCAGCGCGAGCGTCTGCGAGCCGCCGGTGCGTGAGGGTGCTTGGGCCGAGCCGAGCAGCCAGTCGCCCTCGAACCAGGTCCGGTCGAACTGGCCGCCGACGACGTGGAAGGACAACGGGCGGTTGGGCCCGGCGTCGAGCAGCCAGATCCGCACTCGCTCGCCGACCTTCACCTGGAGCGGGGCGTGGTCGTAGGCGTTGTGGTAACCGTTGAAGACCACCGCGTCGGGCTCCTCGGCCTGCAGCTTGTCCATGTCGACAGGCTGGCCCTCGGGCCCGTAGTAGTGCTCGGACTGCACCAGCACGTAGGACTTGTCCACAGCCGGCAGGTCCGGCGGATCGATCACGACGGCGCCGAACAGGCCGTTGGCGATGTGGGCGCTCATCGGCATCGATGAACAGTGATACATCCAGATGCCGGCGCGGGTCGCAGTGAACCTGTAGGTCAGCGACTCCCCGGGCGGGATCGTCACCATCACCTTGTCGGGCGCGCGCTGACCGGCATGGAAGTCGATGGAGTGGCCCAGCGCGCCCTCGTTGACCAACCGGATGACGAAGGTGTCCCCGACCCGACCGTGCAGCGTCGGTCCGGGGGCGGAGCCGTTGTAGGTCCACATCTCCTGGGTGACGCCCGGAGCGACCTCCGAGTCCTGCTCGGTGAGCGTGAACGTGTGCCGGTGGACGCGTCCGCGCTCCAGCGGCGGCAGCACGGGGTCGGGGATGACCGTGTCGTCGGCGGGCTCACCCATCGTCATCTCGTGACCGGCGCCGTGGGCGTCGGCCACCGGTGGCGTGCCGGGGTCGGTGGCGGCGACCGGGGCTCCGACGGCCTCGATCACCAGCACCATGCCCAACTGCTTGTGCCCGACGACCGAGCACCAGCCGTCGAGGGTGCGTCCGATCACCCCGACGTCGACGACCGCGGACTCGCCGGGCGCGAGCCGTCCGGTGTCGTGGCCGGTCTCGAGCACCAGGTCGTGCACGTCGGTCCGGTCGGTGTTCTCGACCGTGATCACCAGCCGGTCACCGACCGGCACCTCGATGCGCGAGGGCGTGAAGCGCATGTCCTTGGCCTCGACCGTGACGGTGGTGGTGTGCCCGGTCACGACGGCTCCGTCGGCGGCCGACTGCGGCGGCCCGCCCAGAGTGGCCGGATCCAGCGAAGCGCCGAAGGCCACCGCGGTCATGACCAGGGCGAGCCCGACGACGGCCATGCCGGTGGTCTGGCCGAGGGGACGAGGTGTGGTCTCGCGGGCGTCGGCGGGCGCCGTCCGACGACGCCGGGTCGCGCGCAACAGGATCGGGACGAACGATGCCAGCGCGGCCAGCACGAGCACGGACGCGACGACGCGCACCAGGCTCGGGACCGGCAGCACGCAGACGAGCAGGCCGAGATTGGTCAGGCTCACACGCAACGCACCGCCCGCATCCAGGTCGCGGTTGGTGGCCCGTACGGCGGCCGGCCCGCCGCCCATGACCACCGGAACGAGGTACGACAGGGCGCCGAGCAGGACCTGGGCCACGAAGCCGGCGGCCAGGTAGGGGGTGTACTGCTCGAAGGTCCTGCCGACCTCGAGCCACGAGCCGGAATGGGACACGTCCCACGCCACCTGCGCGACGAGCACCACCAACAGGCCGACCAGCCACACCATGCCTGCGGCGAGCGACCACGTGGGGAAGGAGACCGGGGGCTTCTGCCAGGCCGTTCGCACCAGGGGCCACACCACGAGCACGACGCCGATGCCGTACAGCAACAGCCCGGCGGTCACCAGGAGTACGACGTCCGCCCAGACCGCGGCGACCACTAGTGCGATGCCACCGAGGAGCACGGGCAGGGCCTGCCGGGAGTGCTTCTCCGCACCTTCGACGATGCGGGTGCGCAGCATCGTCGGGCCGAGCGTGACCACGGTGCCGAGCACGGTCAGGCCGATCCAGCCGAGCAGGTTGACCGCCACGTGGGCGAGTTGCAGCCGCGTATGGAGTGGCTCGCCGGGGTCGGCCGCAAGCCAGGTGCCGAGCGTGATGCCGACCAGCAACAGTGCCCCGGCGGCGATGTAGAACCAGATGGTGCTGGAGAAGCGCGAGGCGAAGACGGTGCGCACACCACGGATGAGGCTCACCACGTGCCAGCCGACCGCGACCGCGATGCCGAGTGCACCGACGACCACCAGCCACCAGAGCGTGCCGGGCACGCCGATGGCGACGAGAAGCACGCCGACGTTGAACAGGAGCAGACGCTGGGACTGCACCCGCCGAGGGGTGGCCGGCAGGCGCACCAGCGTGTCGGCGAAGTAGCGGCTCCACACGAGGATCGAGTGGCCGGCCGCGCCGAGCACGAGCAGGTGGATCATCAACCAGCGCGGCGCCGGGAGGAAGGGATGCACCAGCGACACGACGGCCACACCGAGCAGCCAGAACACGACGGGCAGGTCGCGCAACGGCCAGAACCCCCGCGAGCCGGTCTCAACCTCGCGCGCGGGTGCGCCGACCGCGATCTTCACGAGGGCGCCCCGTGGGTCCTCGGCTTGGCTGCCGGGTCGGTCGACGGGCTGGCCTCGGTGGCCGGCAGGGCCTTCGGCTTCGCGGGCGCCCCGCGCATCGCGCTGCCGATCGCGACCGCGATGAAGAGCAGCAGCGCGATCGCGTTGCCGGCTCCGCCGATGCGGCGGGCCAGCTCGCTGCCCCGGGCGTCCCCGCCCCACAGCCGCAGGACGAGCGAGAGCTGGAGCAGCAACCACGGGGCATACATCGCCGGACGGTAGGGCAGCGGCACCCGCGTCACGGCAGGCAGGATCGAGGGGGCGTGGGCCATGATCATCGAGATCGTGAAGCCGAGGAAGACCGCGTGCACCACGGCGTCGTAGGCCGCTCCCGCCGCGCTCGCGCCGCCCACCAACCAGATGACGCCGACGACGACCAGCCAGGCCTGGCCGGACAGCATGCAGGTGGCGGCGAACCGGGGCAGGCCCGAGCTGTTGATCGTGCGCCGTGCCACGTCGTGGCGCACGAGCCACGCCGTCAACGCGAGGAGCACGGCGCCCAGCAGCGGCGTTCCCACGGCCGGCCACAGCGTGGCGGCGACGATGGCGCTCGCCAGGCCGCTGCCCAGCAGGACCAGGTCGCGTCCGGCCGTCGGTGGCATCGCCAGGCGCGCCAGCTCGAGGCGTTCGCCACCGATGGTCAGGATCACGAATCCGGCCAGCCACGAGATGGTCTGGGAGGTGTCCGCCCCTCCGCGCCACAACAGCGCACCACCCAGGGCACAGACTGCGCCGAGGGCGGACATCAGGACCGCATCATCACGGTTGCGCCGCCACAGCGGGACGTAGAGCAGGCACAGCGCCAGCGAGCCGGCGGTGATCAGGGAGGCGCCGATCTCGCCGGTGGTCTCCGGGACGAGCAGCAGTGCTCCGAGCCCCAGCAGTGCCGGCGCCGCATAGCCGATCGGCCGACCGAGCGCGACCGCTCGCTCCAGGGCGATCAGGGTGCCGACGAACCCGAGCACCATCAGGATCCCGTGGACCTCGCCGAGGCGACCGGAGTTCACCGGCGACCAGGCGTGCAGCAGGCTGAGGCCGGCGTCGATCCCGACCAACAGGGCAAGACCGGCAGGGACCGCGAACAGGGTTCGCGCCGCGGGGTGGCGTCCGGTCATTCGAGTGTCACCGGCACCGCTGTCACGGGCACCGCGAGCGAGACCAGACACGCATCCGGCTCGGCGAAGGGCTGCAACGAAGCCGGGCCGAGGGCCTCGACCAAGACTCCTTCGATGAGCCCGAGGTGCACACTGCAGACGGCCTCAGGGTGGGCACGGGCGGTGTCGATGAAGGGACACCGGGTCAGCCTGACCGACGCCCCGTTCGCCGAGGTCTCGGGGCCGAAACCCACGTGCTCGAGGGCGAGCATGAGTCGTTCCTGCGGCGTCTGGTCGTCCTCGTCGAACAGCTCGCGCAGCTGCTCACCCCAGGCTCGCCCCCCGGACTCGCCGGTCTCGCGGGCCGTGGCACCGGGGTTCGCCTCCAGGCCGTAGGACAGGGCGTGCGCCAAGGCGGCGTAGGGCGCCTCGCGGGCGACGTAGGACCAGGCGGGGCGACCGCGCCCACTCGGCGTGGCGCGCAAACGCGAGACATGACCGGCCTGGTGGAGGGCGTCGAGATGGCCGCGCAGGGTGTTGTCGTGCAGGCCGGTGGTCTCGGCCAGCTCGGCCAGCGTCGTGGGTGAGTCGCGTTGCGCGAGCGCGGCCAGGACGCGGCCTTGGGCGCCGGTGGGCGTCCTGCCGACGCCTGAGGGGGGACCCACATTCTTTTCCACGGAGTTTATTGTATGTTATTCGAACCAGATCCCCGAAAGGACCACCATGACCACCCTCACGATCGCTTCCGACCCGGCCGATGCCCAAGCCATGGAAGCGGTGGAGAACCACCACGCCCAGATGTCCGGTGAGCTGACCCTGCTCGTCGCCAACCTCGCCCACCCCTCAGACGGCGGCGAAGCCACCAGCGCCCGCAACCGCGTCGTCGCCTGGGCCCGGGAATCGCTGGTGCCGCACGCGCTGGCCGAGGAGAAGACCCTCTATCCAGCAGCCCGTGAGCTGACCGAGGGGCGGCTCCTCGTCGATGCGATGCTCGCCGAGCACGTCGCCATCGTCGCGATGGTCGACGAGGTCGAGAAGGCCGCGACACATGGGGCCGCGGCCGCTGCCGGGCACGCCCTGCAGGCGCTCTTCGCTGTGCACCTGGACAAGGAGAACGACCAAGTACTGCCGCTGCTCGCAGCGTCGCCGAACCACTCGGTCGCCCGGCTGCTCGAGGGCATGCACGAGGTGCTCGGTGGCGGACCCGCGGGACATGGCCACGGAGACCCCGCCCAATCCGAGTCCGAGTCGGCGACCGGGCACGGCGGCTCGAGCTGCGCCTGCGGCACCGCGGACCTGCCCGGAAACCCCGAGCTGGACGTACGCGTGATCCCGCACGCCATCCGGCACGCCACCATCTTCGGCGCCCTCGACGCGGTGGCTCCGGGCGCAGGCCTGGAGATCGTCGCCGACCATGACCCGATTCCACTGCTCAACCAGGTACAGCAGCGCACGCCCGGTCGATTCGACGTCACCTACCTCGAGCGTGGCCCGGTCAACTTCCGGGTGCAGTTCATCGCCGTCTCGTAGCCCACAGGCCGGGTCCGTCCTCGACCGCGGCCATGCCAGCCGGTTTCGGCCGACCCCGCGCTCCGAGAGGCCATCGGCGCCCACGAGCGGCCCCCCGGCCCGTGGGCGCGCAGGTCAGAGCCGCTTCTTCAGCAGAGCGACGCATTCGACATGATGTGTCATCGGGAAGACGCACATCGCTGTGAGCGTGACCGCGATCCTTTGCGGTCGGCCGCGCTCAGGAGACGTAGCCGGCCTCTGACCTGCGGCGATGACTTTCTCGGAACTGCGGGCGGCGGAGCGGTGCTGCGGGCCTATGCCAATGAAAGCGAGCCCATTCCGAGCCCTCCTGTCAGCGGGCTCCGACCGTCACAAACGACTGCTGCCAACCCCTATGGCACCGCACCACAGAGACCCGCTCGGCGCCAGGTTGAGCTCTACTACGACATCTGAGCCACGCTCGGCGCAGGCCAGGAGACGTGCCCCGCCCACCCCGCGGGGGGGGGGGCCGCGCGGGTGTGGGGTGGCGGGGGGGGCGCGCAGGGCGCGGGGCGGGGGGGGGGGGGGGGCGGACCCGCGGGGGGCCCCCCGCCCGCCAG
>JBBSOR010000107.1:0-11721 GCA_038259535.1 Propionibacteriales bacterium | reverse complement strand
TGGACGACCCCCGGCGCTTCACCGAGACCACCCCCTACAACCCGTCCAGCCCTTACTCCTCGACGAAGGCCGGGTCGGACCTGCTGGTCCGGGCCTGGGTGCGCTCGTTCGCGGTGCGCGCCACCATCAGCAACTGCTCCAACAACTACGGCCCCTGGCAGCACATCGAGAAGTTCATCCCCCGCCAGATCACCAACGTCATCGACGGCATCCGCCCCAAGCTCTACGGCTCCGGCGAGAACGTCCGCGACTGGATCCACGCCGACGACCACTCCTCGGCCGTCCTGACGATCCTGGAGAAGGGCCGCATCGGCGAGACCTACCTGATCGGCGCCGACGGCGAGAAGAACAACCTCGAGGTCGTGCGCCTGATCCTGTCGCTGATGGGCCGCCCGGAGGACGCCTTCGACCACGTCACCGACCGCGCCGGCCACGACATGCGCTACGCCATCGAGTCGGGCAAGCTGCGCCAGGAGCTCGGCTGGGCGCCGCAGTTCCAGGACTTCGAGTCCGGGCTGGCCAACACCATCGCCTGGTATCAGGAGCACGAGGACTGGTGGCGCCCGGACAAGGAAGCGACCGAGGCGACCTACGCGCAGAAGGGCCAGTGATGGCGTCGCTCCCATCCCTCGAGACCACGCCCATCCCCGGCCTGGTGGTCGTCCGGCTCGACCGGCGCGACGACGACCGCGGCTTCTTCAAGGAGAACTGGCAGCGCGAGAAGATGCTCGCCGTGGGCCTCCCCGACTTCGGCCCGGTCCAGAACAACGTCTCGTACAACTTCGACCGCGGCGTGACCCGCGGGATCCACACCGAGCCGTGGGACAAGTTCATCTCGCTGGCCACCGGCCGGATCTTCGGCGCCTGGGTCGACATGCGTGAGGGCGAGAGCTTCGGCTCGACCTTCACCCTCGAGATGGACACGTCCGTTGCGGTCTTCGTGCCACGCGGCGTCGGCAACAGCTATCAGACGCTCGAGGACGCCACCGCCTACACCTACCTCGTCAACGAGCACTGGCGTCCCGGCATCTCCTACCCCGCCCTCGCGCTCGACGACGCGACGGTCGCGATCGAGTGGCCGATCCCTCTGGCGGAGGCGATCATCAGCGAGAAGGACCAGAACAACCCCGCACTCGACCCCGGCACTGCCATCGCGCCCAAGAAGGTCCTCGTCGTAGGTGCGCTCGGCCAGCTCGGCCGAGCCCTGCACGCTGCCCACCCCGACGCCGTCCGGGTCGACCTGTTCGCCGGCGAGGGCGTCACTGCACTCGACCTCACCGACGGCGAGGCCGTGGCCGCCTGGCCGTGGCACGAGTACGCCGTCGTGCTCAACGCCGCGGCCTACACCGCCGTCGACGCCGCCGAGACAGCCGAGGGCCGCGTCTCCGCCTGGGCGGCCAACGCCAGCGGGCCCGCGACCCTGGCCGGCCTGGCCCGCGAGCACGGATTCACGCTGGTGCACTACTCCTCGGAGTACGTCTTCGACGGCACGGCAGCGCTCGAGCCGGGCCACGTCGAGGACGAGCCGCTGTCGCCGCTGGGGGTCTACGCCCAGTCCAAGGCTGCCGGCGACCTGGCGGTGGGTCTGGCCCCGCGCCACTACCTGCTCCGCACCTCGTGGGTGATCGGGGACGGGAAGAACTTCGTGCGCACCATGCAGTCGCTTGCCGAGAAGGGGGTCTCCCCGAGCGTGGTCGACGACCAGGTCGGGCGGCTGACCTTCACCGAGGAGCTGGTCCGCGCGACCCGTCACCTGCTCGACTCGGGCGCCGCCTTCGGCACCTACAACGTGTCCAACGGCGGCCCGGCGATGTCGTGGCGCGAGATCGCGCAGGCGGTCTTCGAGCGCTCCGGGCGCACCGCCGCGGATGTCTCCGGCACCAGCACCTCGGCGTACGCCGAGGGAGTGCTCGCGCAGGGTAACCCGTTCGCCCCGCGGCCGCTCAACTCGGCGATGTCGCTGGGCAAGATCCGCGCCACCGGTTTCGAGCCCGAGGACGCGCTGGCCGCTCTGGATCGCTACCTGGCCTGACGCCACGCGACCACCACGGATGGCTATCGACGGCCGGAGGTGACCTCGCGCAGCGCCGGACGTACGTCGGCGAGGTAGACGAGGGAGGCGATCGTGGCGACGAGGTTGAGGATCCCGAGCGGCGAGGCGATGAAGACCAGCTGGGCCGCGAAGCCGAGGCCGGTGATCGCGCACCAGGCCGGCTTGGTGAGCTTGCCCGCGGCCTCGTAGGCCTCGGACGAGTAGGTCATCGCGTTGACGAACGCGAACCCCTTGATCGCGAGCAGCACCACGAGCACGACGAGCGTGAGACTGCCCTGCAACGCGTACATGTTCACTCCTCCAGCCTAGGGGACGCGGACGAGCAGGACCCCCGTCCGTGAGGGACGGGGGTCCTGGCTGAGCTCAGAACAGCGTCAGCTGCGCCGCGTCTGCGTCAGCGGCTCTTCAGTCGCCGATCTTCTCGGCGGCGTCGGTGACGGCCTTGACCGCGGTGGTCGCGGTCGTGGTGGCGGCGGTCGTGGTGGCCTTGGCGCTGCTCTGCGCGGTGGCGGTCTTCTTGGCCGCGCTCTTGCGGGCGGTCGTCGCGGCGGCCTTCTTGCCGGCAGCCTTCTGCGTGGCCTTCTTGGCGGTCGGCTTCGGCTTGGGGGCGACCTTGGTGGCGGCGGTCTTGTCGGCGGCGACGACGTCGGCCTCGGCGGCCTTCTTGGCCTGGGTCGCGGTGGTGCGGGCCTTGGCGACCGTGGTCTTGGCCGACTTCACCGTGGCGGTGGTCGACTCCTGGCGGCGGATGCGGCCCACGAGGGACTCGCCGCGCTTGACCAGCTCGGTGTAGGTGGCGTTGGCCGCGGCGACGTTCTCGTCGACCAGCGTGGAGACCTGGGTGGAGACCTTGGCGGGGTAGGCCTTGGCCTCGGCCTGCAGCTCGGTGACGCGGGCCTCGACGGCGGCGCGGCGGGCCTGGGCGTCCTTGGCGAGGGCGTCGACACGGGCGTTGACGACGGCCTTCGGGTCGGACGCGGTGCGGGTGGCGCGCTTCTGGGCGGCCGCGACGCGCTTCTGCACGTCGGCCACGGCGTCGCGGACGACCTCGACGGCGAGGTCGGTCATGCCGACTCCGGCGAGGACGGGCTTGAGGGCTTCGGTCTTGATGTCGAACTTGGCGGTGGCCATGTCGTTCTCCTTCTGGTGGATGTGTCGTTCAGGTCTGGGTCTGGGTGTCGCGCTCGTTGAGCGCGAGGAACGAGGCGTAGACGTCGAGCAGCGACTGCTTCTGGCGCTCGGTGAGTCCGGCATCTGCGAGGACCGCCAGCTCGACGGAGCCCCGGTGCCCGGGGTCCGGGTGGACGATGCCGGCACGCACGTAGAGCTGCTCGGCTGAGACCCGAAGTGCGCGGGCCAGCTGGTTGAGCACCTCGGCGGAAGGCTTGCGCAGACCGCGCTCGATCTGGCTCAGGTAGGGGTTGCTGACGCCGACCTGGTCGGCGAGCTGCCGCAAGGAGAGCTGCGCGGCAAGGCGATTCTCCTTGAGGTAGTCACCCAGGGAGCCGAGCGTGCCCAGCGAGCCGGCGACTGCCTTGCTCGTCTTGGTGCTCTTGTCCTTGGCCATGTCTCCATTGTGCTAACACAGTTAGCACAATGCAAACCCTGGGCACGTGATTGGCCTCACAAAGCCCGATTTCATGACTGTTGCAGGCGCTAACTAGAAGGCAGCACGGATCATGCCGACTGGCACGCCGCCACCCAACAGCTCGAGCCTTCCGGTGCTCTTGACCAGCTCGACGTCGACGCCGGCGTCGTCCAGCACGCCCGAGCGGCGCAGCGCCTCCGCCATCAGCACCGGGCGGACCCGGGGCGCGCCGTCATCGGTCTTGAGCGCCCACGCGCGGCCGTCGGGCAGCGCCACGGCGTAGACCGACTCAGCGCCGGCCTTGCCGATGAGGCCGGGGATCGCGCGGTGGAGCGCCCGCTCGTCGCGTGTGGTGCCGCTGACGAACTCGGGGTGGCTCCGGATCGCCTCGGCGATGCGGACCTCGGGCCCGTCGGTCGCGGTGGCCAGTGCGGCGAACGCCCGCGCCAACCCGGTCAGGGACGTGGACAGCAGCGGCGCGCCGCAGCCGTCGATCGCCACGGTCGTGACCGGCTCGCCCGTGAGCCGGGCGAACGTCTCGCCGATCGCGACCTGGAGCGGGTGACCGGCGTCGAGGTAGGAGCCGGTGTCCCAGCCCCGGACCACGCAGGTCGCGAGCATGGCCGCGTGCTTGCCCGAGCAGTTCATCAGGATCGAGGACTTCGCGCCGCCCTCGCGGATCACGCTCTCGCGGGCCGCGTCGTCGAGCGGGTAGTCGGCCGGGGTCTGCAGGGCCGACTCGTCCAGGCCCGCAGACGCCAGGATGCGGCGTACGCCGTCGATGTGGAACGCCTCCCCCGAGTGGGAGGCGCAGGCCAGCGCGAGCAGGTCGGGAGGGAGGTCCAGCCCGAGCTCGACCATCGCCAGAGCCTGGACCGGCTTGTTGCTCGAACGTGGCAGGACCGGGGCGACGACCTCGCCGACCGACCAGTCGACCGAACCGTCCGCGGCCAACGCCACGATCGAGCCGTAGTGGTGACCCTCGACGAATCCGGAGCGGACGATCTCGGCGACGACGGGCAGGCCTGTGCGGGACGGGGCAGACGACGGGGCAGACGACGGGGTGGACATGCGCGCAGGCTACCCAGCCCCCGTGATGACAAGATGATCCGGTGATCCAGCACTGCCCCACGCCGACCGAGCTCGATGACCTGGAGCTCCTCGTCTCCGGGGCCTACGCGCCCCTCGCCCGCTTCAACGAGCCCGGGAGCGTCGTGCGGATCGGCCTGCCCGAGGGGGCGGCCGAGGCCGAGCTGGTCGACCCCGAGGGCCTTCCACTGGCGCGGGTCCTGGCCGACGGGACCCTGGAGCCGCTGACCCACGCGCAGTACGGCCCCTTCCGCCGCCTGCACCTCACGCCCGCACAGGTGCGCGAGCAGCACGCCGGCGCCACGTTCGTCCCGGTGGTCGATGCGCTGACCAGCGGCGAGCTCGACGAGGTCCGCGGCCTGGGTCGCGTCGTCCTGCTGGCGCTCATGGGCACCGGCACCGGCTCGCTCTCCCCGGTCGCGCTGGTCCGTGCCACCCTCGCCGCGGCCGACCTCCTCGACGACACCCACGTGGTCGCCGTGCCCCTCCCCTCCCCCGGTGACGCCGACGTCGACCACGAGCTGGGTGCGCAGGTGGTCGCGACCTATGCGGGCCCCGACGCGGTGCACGCCCTCGGTGAGCCCGATCGGGCCGCCCGCTTCCCGGGCCCGATCGCCGCGATCGTCGAGCAGGACCGCCCCGCGCCCGAGGCGCAGGGCCTGGTGCTCTTCTTCACCGGTCTGTCGGGCAGCGGCAAGTCCACGCTCGCCCGCGCCCTCATGGACCTGCTGCTCGAGCAGGGCGGTCGCTCGGTGACCAGTCTCGACGGGGACGTCGTACGCCGTCACCTCTCGGCCGGCCTGACCTTCTCCAAAGCCGACCGTGAGACGAACATCCGTCGCATCGGCTGGGTGGCCGCGGAGGTCGCCCGCCACGGCGGCGTCGCGGTCTGCTCCCCCATCGCGCCCTTCGCCGAGACCCGCGAGCAGGTGCAGGAGATGGTCGAGGACGCCGGCGGGGCCTTCTTCCTCGTGCACGTGGCGACCCCGCTCGAGGAGTGCGAACGCCGTGACCGCAAGGGCCTCTATGCCAAGGCCAGGGCTGGCGAGATCCCGGAGTTCACCGGGATCTCCTCGCCCTACGAGGAGCCCCGGGACCCGGCCGTGCGCGTCGACACCTCCGGCCGCTCGATCGAGGCAGCCCTCGACGACGTGCTGGGCGCGCTCGACGAGGCCGGCCTGCTCCACCTCGCCCGTCCGGACGTCACGACCACATGACCGAGCCGCTCACCGTGCTCTTCGTGTGCACGGCCAACATCTGTCGCTCGCCCGTCATGGAGCTCGTCGCCCGGGACCTCGCCGGGTCCGCCGACGTCGTGTTCCGCAGCGCGGGCACCCACGCTCGCCGGGGAGAGCTGATGAACCCCGACATGGTGCAGACCCTGCCCCCGGGTGTGAGGTCCGACGACTTCCGCAGCCAGCACCTCGACGCCACCGTTCTCGCCGGCGCCGACGTGGTGCTCACCGCCCAGCAGGTCCACCGCCAGCACATCCTCGACGACTTCCCCCAGCTGCACCGCCAGGTCTTCACCCTCGGCCAGTTCGCCGCGACCATCGCCGACATCCCCGATCTCCACGGTCGGGCCCTCCTCGAGTCCGCGGGCCAGCGGCGTACGGCGGCCACCCCGGAGCACGACGTGGCCGACCCCTACCGGCGCGGGAAGGCGGCCTCCGAGACCGCAACCGGCACAATCACCGCCATGCTGACCGTGATGGTGCCGAGACTGGTCGGAGACCACTGATGCTGGAATACCTCACGATCACCTTCTTCTCGATCCTCGCCGCCGGCTTCTTCGTCGGCATCGTGGTCGGGCTGACCGGCATGGGCGGCGGCGCCCTGATGACGCCGGCGCTGATCTTCCTCGGCGTCGGGGAGGCGGCCACCGTCGTCACCGCCGACCTCACGGCCGCGGCGATCTACAAGACCGGCGGCGCGATCGTGCACAAGCGCGAGGGCTCGCCCAACATGCAGCTGGCCAAGTGGCTGATGCTCGGCTCGATCCCGATGGCCCTGCTCGGGCCCCACCTGGTCTCGTGGGTGGTCGACCCCGAGGACATCGACGACACGCTCAAGCTCGCGATCGGCTTCGCGCTGCTGCTCGCGGCTGCGACGTACGCCCTGCGCCTCTACCTCAACCTGCTGCGGGTCCGCGGTGGCGACCACCCGGACGAGAACCCCGCCATCCGTCCTCTCGCGACGGTGCTCGTCGGGGCGCTCGGCGGCCTGCTGGTCGGCATCACGAGCGTCGGCTCCGGCTCGGTCATCATGATCGCGCTGCTCATGCTCTATCCCGGCCTGTCCGCGGTGAAGCTCGTCGGCACCGACCTCGTCCAGGCGGTGCCGCTCGTGATGGCCGCGGCCATCTCCAACATCGCCCTCCACGGCCTCGACTGGAGCCTGCTCATCCCGCTCGTGATCGGCTCGGTGCCCGGCACGCTGATCGGCTCGGCCATCGCCCCGCGGGTTCCGCAGTCCTTCATCCGCCGCGGCATCGTCGTCGTGCTGACGATGAGCGGCGTCGCGCTGCTCGACAAGGCCGGCTGGGCGCCCCTGGGCGCCGGCGAGGACGAGACCCACCCGCTGCTCATCGCCGGCATCGGCCTCGGCGTCCTGCTGGTGCTGCCGATCGTGTGGGGCTTCCTGCGCAAGCGGCAGGGGCTGCCGATGTTCGGCTCACCGACCATCGCCGAGCTCGAGGACCCCACCTACCGCCCCGGAGTCGTCGGGATGAAGAAGATCGGCGACGCCTGAGGGGCCACTCCTCGGCGCCTGGGCCCGAGGGGCCCCGCGTGTCGCGATCGTCGTACGGCGTGGCGCGGTCGCCGTCATAGGGTCCGGCCCCTGTGGAGAACGGCTCGCACGGAGGGGGCCGGAGCACCACACTTCCGAGGAATGGATGCCGTGGATGCGCTCACCCGACTCGGCGGGATCGCCTCGACCGCCGACGTGCTCGCACTGACCTCCCGCAAGCGGCTACGGCGCGCGGTGGCCGCACGGCGCGTGCTCCACGTCTCCCGCGGGAGGTACGCCCTCCCCGTGGCGGACGAGGCCCGTGACGTGGCAGCCCGGGTGGGGGGCCACCTGCGGCTGCTGTCCGCAGCCGCGCACTGGGGGTGGCAGACGAAGTGGCCCGCTCGCACTCCGCAGGTCGTCGCCGCACGCAAGCCCGAGCATCCCGTCGACGGGGAGCTCGTCCGCGACACCCTTCCGCGCCACGACCTGGACAGGTGGGCGACCTCGCACCTGCGCACGGTCCTGGACTGTGCGGCGGAGCTCCCGTTCGACGAGGCCCTCGCCGTCGCCGACTCCGCCCTCCGCCACCACGACCTGACCCGCGAGGACCTGGAGGGCGCCTTGCGACCCGACACCCCCGGCCCCGTCCTCCAGGTCCTGGAGCACGCGACCGGCCTCGCCGCAAACCCGTTCGAGTCCGTGTTGCGTGCGATCCTCATCGAGGCCGGCATCCCCGTGGTGCCGCAATGGGCCACGACCATCCAGGGAGTCACCTACCACCCCGACCTGGCCGAGCCCTTCTCCGCGCTGGCCATCGAGGCCAACTCGTGGGCCCACCACGCAGGGAAGGCCGAGCACGACGCCGACTGCAGGCGCTACAACACTCTCGTCACCGGCGGCTGGACCGTCCTGCGCTTCACCTGGGAGCAGGTCATGTTCTCCCCGCACGAGGTGGTGGCCACCGTGCGAGCCGCTCTCGCTCTCCCCGTCGCCGCGTGAACGGGGCCCGGCGGTGGCGGGCGCGGGGCGGGCAGTGGCGTGTCGCGATCGTCGTACGGCGTGGCGCGCGGGACCCCGAAGGAAGCGGCCCTCAGGCCAGGCCGAGCAGCTCCCGGCACTGGGCGGGCGCCATCGGCGTACGCTGCGCGATCCGCCCGAGGTCGACCGCGCGCGCGACGAGCTGGGCGTTGGACTCGACCGGCACTCCGCGGCTGATGGTCAGCACGTCCTCCATCCCCACGCGGAGGTGACCGCCCATCGAGAGTGACGCCATCGCCACCGCGAGGGTCGATCGGCCGATGCCAGTGGCGGACCACGACGTCACCTCGGGGGGGAGCGCCGCCACCCCGGCGACGAGGGCGGGGGCGGTGCCCGGCATGCCGCCGGGGACGCCCATCACGAAGTCGACGTGCACCTTGCCACCGGCGGGCACGCCGTACTGCCGGATGAGGCGACCGAGCGCGTGCACCTGCCCGAGGTCGAAGAGCTCGAACTCGGGGGCGACGCCGCGCTCGAGCGCGAGCTGGTAGAGGTCCTTCACGAACGGCCAGGGGTTGAGGAAGACGTCGTCGCCGAAGTTGGTCGTGCCCATCGTCAGTGAGCAGGAGTCCGGCTCCGCGTCCAGCACCTTGAGCCGCTCGTCCAGCGGGTCGTGCACCGAGCCGCCGGTCGAGAGCTGGACGACCAGCGACGAGGAGGCCCGCACCGCAGCGACCCACTCGCGCAGCAACCCCTGGTCGAGGGTCGGCGCGTGGGCGTCGTCGCGCACGTGGAGGTGGATCATCGCGGCGCCGGCCGCCTCGCACTCCGCGGCGGTGAGCGCGATCTCCTCCGGTGTGGTGGGGAGCTGCGGGCAGTCGTCCTTGGAGGTCTCGGCCCCGGTGGGGGCGACCGTGATCAGCAGAGCGTCAGCGAGTGGTGCAGGCATGGCGGCATCCTTGCACCATGCGTGCGGTCATCCAGCGGGTCCTCTCTGCCAGCGTCACCGTCGACGACGAGGTGGTCGGGCAGGTCGACGGGCCGGGCCTCCTGGTCTATCTCGGCGTCACCCACGGCGACACCGAGGCTGAGGTGGTGTGGACGGCGCGCAAGATCTGGGACCTGCGCCTGCTGCGGGCCGAGCAGAGCGCCAGCGACGTCGGGGCGCCGGTGCTCCTCGTCAGCCAGTTCACGCTCTACGGCGATGCCCGCAAGGGTCGGCGTCCGACGTGGCAGGCCGCCGCTCCCGGCCCCGTGAGCGAGCCGATGTACGACGCCGTGTGCGCCGAGCTCCGGCGGCTGGGTGCCCATGTCGAGCGCGGCCGCTTCGGCGCCGACATGCGGGTGGAGAGCATCAACGACGGGCCGATCACGCTGGTGCTGGACAGCCCCCAGCCCGGAGCCGTCTCCCACACCCGAGCCCAGTCGACCTCCATCTCCTCCGGCAGCTCGCCGTTGAAGCGCGGCAGCTCGTAGTCGGAGGAGAGCAGGCTGAGGATGAGGAACTCCTTGCGTCCCGAGGTCTCCCCCTCGAGCCGCTGGGTGACCTGGCCGTCGATGCGGAAGACGTACTCCTCGGGCGTCCACTCGACGGAGAAGACGTGGTATTCGTCCGCCCAGTCGTCGCCGAGGTCGTCGACGTTCGGCAACCAGCCGCCGACGGTCTGCTTCTTGCCGTCCCCGTCGAGGTAGTAGGTGAAGCTCGTCAGGCCGCCCTCGGGGTGGTCGTCGCCGAAGTACTCCATGACGTCGATCTCGGCGCCACCCTTCTTCGGACCGCCCTCCAGCTGACCACCGGCCGCCTGCATCCAGAAGGCGGCGTGCTGCCCGCGCGCCGACTGCGTCCTGATCCGGGCCGCGGCGAAGCCGTAGGTGAACGTGTAGCTCCCCTCGGTGCCCACGTGGCCGTTGAGCCGGAAGGGGAACTTCTTGCGCTTGCCGTTGGGCTGGCACAGGTCGTCATCCGGGTCCTCGATCACGCTCAGCGTCAGGACTCCGCCGTCGATCTCGGCGGCGGAGTCGTCGGCCCGCGAGCACGTGCGTACGCCGATGCGGCCCTGGTCGCGCGTGGTCCACGCGCCGTCGGGCTCGTCGACGCTGTCCTCGTCGAAGTCGTCGGTGAAGCTCGGCTCCGGCGCGTCCGCGGTCGAGGCCTCGGCGCCGATCGCGTCGTCGCCGTCGCCCACCACCACGTGCAGCCGACCGGGCGCTGCGGTGGTCAGGGCGACCGCGCCGTCCTCGTCGGTCTCTCCCTCCGAGACGACCTCCCAGCCGTCGTCGGCGTTCGCGGCGTAGAGCGCGACGGCGGTGCCTTCCTCGACGTCCGCCACGGTCGCGTCCACGACCCAGGCCGCGTCGTCGGCGGACTCGACGTCCCCACCGGTGGCGGCCAGCTGCGGCAGGACCTGCAGGTCCACGGCGTCGCTGGGCTCGTACGACGGGGGGCCGGCGTCCTCGGCGGAGGAGCAGGCGGCGGTGACGAAGGCCAGCGCGAGGACGCCGGACAGCAGACGTTGGCGCGTTCGTGAGCGGAGGACGAGTCGTGAGGTCGGGCTCATTCGGGCGAGTCTGGCCGACCCGACGCGGGTGTGCGAATTCTCCGCGGGCACTGCCGTCGCTACGATGATGGCTGCTGTCCCTAGAGAGGCCCCTGCTACGCCATGACCAACACCCACGTCGACTACCAGTTGAGTCAGCTGGACCAGCTCGAGGCAGAGTCGATCCACATCTTCCGTGAGGTCGCTGCCGAGTTCGAGAAGCCGGTCCTGATGTTCTCCGGTGGCAAGGACTCCATCGTCATGCTCCGCCTGGCGGAGAAGGCGTTCTTCCCGGCCAAGCTGCCCTTCCCCCTGCTGCAGGTCGACACCGGCCTGGACTTCGACGAGGTGCTCGCCTCGCGCGACTCATGGGTGGACCGCCTCGGGTGCCGGATGATCGTGGCCACCATCGATGAGGCGATCGCTGCCGGTCACGTCGTCGACGACGGCAAGACCAGCCGCAACCGCATGCAGATCGGCACGCTGCTCGGTGCGATCGAGGAGAACGGCTTCACCGCCGCCTTCGGTGGCGGCCGCCGTGACGAGGAGAAGGCCCGCGCCAAGGAGCGCGTCTACTCCCACCGCGACGACTTCGGCCAGTGGGACCCCAAGATGCAGCGCCCCGAGCTGTGGAGCCTCTACAACGGCCGCATCCACGGCGGCGAGCACATGCGGATCTTCCCGCTGTCCAACTGGACCGAGCTCGACATCTGGCACTACCTGGCGCAGGAGGAGATCGAGAT
>JBBSOR010000106.1:0-11962 GCA_038259535.1 Propionibacteriales bacterium | reverse complement strand
CCCGGACCCTCTCATCCGAGCGACGCAGCGCCCATCGAGTGACCAGACCCGGTAACCCCACCTGGCGAGGGTCGCTCACCCACGACAATTTCTGAGGAGACACCACAAACGTGGCCGTCAAGATTCGTTTGAAGCGCCTGGGCAAGATCCGGGTGCCGCAGTACCGCATCGTCGTCGTCGACTCGCGCAAGAAGCGCGACGGTCGGGTGCTCGAGGAGATCGGCAAGTACCACCCGAAGGAGGAGCCCTCCTTCATCGAGGTGACCTCTGACCGGGCCCAGTACTGGCTCGGTGTCGGCGCCCAGCCCTCCGAGGCCGTCGAGGCCATCCTCAAGGTGACCGGTGACTGGCAGACGTTCAAGGGTCTGCCGGGCACCGAGGGCACCCTCAAGGTCAAGGAGCCCAAGCGGCCCAAGATCGACATCTTCAACGAGGCCCTCAAGGAGGCCGCCTCGGAGCCCAAGGGTGCCGCGGTGACCTCGAAGAAGAAGGCCGAGAAGGTCGAGAAGGTCGAGGAGCCCGCCGCCGAGGCGCCCGCCGAGACCCCTGCTGAGACCCCCGCTGCTGCGACGCCTGCCGAGGTTCCGGCTTCGGAGACCCCTGAGGGCGCTGCCGACGCCGCGGAGGCCACCGAGACGGTGACCGCCGAGGACGCCGGCAAGAGCGAGGCGTGAGCGACGTGCTGACCGACGCGCTCGAGCACCTTGTACGAGGCGTCGTCGACCACCCCGACGACGTCGTGGTCCGCGACAAGCAGCTGCGTCGTGGCTCGATCCTCGAGGTCCGGGTCCACCCCGAGGACCTCGGCAAGGTGATCGGTCGCAACGGCCGCACCGCGACGGCGTTCCGCACGGTGGTCTCTGCCCTCGCGGGCCGCGGCGGTGCCCGGGTCGACTTCGTCGACACCGACCGTCGGCGGTAGTCGTCGGCAGTCGCCGCTGAGCAGCACACAGCCTGAACGACGGGCGCCACCCCCGCTGGGGGGGCGCCCGTCGCGCGTTGTGCTGCGAGGTTCCGGTCCTCCCGGTGAGCTTCGGGCCTGTTGCAATGGTCGAGAACCTCAGCGATCACCGGGTACCCGGTGGTTCCGGGCGGACCTCTACGCTGACGCTGTGAGCGATCAGGAGCAGCGCAGCATCGAGGTCGTGGTCGGCCGCATCGGCAAGCCCCACGGCATCCGCGGCGAGGTCACCCTCGACGTCCGCACCGACGAGCCCGACCGGCGCTTCGCCCCCGGCACGACGATGCGGGCCGAGGCGCCCGCCGGGGCGGACCGGCGACCTGCCACCCTCACGGTCACCCGGGCCAGGTGGCACCAGAGCACGCTGCTGGTCACCTTCGAGGAGCTCGACGACCGCAACGCGGCCGAGGCGGTACGGGGCACCGTCCTGTTCGCCACGATCGGGCACGAGGAGGTCCCCGAGGACCCGGAGGAGTTCTACGACCACCAGCTCGTCGGGTTGGCGGTGGTCGACGTCGACGGCACCGCCCTGGGCCAGGTGAAGGCGGTCGTGCACGGCTCCGCGCAGGACCTGCTGACCGTCCGCACCCCCGACGGGCGCGACACCCTCGTGCCCTTCGTCTCCGCCCTCGTCCCCGAGGTCGACCTGGTCGCCGGTCGGGTCGTCGTCGCCGATCGACCGGGACTGGTGACGCCGTTCCCCGAGGACGTTCCCGAGGACGCTGCCCGGCCGTGAGGATCGACGTCGTCACGATCTTCCCCGACTACCTCGCCCCCCTGCAGCTGAGCCTGCCGGGCAGGGCGCGCGACACGGGGCTGCTCGACCTCGCCGTCCACGACCTGCGCGACTTCACGACCGACCGCCACCGCACGGTCGACGACACGCCCTACGGCGGCGGCGCCGGGATGGTCATGAAGCCCGAGCCGTGGGGCCGTGCGCTGGAGTCGGTCGCCCGCGACGCCACCATCATCTTCACCACTCCCAGCGGCGAGCCGTTCAGCCAGCAGGTCGCCCACGAGCTCAGCGCCCACGAGCACCTCGTCTTCGCGTGCGGCCGCTACGAGGGCATCGACCAGCGGGTCATCGAGCACGCCGCCACGATCGGCACCGTCCGCGAGCTCTCCCTCGGCGACTACGTCCTCAACGGCGGCGAGGTCGCGGCGCTCGCGATCACCGAGGCCGTCGTCCGGCTGCTTCCCGGTTTCATGGGCAACGCCGCGTCGCTGGTGGAGGAGTCGCACGCGGACGGGCTCCTCGAGTACCCCGTCTACACCAAGCCCGCCTCCTGGGCGGACCGCGACGTCCCCGAGGTGCTGCTCTCCGGTGACCACGGGCGGATCGCGACCTGGCGGCGCGAGCAGGCCGAGCAACGCACCGCCGAGCGCCGGCCCGACCTGCTGCCGCGCACCGGTGCGGTCGCCGGCCTCGCCGACCTCGACGTGCGCTCCGCCGTCCCGGCCGACGCCGGCGAGCTCTACACGCTGCAGCGGGCCTGCTGGCTCCAGGAGCTGGAGGCCAACCCCGGGGTGGAGATCCCGGCGCTGCGCGAGTCGCTCGACGACGTACGCCGCGGGTTGGGGGAGTGGACCGTGATGGTCGCCCGCGAGCCGTCGTCGGGGCGCCTGGTCGGTGCCGTGCGGGGCCGCCTGGACGCGCACGACGAGTGGGACATCGGGCGGATCATGGTCGCGCCCGACATCCAGGGTCGCGGGCTGGGTCGCGCGCTGCTCGAGCTGGTCGAGTGCCTCGCGCCGGCACACGTGCGGACCCACGTCCTGTTCACCGGGGCCGGGTCGAGCGACAACCTGCGGATGTACAAGAAGGCAGGGTTCCGGCTGCGGTCCGACCGGACGGCCCCACCGGGGGCGGTCGTGCTGACCAAGCGGATTTCACGCTGACCGTTCCGCTCTGGCAGACTCATCCCTTGGTCCGCTCGAGGCCAGGGTCGCCCGGAAGAACGCTCCCGGGGTCCCGCCGCACCGCACCTGCCACAGGGGGCGCACCGGCCGGCCAGCTCGAGCACCAGCCGGATCCATCACCACCCTCCCACCTCATCAACACTGCGCGGTCGACCTGTGGCACCCGCGAGGAGCAGTCATGACCAACGTCATCGCCGATCTCGGCAACGCGCACAAGCGCGACGACATCCCGGCCTTCCGCGCCGGAGACACCGTCAAGGTCCACGTCAAGGTCGTCGAGGGCAGCCGCTCGCGCGTCCAGGTGTTCCAGGGCGTCGTCATCCGCATCCACGGCTCGGGCGTCGGGCGCACCTTCACGGTCCGCAAGATCTCCTTCGGTGTCGGCGTCGAGCGCACCTTCCCCATGCACTCCCCGATCTTCGAGGAGATCGAGGTCGTCACCCGCGGTGACGTGCGTCGCGCCAAGCTCTACTACCTCCGCAACCTGCGCGGCAAGAAGGCGAAGATCAAGGAGCGCCGCGAGGCGTGAGCCACGGGCGGCGTGCCGCGAGGCGCGCCTGCGACCAGGGACTGGTTAGTCTCTGCGCGTGACTTCCGATGACCGCGGTCCTTCGTCCACCTCCATGGACGAGGGGCCGCGGTCTTCGCGTTCGGGCGACGACGGTGGCAGCGCCCGCGGGGGCAAGGCCAAGCGCAAGCAGCTGCCGCTGTGGCAGGAGACCATCCTGCTGCTGGCCGTCGCACTCGTGCTCGCCATCGTCATCAAGACGTTCTTCGTGCAGGCCTTCTACATCCCCTCGGAGTCGATGGAGCCGGGCCTGATCCTCAACGACCGGATCCTGATCGAGAAGGTGTCCTACTGGGGCGACGACGAGCCCGAGCGCGGCGACGTGGTGGTGTTCAAGGATCCCGGTGGGTGGCTCGGTGCCCTGGACGCTGCCGGGCCGACGAACCCGGTCGCGAAGGCCATGGCCAAGATCGGCCTCTACCCGACCGGCGGCCACCTGGTGAAGCGCGTCATCGGCGTCGCCGGCGACACTATCGAGTGCTGCGACGAGAAGGGTCGCCTGGTCGTCAACGGCACGCCCCTCGAGGAGGGCGACTACGTCAAGCGCAGCGGCTCCACGTGCAACGGTCCGATGGTCAACCAGTGCCGCACGGACTGGACGGTGGGCCCGATCCCGGAGGGGCACATCTTCGTGATGGGCGACAACCGGTCCCGGTCGGCCGACTCGTCGTTCCACATGTGCAAGGACGACGAGACCGAGTGCGTCCCGGGGGACGAGTTCGTCCCGGTCGACCTGGTCGTGGGCAAGGTGTTCGTGCTCCTGTGGCCGGCCGACCGCTTCCGCTGGAACACCCGTCCGGCCACGTTCGAGGACGTGCCGGACCCGACCCCGTGAGCCGCCCGCCCGAGCCCCTGCCGGGCGCCATGACCGTGCGCCGCGACGCGGGGCTCTACGGCTACGAGCGCGCCCTGCGCCGCGCCGGTCTGGAACCGATCGCGGGTGTCGACGAGGCCGGGCGCGGTGCCTGCGCCGGCCCCCTCGTCGCCGGAGCCGTCGTGCTGCCGTCGGGCAGGGCCGGCATCGTGCCCGGGCTCGCCGACAGCAAGCTGCTGACCGAGGCGGCCCGCGAGCGGGTCTACGCCCAGGTCGTCCGCCGTGCCCTGGCCTGGTCGGTGGTGGTGATCGAGCCCGAGGAGTGCGACCGGCTCGGCATGCACGTCGCCAACGTCGAGGCGCTGCGGCGCGCGGTCGCGCGGCTGGAGACGCGTCCGTCGTACGTCCTCACCGACGGCTTCCCGGTCGACGGCCTCGGTGTCCCCGGGCTCGCGGTGTGGAAGGGCGACCGGGTCGCTGCCTGCATCGCAGCCGCCTCCGTCATCGCCAAGGTGACGCGCGACCGACTGATGGTCGAGCTCCACGGATCGTGGCCGGCCTACGACTTCCGCACCCACAAGGGCTATGTGACCGCCGAGCACGAGGCGGCGCTCGCCGCGCACGGCCCCTCGCCGGTGCACCGGATGCGCTTCGTCAACGTACGACGCGCCGCAGGTCTCGAACAGACCGCCGGGTCCGGGCTGGATCCGGCCACTAGTGTCGGGCCAGACCGGTGGGGCACGACGCAGCCGGGGCCGACGCTGGACACGGAGGAGGACGCATGAGCGCCGAGGATCTCGAGAACTACGAGACCGAGATGGAGCTCACCCTCTATCGCGAGTACCGCGACGTGGTCGGCATCTTCAAGTACGTCGTGGAGACCGATCGCCGCTTCTACCTGTGCAACCAGGTCGACGTGAAGGCCCGCTCGGAGAGCGGTGACGTCTTCTTCGAGGTCTCGATGACCGACGCGTGGGTGTGGGACATGTATCGGCCCGCGCGGTTCGCCAAGAACGTCAAGGTGCTGACCTTCAAGGACGTCAACGTCGAGGAGCTCGCCTCCCAGGAGATCAACCCACCCGAGGACTGACCGTTCGCGGGCCGCCGGACGTCCACAAGACCACCAATCCGGTGCCTGTCCACAGCCTCGCCTCCGCCCGCCCCCGGCCCGTCGGTGCCGCGCGGTCTGCTGGTGCTTCCCGACCTGCACGACCGGAAGGCACCCACGATGGCTCGATCCGCTGCTGCTTCGCCCTTCACCCCCGACCCCGCTGCCGAGCGCAAGCGGCTGCTGGGCCAGCGCGGCGAGTCGATCGCGGCCAGGCACCTGGCCCGCCACGGGCTCGTCGTGCTCGACCGCAACTGGCGGTGCGACGCCGGCGAGATCGACCTGGTCCTGCGCGACGGCCAGGTCCTGGTGATCTGTGAGGTCAAGACACGCACCTCCACCGACTACGGCGATCCGCTGGAGGCGGTCGACCGGCGCAAGGTCGATCGGCTGAGGCGGTTGGCTGCGCGCTGGCTGCGGGTCCACGACTGCCACCCCGAAGACATCCGCATCGACATGGTCGGCGTCCTCGTGCCACCGGGCCGGCCGGTCGAGCTGGAGCACGTGGAAGGCATCGGCTGATGGCCTTCGCAACCGCGCGCTCGCTGGCGTTCAAGGGCGCCGACGGCCACGTCATCGACGTCCAGGTCGACGTCTCTCCCGGAGTCGTCGGCACGACTCTGGTCGGGAGGGTCGACAAGAGCCTGTCGGAGGCGCGCGACCGGGTGCGGATGGCGATCAACAACGACTGCGGGCGCTGGCCGGCGACCAAGCGGGTCACGATCCTGCTCTCGCCCGCCGACCTGCCCAAGGGCGGCACCCACTACGACCTGGCGATCGCTGTTGCGGTCATGGCGGCCGACAAGAAGCACGACGAGCTCTCCGCCGACATGCTCGACGGCTGGGCCTTCGTCGGCGAGCTCTCGGTCTCGGGCGGGCTGCGGCCGGTGCCGGGCGTGCTGCCGATGGTCATCGCGGCCGCCGCCCACGGGATCACGCGGGTCTTCGTGCCCGAGCCGCAGGCGGCCGAGGCCGGGCTCGTGCCGGGCATGACGGTCTTCGGGGTGCGCTCGCTGGGCCAGGTCTCGGCCGTCCTGCGCGGGGTCGAGGTGCCCGAGGCGCCCCCCGTGGTCGCCCCCTCGGCCAGCCCCCTCGCGGCGTGGCGTGGGTAGGACCGACTGGCCGACGTGGACCTCGCCGACCTCGACGGGCTCGAGGACGTTCGCTACGCCGTCGAGGTCGCGGCTGCGGGCGGCCATCCGCTCATGCTCGTCGGCCCGCGCGGGACCGGCAAGACCTCGATCGCTGAGCGGATCCCGTCGATCCTGCCCGACCTCACCGTCGAGCAGTCGCTGGAGGTGACGGCCCTGCACTCGGTCGCCGGGGCGTTGCCCGACGGCGCCGGGCTGCTGCGTCGACCGCCGTGGTTCGCTCCTCACCACTCCGCCAGCGCGGCCAGCGTCCTGGGTGGCGGCACCGGCAAGGTCCGCCCGGGGCAGGTGAGCCTCGCTCACCACGGGGTGCTGTTCCTCGACGAGTTCCCCCACTTCAGGTCCGATGTCATCGAGGCGATGCGCCAGCCGCTCGAGTCGGGCGAGGTGACCATCGCGCGCGGCCAGGAGTCCGCCACCTATCCGGCTCGCTCACTGGTCGTGCTCGCGGCCAATCCGTGCCCGTGCGGCAACTTCCACGGCCTCTCGGGCGGCGACTGCGACTGCACCGCGGTGCAGCGGGTCCACTACCGGCGCAAGCTCAGCGGTCCGGTCCTCGACCGCGTCGACATCTGGATGGAGGTGCGACCCCAGGTCCGGTGCGGTGCGGGGGCCTGGAGCCGGACGCCGGAGTCCTCGGCCGACGTCCGGGCACGGGTCGCCGAGGCGCGCCAGCGGCAGGCCCGCCGCTACCGCGATCGCGCGTGGCTGCTCAATTCGTCCTGTCCCGGCCCCGCCCTCGCACAGCTCTGGCCGCTCGAGCCGGACGGTCAGCGGCTGGTCGACGCCGCGCTCGCCTCCGGTGCAATCACCCGCCGTGGGCTGACCCGTGTCCAGCGGCTGGCGTGGACCGTGGCCGACTGCACCGGAGTGGTGCGACCAGGAGTCGACGAGGCGGACGTGGCGCTGGCGCTCCGCTCCGACGACCCCTGCCGCAGCCTGCCGACCAGCGTGCTCGCGGTGGCCTCCTCGTGACCGCCTCCGAGGCCGAGCGACTGGCTCGCGTGACGCTGAGCTGCGGTGTCGAGCCCGGTGACGGCACGACGTCCTCGCTCATCCGACAGATCGGCGCCGAAGCGACCCTGCGCCACTCCCTCGTGCCCAAGCCCGACAGCGTGCTGGCTGCGCGGCTCGACGCGGTCGATCCCGTGCGCCAGCTCGAGCAGGCCGACAGGTGCGGCATCCGATTCCTCGTTCCCGGTGACCCGGAGTGGCCGACGGGGCTCGACCTCCTCGACGACGCGACCAGTGAGGAAGGGTTCGGCGGCACGCCGCCCGGCGTGTGGGTGAAGGGCCCGATGTCGCTGACCGAGCTCGACGCATCCGTCGCGGTGGTCGGTTCGCGGGCCTCGTCCGTCTACGGCGTCGAGATGACGCGCGTGCTGTGCGGCTACCTCGCCGCGGCAGGCGTCCCCGTGGTGTCCGGTGGCGCGATCGGGATCGACTTCGTGGCCCACGACGCCACCTTGCTGGCGGGCGGCGCCACGGTGGCGGTGCTGGCGTGCGGGGTGGACCGGGTCTACCCGGCGCAGAACCGGCGCCTGCTGCACCACCTGGCCACCGAGCTGGCCGTGGTGTCCGAGCAGCCCCCGGGGTCCTCGCCCACCCGGCCGCGGTTCCTGGCGCGCAACCGTCTGATCGCCGCCCTGACCCGGGGCACGGTCCTGGTCGAGGCGGCCCTGCGCAGTGGTGCCCTCAACACCGCAGGGTGGGCCGAGCTGCTGAGTCGGCACGTGATGTGCGTCCCGGGACCGGTGACGAGCTACACCTCGCAGGGCGTCAACAACTGGTTGCGCCAGGGCAGGGCCGCCGTTGTCACTCACGGGTCCGAGGTCCTCGAGCTCCTCGGACAGGCGGGCGAGCACCTCGTGGACGAACCGCGGGGGGAGGAGCGACCACGCGACGCCCTCAGCCGCGTCGAGCAGCAGGTGCTCGAGTGGGTGCCGGTGAGCACGCCCGCGGAGGTCGACTCCATCGCCCACCTGTCCTCGATGCACGTCCGCGACACGGTGGGGGCCCTCCAGCGGCTGGAGGCCAAGCGGTTCGTCCGCTTCGAGCGGGGCGGGTGGCGCCTCGTGCCTGACGCGTGAGGTCGCTCCGCCCGCCTACTCTTCGAGGGTGAGCGACGAGGAGGCGAGCGACCGGAGCGCGTCGCGCGAGCCCGGCCTGCCCGAGCCGATGGTGCGGCTGCTCGGCGACTACGAACGCCACCTCGTCTCCGAGCGCGACCTCGCCCCGCACACGGTCCGTGCCTACCTCGGTGACATCTCCAGCCTGCTCGACCACTGCGTCCGACTCGGTCTCGACGACGTCGTCGACCTCGACCTGCGCGCGTTGCGCAGCTGGTTGGCCAAGATGCAGACGACCGGGCGCAGCCGCACCACGATCGCGCGCCGGGCCACGGCGGCCCGGGTCTTCACCGCGTGGCTGCACCGCACCGACCGTCTCCCCACCGACCCGGGCGCGGCCCTCGGCTCGCCCAAGAAGCACCGGACCCTGCCCCCCGTCCTCCGGGCCGACGAGGCGGAGGCGCTGATCCGCGCCGCGGCCGACCTCGCCGACGACGGCACGCCGGTGGGGATCCGGGACGTGGCCATGCTGGAGCTGCTCTACGCGACCGGCATCCGCGTGGGGGAGCTCGTCGGCCTCGACGTCGACGACGTCGACGCCGAGCGTCGGGTGGTGCGCGTCTTCGGCAAGGGACGCAAGGAACGTGCCGTGCCCTACGGCACCCCCGCCGGCCGGGCGGTCGAGCGGTGGCTCCGCTCCGGGCGGCCGTCCGTGCGGGTCGAGGGTTCGGGTGCGGCGCTGTTCCTCGGCGTGCGCGGGCACCGGATCGACCAGCGGGCGGTCCGCGGCCTGGTGCACCGACGCGTCGCCGACGTGCCGGGCGCCCCGGACATCGGCCCGCACGGCCTGCGCCACACCGCCGCCACCCACCTCCTCGAGGGCGGCGCCGACCTGCGCTCCGTGCAGGAGCTGCTCGGCCACGCCTCGCTCGCCACGACGCAGCTCTACACCCACGTCACCACCGACCGCCTGCGCCGGGCCTACCAGCAGGCCCACCCCCGCGCCTAGCCGGACGCGTGCGCCGGGGCTCTCAGGTGAGCCAGTCCAACGGTCGCCGCCACACCTCGAGTGGGGGAGTCCAGGCGATGCGGGACGTGGCGGGCCCCTCGCGCCACAGCGGCAGCAGCCGCACCGGCCCCCGGCCGACGAGGGACAACGGATCGAGGTAGTCCTCACCGCGGACCAACCCCCAGTGCAGGCACGCGGCGGGGAAGCAGTGGCTGTCGGTCAGCGTGAGGCGTCCGATCACGTCGCCGGCGCCCACCACCTGGCCCGGCGCGACGCCGGCCACGACCGGCTCGTAGGTCGTGCGTCGGCCTCCGTGCAGCACCGTGACCACGGGCTTGCCGCCGATCGAGCCGGCGAACCCGATCGTTCCCGGCAGCGCCGCTCGCACCGCCTGCCCCGGCCTGCCGGCGAGGTCCACTCCGCGGTGCCCGGACGCATAGGGGCTGGGCGGTGGCTCGAAGGGGCGCACGACGTCGGGCTCCGGCTCGAGCGGCCACACGCCGACCGGTCCGTCGCGCCCGTCCTGGTCGTCGGGTGCGGCTGCGCCAGGCGCGCTGGGAGCCACGGAGGGAGCCAGGACGAGCAGCAGAAGGAGGACGGGACGGAGCACGGCACGCAGAACAGCTCGCATCCCGTGATCCTCACCGCGCCGGAGCACGGCGGCGACCGGGCTCGCCCCGGGCTGTGGATCGTCGCGGAGGGAGCGTGGCTGGGGATGCCTGACGGCCCCGGAATCCACGCTCCGTGCACGCTCAGTGCCGGGGTGCCCAGCGATTCGCTCCCGCCGAGCCGGTGGCCTACGATAGGGGGAGCAGTCCTCCCGGATTGACTTCGCACGCTCGCAGACCGCGTCGGAACGCATCCCTGGTTCCGGACCACCCGTGGGCGTCGGTCCTCAGTTCCTCACCACCACGGTGCGGATCGGGCCGGCGTGTGAGCGTCAGGGCACCCGACACCCGTCGGGCGCAGCAACTGAAAACACTCAGGAGTCATGCTCCCGGCCCGGCCTGTCCCAAGGTCGGGCACATCGGTGAGCACCTCCGCTACAACAGGAGAACCCATGGCAGTCGTCACCATGCGCCAGCTGCTCGAGAGCGGCGTCCACTTCGGTCACCAGACCCGTCGTTGGAACCCCAAGATGAAGCGCTTCATCATGACCGAGCGCAACGGCATCTACATCATCGACCTGCAGCAGTCGCTGGCCTACATCGACCGCTCCTACGCCTTCGTCAAGGAGACCGTCGCCAAGGGCGGCGTCGTGATGTTCGTCGGCACGAAGAAGCAGGCCCAGGAGGCGATCGCCGAGCAGGCGACCCGCGTCGGGATGCCCTACGTCAACCAGCGCTGGCTCGGCGGCATGCTCACCAACTTCCAGACCGTGCACCAGAGGATCAACCGCCTCAAGGAGCTCGACGAGATCGACTTCGACGACGTCGCGGGCTCCAACCGCACGAAGAAGGAGCTGCTCGGCATGAAGCGCGAGCGCGCCAAGCTGGACAAGACCCTCGGCGGCATCCGCGACATGACGAAGGTCCCGTCGGCCGTCTGGATCGTCGACACCAACAAGGAGCACCTGGCTGTCGAGGAGGCCCGCAAGCTGCGGATCCCGATCATCGGCATCCTCGACTCCAACTGCGACCCCGACCTCGTCGACTTCCCGATCCCGGGCAACGACGACGCCATCCGCGCCGTCGGCCTGCTGACCCGCGTGGTTGCCGACGCCGTGGCCGAGGGCCTCATCGCCCGCTCGGGTGTCAAGGGCGGCGACGCCGACCAGGCCGTTGGCGCCGAGGAGCCCCTGGCCGAGTGGGAGCGCGAGCTCCTCGCCGGTGACGCTGACAAGGCCGCCGCTGCCGCCACCGGCGACGCTGCCGCCGAGACCCCGGCCTCCGAGGCCACCGGTGCCGCGTCCGAGGCCCCGCAGGCCGAGGCCGTCACCGAGGCCCCGCAGGCCGAGGCCGCTGCCGAGGCCGTCACCGAGGCCCCGCAGGCCGAGGCCGCTGTCGAGACCGTCACCGAGGCTCCGGCCGAGGCGACGACCGAGGCCACCACCGAGGCCACCACCGAGGCACCGGCCGAGATCAAGCCGCTGGCCGCCGTGGGCGACGCCGAGCTCGGCGCGGACTCCGCTGCCGCCACCGAGGACGGCTCGGCCCCCGAGGGATTCGACATCAAGGGCAACAAGGACTCGATGAAGTTCCACGCCCCGTCCAGCCCGTGGTACGACCGCACCATCGCCGAGGTGTGGTTCCGCACCGCGGACGCCGCCGAGGCCGCCGGCTTCGTCAACGCGGAGCAGAAGAAGGACTGATCGCGTGACGCCGGGGGCCCGCCCCCCGGCGGGGGGCCCGCCGCCGGGGGG
>JBBSOR010000105.1:0-12126 GCA_038259535.1 Propionibacteriales bacterium | reverse complement strand
GGCACCGGCCGGATCGAATCGACCCGGCCCGCGGGCGAGGTGGCTCAGGCGCCGCTGGCGCGGAGGGTCTCGTCGGCCTCGCGAGCCGACCTGGCCGACTTCTCGGCGGAGCGGGCGAGGGCGGAGTCCTCGTCGTTGTGGCCGCTGGACCACACGCCCGTGGAGTCGAGGTCGATGGTGGAGACCGTGCGCCGCTGGGCCGCGGACTTGGTGACGTAGGTCGGGAGCGTGGTGGGCACCATGTCCCACCCGCCGACGACAGGGATCTCGCCGGTCACGACCGCCGGGGACTCGCCCGCGGGGGACGACGCCTCGGCGGGCGAGGGTGCCACGGGGGCGGGCCGTGCCGGGGTCGCGTCCATCTCTCCGGGGAGCTCGAGGTCGGCGTCCTCCTCCTCCACCAGCGGCGGGTAGCCGATCTCGATCAACGACCGCGCACCGCGCTCGGAGCGCACCGAGACCCGGCATGCCACCAGCCACGCCACGAGCAGGCCGGCCGGTGCGGCCACCCAACCCCACGCGAGGACGGAGGTGGCGGCCAGGACGATCGCGGCGACGTTGGCGAGGACGACCGCGCCGAGGACACGGCGACGACGACGGGCGGCCCGGCGCGCGGAGGCACGCTCGTGCTGGGGCGACGGCGTAGGACGGGCAGCGACCGCGGCCGGCGCGACGGGCTCAGGGCTCGCGTGGGCCTTGGTCTCCACCGGCGGGCGCAGGGCGGCACGGATGGGGGACACGATGAGGCGCGCGGTGCGCCGATCGACCGGCTCGCGACGAGCCAGGACCCGCATGGTGTGCGAGAACTTCTCGACCGACCGGCTGCGGACGACCTCGTCGTGGTGCCGGAGGGCCTTGGGGATGAGGTAGACGGCCCACGCCACGGCAAGGGCGACGAAGATCAGAGCGCTCAGGTCCACGCTCGAAGACTAGGAGCGCCGAGCGCGCGCGGGGCGGATGTCAAGTGGTGTGTCGCAGAACTACTGGTGTGACTGGTGTGTCGCCAGTCGCGCGGTGACGCCCTCGGGGCACTCCTCGCGCGTCACCGCGAAGATCCGGTGATCGCGCCACGCGCCGTCGATGTGGAGGAACCGGGGCGCATAACCCACCTGCTCGAGGCCGAGCTTCTCCACCACGCGGAGGGAGTTGGTGTTCTCCGGACGCACGCAGATCTCGACGCGGTGCAGCCCGACCGGACCGAGGCAGTGGTCGATCACCATCGCGACCGCGCGCGGCATGAGGCCGCGTCCCCCCACCTCGGCGGCGATCCAGTAGCCGATGGACGCCCACTGGGCCGAGCCGCGGGCGACATTGCTGACGGTGACCTGCCCGACGAAGCGTCCCCCCACCTCGACCACGAAGGGCAGGCACTGGCCCTGCTTGGCCTGGCGCAGCAGGGAGCGCACGACCATCTTGTAGGACGAGGGCCGTGGCGCGGCGCCGGGCGGGACGGTCGCGTCCCACGGCCGCAGCCAGTCGTGGTTGCGCGCGCGCACGGCCTGCCAGGTGGCGGCGTCGGACCGGCGCAGCGACCGGACCACGACACCGTCCCCCTCCAGTTTGGCCGGCCAGCCGGGAGCGCTCGACGCGGTCAGTGGTCGCTCCCGACGACCTGCTCCACGGCGTGGCGGAGCACGGGCTCGAGGACGGCGAGGCCGTCCTTCACGCCGCCGCGCGAGCCGGGGAGGTTGATCACCAGACAGTCGCCGACGATGCCCGCCAGGCCGCGCGAGAGCACCGCGGTCGGCACGCCCTTCGCGACGCCGGCGGCGCGGATCGACTCGGCGATGCCGGGCACCTGCCGGTCGAGGAGCGGCGCGGTCGCCTCGGGAGTCCGGTCGGTGGGGGTGAGGCCGGTGCCGCCGGTGGTGAGCACGACGCGGGCACCGGTGGCGACCGCCGCGGCGATGGCCAGGCGCACCGGGTCGCCGTCGGGCACGACGGCGGGCTCGTCGCAGTCGAATCCCTGCTCGCGGAGCCAGTCGGCGATCAGCGGGCCGGTCTCGTCGGCATAGACCCCGGCCGCGGCGCGGTTGGACGCGACCACGACGGCGGCAGGGATGCTCATCGGGCCCACTCGCCGGACCTGCCGCCGGTCTTCGTCTCGACCCGGATGTCGGTGATGACCGCGGCCTTGTCGACGGCCTTCACCATGTCGACGACGGTCAGCGCGGCCACCGAGACCGCGGTCAGCGCCTCCATCTCGACGCCGGTGCGATCGGTGGTGCGCACCGTCGCGGTGATGTCGACGGACTCGTCGGTGACGGCCAGGTCGACCGTCACCCCCGAGATCGCCAGGGGGTGACACAGGGGGATCAGGGACGGGGTCTGCTTGGCACCCATGATCCCGGCCAGCCGGGCCACCGCGAGCGCGTCGCCCTTGGGGACGCCGTCGCCGCGCAGGAGGTCGACGACGGTGCGGCTCACGAGCACGCGACCGGTCGCGGACGCCGTACGCGCGGTGACGGGCTTGTCGCCCACGTCGACCATGCGCGCGGCGCCGGTCTCGTCGACGTGGGTCAGGTGGGGCGACCCGTCGGTCGTGGCCATCAGAACTCCTCGTCGAGCTTGCGGATCGCGACCATCTCCCCGGCCTGGATCGCGGTGACGTCGGCCGCGACCTCGATCAGGCAGTTGGCGGCCGCAAGGTCGCCGATCAGGTGGGAGCCGTGACCGCCGACCGGCGACACGAAGGTGCCGTCGCCGTCGCTCTCGTAGAGGGCGCGCACCAGCTGCACCTTCCCACCGGGCGACGACAGCCCGTGGGTGAGGCGGGCGCGCGAGGTCGGGCGGACGTAGGGGAGCTTGCCCATCATCCGGCGGATGGCGGGCAGCACGAACATCTCGAAGGAGACGTAGGAGGAGACCGGGTTGCCCGGCAGGGTGAAGACCGGGGTGTCGTCCTCGCCGACGGTGCCGAAGCCCTGCGGCTTGCCGGGCTGCATGCCGACGCCGCCGAACCACATCGAGCCGTGGTGGGACAGCGACTCCTTGACGACGTCGAAGTCGCCCTCGCTCACGCCGCCGCTCGTCACGACCAGGTCGGCGCGGACCAGCTGGTCGCTCAGCGCCTCGGTGAAGGCGTGGGACTCGTCGGGGACGATGCCGACCCGGTAGGCGATCGCGCCGGCAGCGCGCGCTGCGGCGGCGAGGAGGTAGGAGTTGCCGTCGTAGATCGAGTCGTGGCCCAGCGGGGTGCCGGGGTCGCGCAGCTCGGAGCCGGTGGAGATCACCACGACCCGGGGTCGCGGCCGGGTGCGGACGGTCGCACGGCCGACGGCCGCGAGCATGCCGAGCTGGCGGGGGCCCAGGACGGCGCCCTCCTCGAGGAGCATGTCGCCCTCGGAGATGTCGTCGCCGATCGGCCGGATGTGCTGCCCGGGTGCCGCCGCGCGGTCGATGCGCACCTGCGCCACCCCGCGGTCGGTCCACTCGTAGGGGACGATGGTCGTCGCGCCCGCAGGGACCGGGGCGCCGGTCATGATCTTGACCGCGGTGCCGGGCGACATCGCGAGGATCGAGGACTGGCCGGCCCCGATCTCGCCGACGACCGGCAGCACGACCGGCAACTCCTCGGTCGCGCCGGCGACGTCCTCGGCGACCACGGCGTAGCCGTCCATCGCGGAGTTGTCGAAGCTCGGCAGGGAGATCGGGGCCACCACGTCCTCGGCCAGCGCGAGTCCCAGGGCCTCCATCAGCGGCTGCTGGAACGCGTGCAGCGGGGAGACGGTGGCGAGGATGCGCTCGATGTACTCGCCGACCGGGAGCAGGTCAGCCATCCTGGTCCTGCTCGCTCAGGACGGCGCCGCCCGCGACCCGCTGGGCGGCGGCGGAGGCCAGCGCGACCTCGCCCACCACGCGCACCCCGCGACCGAAGGTGAAGTCGCCCTCGATCGTGAACGAGTCGGCCTCCCGCAGCGACGGTGCGCCCTCGGGGAAGCGCTTGTCGAAGTCGCCGACGAGCTTGTAGAACTCGCCGTCGAGGGACACGAAGGGGATCTCGTCGCCCGCCTGGTCCAGCACGAAGTCCTTGCCCAGGTCGTAGACGTCGGAGCGCAGCACCAGCAGGTCGTCGGTCGTCTTGACCGGCACGAACCGGTCGCGGCCGACCTCGATGGTGCGCGCGCCCTCGAACACCTCGATCGCAGCGCCCATCGCCGTCTCGATCTGGATGACCTCCGGCGTGGACGGGTCGCCCGGGTCGAGGGACTTGACGTTGCGGATCAGCGGCAGCCCGAGGATGCCGCCCCGAGCGTCCAGGGCCTCGACCATGGCTTGCAGGTCGAACCACAGGTTGTTGGTCGAGGCGAACTTGTGGCGGGTCAGGTCGGCCAACGCGTCCTTGTCCGCATCCAGCGTCTGGGCGGACTCGCGGAGCACGATGCGGCCGTCGGCCTTGCGGCGGGCGAAGTGGCCGCCCTTGCGGTCCGACGGTGTCCGGCGGACGGCCTCGATCGCGAACGGCGCACCGGTCTGCGCGAACCAGCCCGCGACCCGCGCATCGGGCACCGCACCGAGATTGTCGGAGTTGGAGACGAAGACGTAGCGGTAGCCGGCCTCGAGCAGCTGCGCCAGCAGGCCGGTGCCGCGCAACGCGGTGTAGATGTCACCGTGGCCGGGCGGGCACCACTCCAGGTCGGGCGACTTGGGATAGGTGGCCGGGAGCAGGTCGGCGGCGAGGAGCTTGGGCTCCTTGTTCTGCAGGAACTCCAGCGGGAGGCCCTCCACGGGCAGGTCGTCGTAGCGGGCCAGCGCGGCCATCGTGTCGGAGGAGGTGCGGAAGGAGTTCATGAACAGCAGCGGCAGGGTGGCGTCGTAGGCCGTGCGCAGGTGCAGCACCTGCCGGGCGATGATGTCGAGGAAGCTCAGCCCGCGGCGCACGCAGAGCAGCGACTTGGCGCGCTCCATGCCCATCGAGGTGCCGAGCCCGCCGTTGAGCTTGATCACTGCGGTCTGCCGGATGGCCGAGGCGGCGACGTCGTCGGCCACCTCGACATCGGCCAGCGACTCCATGTCGAGCGGCTCGATGGAGTCCTCGGCGATCATGCCGGTCTCCCCGTGCTCGAGGAGCCGGTAGTAGTGCGCGAACGTGTCGATCGCGACCTCGTCGACCCCGGCGTCCCGCATCTTCGTACGTGCGAGGTCGAGTCCGCGAGCACTGTTCTTGCTTGCCATGCTTCGATCGTAGGCTGAGGACGTGGGCGCGTCATGGGGCGGGGACAAGTCAGCGGCGAAGTCCGCACTGCGGGACCAGGTGCTGGCCGCGCGTCGGCGCCGCCCGCTCGGGGCTGCCGTCGAGTTCGCGGAGTCCCTCACGCGCGTCACCCTGGCGTGGCCACCGGTCCGGTCCGCCCCCACCCTCGCCGCCTACGTCTCCGTCGGCAGCGAGCCCGGGACCGGCCTGCTGCTCGACGCGCTGGTGTCTGCCGGGACGCGGGTGCTCGTGCCGGTGCTGCTCCCCGACAACGACCTCGACTGGGCCGTCTATGCCGGCCGCGAGCACATGGTGAAGGCAGCTCGCGGCCTCTTCGAGCCCACCGGAGCGCGACTCGGCGTCGACGCGGTGCGAACTGCCGACGTGGTGCTGGTGCCGGGGTTGGCCGTCTCCCCCGCCGGCGACCGGCTCGGCCGTGGCGGAGGGTCCTACGACCGCGCGCTGGCGCGGGTGCCGGACGGGACGCCGGTCGCCGTCGTGCTCTACGACGACGAGGTGGGGCTGACCGTGCCGACCGACCCCCACGACGTCCGCGTGGGGTTCGCGCTGACCGGCGCCGGGGTGGTGGAGCTCAGCCGGCAGGGGTGAGCACCAGCGTGTCGTCGGCGGCCGCCTCGACGGCCGCGCGACCGAAGGCCCAGGGCAGGGTCTCGCCGTCGACGTAGAGCTCGGTCTGGTCGGAGTAGTGCGAGGAGGCCGGGTGGCCGGACACCCCGGTGAGGTTGATCCAGCGCGAGTCGTCCCAGTCGGCGAGCGAGACCACCATCCGCATCGACGGGGCCGCTGTCACCTCGTAGCCGTCGACGGCGTTCCAGGAGGTCGCGTCGACGATCGAGGAGCCACCGCCGACCTCCCAGCCGTCGCGGTTGAAGAGCCGTTCGACCGGCGCGACGCCGGACTCACCGAGCGTGGGGTTGTGGAGGTTCATCCGGTGGATGTGGCCCACGTCCACCGGCGCGGGTCGCGCGCCTGGCGTCGGGTCATCTCGTCACGGGCCTCGACCATGGCCTGCCGCAGGATGTCGTCGCGGGTCTCGACCTCGTCGGTCCCTGCATCGTCCCACCACGGTCCGGCCGGGTCGGTCAGCATCCCGCCCACCACCTCGAACCAGCGGTCGCCGCCGTCGGGCCAGGAGCGCTCGCGCAGGTCGTCGTGGAAGGTCAGCTCGAGGAGCCGGCGCCACACGACGTTGTAGTAGGCCGCCGGCGCACTGTCGGCCGGCTGGGTGAAGTCCCAGCCGCGGAGCAGGTCCTGGGCGTTGCGGTAGTAGCGCGAGGGCAGGTCCGAGACGTCGAGGAGGTAGGGCACGAGCGTCTCGGCCATCGGGTTGGTCGAGTCGAGCTGGAGCGACGACATCTCCTGCACCGACAGCTCGCCCTCGGCCGTGAGCGCGTCGCGGATGCGCGTCGAGCGGTAGCCGTAGTCCCAGTCCTGGGTCAGGAGGTAGGGGTAGTCCTCGTCGACGGCCGCCTGGTTGGCGGTGACGATGAAGCCCTCCTCGGGGTCGAGCACGCTCGGCAGGCCGTCGAAGGGGATGTAGTCGCCGGTCCAGTCGTTGGCGCTGATCCACCCCTCGACGGGCATCGTGCCGTCGTTGCCGGCGCGACGGATCGGGATCCGGCCGGGCGCCTGGTAGCCGATGTGGCCCTCGCGATCGGCGTAGACCAGGTTCTGCGCGGGCACGGCGAACTCGGACGCCGCCTCGCGGAACTCGTCCCAGTCGGCGGCCCGGTTGAGCCCGAGGATCGCGTCGGCCGTCGGCGCCGGGTCGAGGGCGGTCCACGCCAGCGCGACGGCGTAGCCGCTGCCGCGCTCGCCCGGCTCGTCGGTCGGGGCGTTGGCGCCGACCGTGGCGAACTCCGACGACACGTCGCTGATCAGCGGTCCGTGGGTGGTCTCGCGGACGCGGAGCTCGACGTCGTCCTCGCCGCGCACCCCGATGGTCTCGGTGCGGACGTCCATGGCCTGCGACTCGCCGTCGCGGACATAGCGGTCGTCACCCTCGGTCTGCTCGAGGAAGAGGTCGGTGACGTCGGGGCCGAGGTTGGTGAAGCCCCATGCGATGTCGGCGTTGTGGCCGATGATCACGCCGGGCACGCCGGAGAAGGTGAAGCCGGACGTGTCGAGCGTGCAGTCGGCGGACCGCTCACGGCAGTGCAGGCCCATCTGCATCCAGATGCCGGGCTGGCTGATGCCCAGGTGCGGGTCGTTGGCCAGCAGCGGCTCGCCGGTGGCGCTGTGCGCGCCGTCGACGACCCACGAGTTGCTGCCGATCCCGCGCCCCTTGCCAAGGAGCTCGGGCATCGACCCGAGGGTGTCCTGCACCCGTTCGAGGGCGTCCACCACGCCCGCCGGGTAGGCCGGGCGGCGCGGGTTGCGAGTGCCGTTGCCGGTCGCGTTCTGCTCGAACACGCCGTCGACGACACCTCCGCCGGACACGATCGGCGGGTGGTCGGAGTAGGGGTAGGCCGGCCACAGGGCGGCGATCTCGTCCTCGGAGTGGTCCAGCGAGAGCAGCACGCGATCGACCTCTGCGTCCATGTTGCCGCGCAGGTCCCACGCCATCGCCTTGAGCCAGGCCAGCGAGTCGACCGGCTCCCACTCCTCGGGCGTGTAGTCGAGGCCGCTCAGGCCGAGCACGGCGTACTCGGCGGCGAGCTCGGACGGCCTGCGGTCGGTGACGTAGGCGTTCACCCCGTCGGCGTACGACGTCAGCGCGGCACGGGTCGCCGGCTCGAGGAGCGCCCACTCCTCCTCCGCCACCCGGCGCCAGCCCATCGTGCGGATGAACGTGTCGGTCTCGAGCGTGTCGGGTCCGAAGATCTCCGAGAGGCGGCCCGCCGTCACGTGCCGGCGAAAGTCCATCTCGAAGAAGCGCTCCTGCGCATGGACGTAGCCCTGCGCGAACATCAGGTCGGCGTCGGTGTCGGCGTAGACCTGCGCGATGCCGTGGTCGTCGCGGATCACCTCGACCCTCGCCGAGAGCCCCGGCACCTCCAGCTCGCCGCTGGTCTGCGGCAGCGGACGGCGTACGACGCCCACCACGGCGGCCGCCAGCAGGAGAAGCACCACCACCAGGAAGGTCGCGGTCCACGCCGTCCACCGCACGGCGCGTGGGGCACGGCGGAAGGCCTGCCACCGCGAGGTCCGGGGCTGGGCGGCGGTCTCGGGGGCCGGGGTGTGGGAAGGGTCGCTCATCGCGCTCCCCATTGTGCCGTACCATTGGCAGTCGAAGGACGTGAGTGCCAGCGCGTCGCGCCGGCCCTGCCCAACGCGTGGCAGCACCACCCAGGCCCCGTTCCACCAGAGGATTGCCACATGCCCACCTACCAGTACGCCTGCACCGAGTGCGGTCATTCCTTCGAGCAGTTCCAGAGCTTCAGCGAGGACACGCTCACGGTCTGCCCCGAGTGCTCGGGCAAGCTGCGCAAGCTCTTCAACGCCGTCGGCGTCGTCTTCAAGGGTTCGGGCTTCTACCGCACCGACAGCCGCGCGGCTGCGTCCTCCTCGACGCCCGCCACCCCCTCGACGTCCGAGGCGACCTCCGGCTCGAAATCGTCCTCCGACTCGAGCCCGTCGAAGTCGTCCTCCGACTCGGGCTCGTCGTCCTCCTCCAGCAAGTCCACCTCCGGCTCGTCAAGCTCAAGCTCGTCAGGCTCCGGCTCGTCGTCCTCGTCCTCCTCGGACTGATCGGACTGATCGACCACCGCCGGTCGAGGAAGGCGCCGTGGCGCCTCTCACGAGACCCGGGGCCTGTGGAGAGGCCGAGCGGGCGGCCGCCGATCCGACCTAGCGTCGGGGGATGTTCCCGGGACTCGCGCCGACCCGGCGCCGGCTGCGCGCCGTACGCCACCAGCTCCTGCGTCGTCGCCGCCTGATCGCCGCGTCGCTGGCCGCGGCCGCCACCCTGGGTGCGCTGCACACCCTCGCGCCCCCACCGGATGACACCGTCGACGTCCTGGTCGCGGCCCGCGACCTGGCCGCGGGCACCCGGCTCGGCGACGGTGACCTCGCCCTGCGGGCCTACCCGCGCGAGCTCGCCCCGGCGGGTGCCGCGACCGCGGCCCTGGGCCGGGTGCTCGCGGGCCCGATCGGGCGCGGCGAGGTGCTGACCAACCACCGCGTGGTGGGCCCCGCCCTGGCCCTCGCACAGCCCGGCGAGACGGTCCTGCCGGTCCGCCTGCCGGACGCCGCGATGGCCGCGCTCCTGCGGCCGGGCGACGCGATCGACCTCGTGGCCACCGATCCAGGCACCGGTGCTACAACCCTCGTGGCCAGCGACGTCACCGTTCTCGCGACTCCCACTGGCGTGTCGGGCGGGCTGGCCGACGGCTCCGGCGGGGCGTTGGTGGTGGTGGGCGCCTCGCCCGACGAGGCGGTCGACATCGCGTCCGCGAGCCTGTCGGAGTTCCTCACCATCCAGTGGAGCCGCTAGGTTCGACTGCACATGAGGCCCTCTCGCGGGCCCACCCCAAGGGAGGCACCATGACTGGTTTCAAGAACTTCATCCTCAAGGGCAACCTGGTCGAGATCGCCACCGGTCTGATCATGGCGCTCGCCTTCGCCGGCGTGGTCACCGCCTTCACCGAGTGGCTGACCGGGCTGCTGCCCGAGACCGATTCCGCGATCTTCTCCACCGCGCCGCAGAGCTTCGGAGCGTTCCTCAACGCCGTGCTCGCGTTCGTGATCATGGCCGCGGTCGTCTACTTCTTCATCGTCACGCCCTACACGAAGGCCAAGGAGCGCTACTTCCCGGCCGACGACGCCGGCACACCGGCCGACATCGCACTCCTCGAGGAGATCCGCGACCTGCTCGCGACTCGCGGCGGCACCGTCTGATCCGTGACGTTCACGCGTGCGGCCCGTCCCTGTGGGGCGGGCCGTTCGCCATGTGCGAGTCAGCCGTGGTGCGGCGGGACCTGGTCGCGGTACCAGTCGTCGCCCTTGCCCGAGCGGTCCTCGCGGGCATCGGTGTCGTCACTGGTCTGCTCGAGTACGCCGTCGCCGACGGCCGCGGCCAGGCGACGGCGGCGCTTCCACTCCGGCTCCGGGGCGGTCGGTTCCCGCTCGCCCGGCTCGGCGGTGTCGTCAGTGGGGATGTTCACGCGCAGACCCCGTAGATCTGGTCCTCCGGGTCCGTCGTGGCCGGGGCGCTGGGAGTCTCGCTGGGGGTCTCGGTGGGCGAGGCGGTCTCCGACGGGGTCTCGCTCGGCGTCTCGCTCTCCGACGGCGCCGGGCTCTCCGAAGGCGCCGGGCTCTCCGACGAGCTCGCTGGGGCCTCCGCACTGGTGGAGTTGCCCTTGAGGAGTCCCGCCGGGAGCTCCTTGTCCTGCGCGAGCAGCTTCCAGATCCGGTCCGCCTGGGGCGTCCACTCGACCTTGCCGCGGAACTCGGAGTCCGTCGGGAAGTATTCAGTGGGCAGGGTGACGAACTTGACCTTGTCGAGGCCGATGCTCTGCAGCTGCATGGCGACCTTGCCCAGGCGCGTCACCGAGGCGAACTCCTCGTCGGTCTGGAGCGCCTTGGTGGCGGCATCGAGGAACTTCACGACCTTGTCGAGCCGGGTCAGGGTGCCTGCCGACTTGACCTCCCGGACGAGCGCGCCGATGAACTCCTGCTGGCGCCGGATGCGCGAGATGTCGTTCTGCTGGATCAGCTCACCGACGTAGCGGGCCCGCACATAGTCGAGTGCCTCGTCGCCCGTGAGCACCGACGGGTCGCCCTTCGGCACGAAGATCGAGTGCTCCTTGTCGACGATGTCCTCCGGCACGCAGACCGGGACGCCGTCGACCGCGTCGACCATCGAGCCGAAGCTGTTGAAGTCGACCACCACGAAGTGCTCGACGCGGATGCCGGTGGTGGCCTCCACCTGCGCCAGCGTGCAGACCGGACCGCCCTGGCCGTAGGCGGCGTTCCACATCACGTTGGTGGCGGCCGGCGAGTCACAGCCCGTATCGGGCCGGTCGACGATCGAGTCGCGCGGGATGGAGACGGCGTACGCCCGACTGCGGTCGGCGGAGAGGTGCACGAGGATGGTGGTGTCGGACCCGCCGCCACCCTCCTCGTCGATGCCGCAGCCGTCGCACTCGCGGGAGTCGGAGCCCATCACCAGGATGTCGAGCGGATCGCCGTTGCCGGTGTAGACCTCCTCGGGACGGTCGTCGCCGAGCGCGTCGAGGGACACCCCCTCGATGTTGCCGTTGAGGTGGCGGATGAAGTAGACGGTGCCGAGACCGGTGACCAGGGCGAGCACGACGGCGCTGATCAGGATCACCCGGCCCACCGTGTGCCGGCGCGCCGCCTTGCCCTTGCGCTTGGGCGCGCCGACAGCAGGTTGCGGGGGCGACTCCTCGGACACGGGGCTCACCTTCGACGCGACTGACGGACTGACCGGGACTGAACCTACTTGACCGGCGCAAGATTCCGCGCTCCCGGACGCCTGCGGGTGCTGGTCGGCTTACGGCGACGTGGCAGGATGCTCCCGCCGCCAGATCCTCACGGTGACGCGGCAACGCCCCAGTAGCTCAGTGGATAGAGCAGCCGCCTCCTAAGCGAAAGGTCGCAGGTTCGACTCCTGCCTGGGGCACCGACACCTATTGACCTGCCAGCAACACACACCAGGTCGCTGACCTGCCGTTTAGCGAATTGCTGGCGCGCATCGCAGGCCGTTAACCCCCCTCCCATCTCGTACTCACGGGCCTCGCAGAACGTACCCGTGGATGGAACTTCCCCCTGTATTCCCCCGCCGCAAACTTGTGCAGGGCGAACTACGGCGCGCGGTTCGCTTCGAGAACGCCGGATGGATGTCAGTGTCTCCTGGAGGGATGCCCTCCCACGAGTGCCGGGTCGCTATGACCCGCCTTTCTCAGTGGGCTGGCGAGGCGGGAGCTCGCCGCCGCGATGTCTGGTAG
>JBBSOR010000104.1:0-12231 GCA_038259535.1 Propionibacteriales bacterium | reverse complement strand
CGCCCCGAGGCGGTCGAGGCCGCGCGGCCGTCGTACTCCGACGTCGAGACGGGGCGGGTCATCACCCACACCCGCCCCGACGGCGAGGCGATCTCCGAGGCGACGGTCAAGCTGCGCGCCGAAGACGTGAGGTACGTCGTCACGGGCGAGGGCAACGGCCCGGTCAACGCCCTCGACGCCGCGCTGCGCGAGGCGATCGGGCAGGCGTTCCCCGAGGTCGCGAAGTTCGAGCTGATCGACTACAAGGTCCGCATCCTCGACCAGGGTCACGGCACCGACGCGATCACCCGCGTTCTCATCGAGACGAGCGACGGCCAGTCGTCGTGGGTCACCGTCGGGGTCGGTGCCAACGTGATCGAGGCATCGTGGGGAGCGCTGGTGGACGGGCTGACCTTCGGTCTGCGCCGCCAGCATCGCTGAGGTTCCAGTCCCTCGGTGCGCTTCTCGACCGTTGCAACGGGCGGGAACCCCAGCAACCACCGGGTACCCGGTGGTTGCCACATCGGCGTCGGCAGCGAGGTCGCAGCCGGACCCGCGCGCCGAGCGCTACGGTCGTGAGGTGCTCCACGACCTGACCGCGCTCGAGCAGGGCGACGCCGTACGCAACGGTGACGTGTCGCCGCTCGAGCTCGTCGAGCACTACGCCGCCCGCGACGACCGCGTGGGGGCGTTCGTCACGACCACCCACGACCTCGCGCGCCGGCACGCGCGCCTCCTGACCGAGGCGGGGCGACCCGAGGACGCAGGTCCGTTGTGGGGCGTCCCGACCGGCATCAAGGACCTGCACCCCACGGCCGGGGTCCGCACCACCTTCGGCTCAGCGGCCTACGACGACTTCGTCCCCGACGAGTCCGACGCGCTCGTCGCTTCGATCGAGGCGGCCGGGATGCCGAGCCTGGGCAAGACGAACACGCCGGAGTTCGGCTCGCCCTGCTACACCGAGCCAGACGTCGCCCCGCCGGCCGTCACGCCATGGGACACCACCCGCACAGCCGGTGGCTCCTCCGGGGGCGCCGCGGCTGCCGTGGCTGCTGGGCTGCTGCCCGTCGCGCCCGGCTCCGACGGAGGCGGCTCGATCCGGATCCCCGCCTCCTGCTGCGGCCTCGTCGGCCTCAAGCCCACGCGCGGACGGATCAGCGGAGCCCCGCGCTACGGCGACCCCGTGGGCCTCGCGACCGCCGGCACCCTCGCCCGTACGGTGCGTGACGCCGCTGCGCTGCTCGACGTGCTCGCCGGCCGTCGGGTCGGCGATCCGTTCTGGGCGCCCGCTCCGTCCGCTCCCTTCCTCGACGCGTGCGAGCGGGACCCCGGACGGCTGCGGGTCGCGCGCTTCATCGCCCCCGTGATCGCCGACGTCGGCGTCGATCCGTCCAGCGTCACGGCCTGGGAGGACGCCTCGCGCCTGCTGGAGGCACTCGGCCACGACGTCGAGGACGTCCCCGTCCCGATCGCGTCGGAAGCCGTCGCCGACTTCGAGACCTGCTGGGCGGTGCTCACTGCGCTGTCGCCCGCCCCGCCCGGTCGTGAGGACCGGCTGCGCCCCCTGACCCGATGGCTCAGCGCCCGTGGCCACGCCGTCAGCGGCCCGGAGTTCGGGCTCGCGATCGGTCGGCTGCGCCAGCACGCAGCCGGCGGCCTGGCCGCGCTTGCGCCGTACGACGTCGTCCTCACGCCGACGCTCGCCCGGCCGCCCGCTCGGGTCGGGGAGCTGCGCGACGACGCCGACCCGTCCCGCGACTTCGAGGCCCAGAAGGCCTTCACGCCCTGGACCAGCGCCTGGAACGTCACCGGCATGCCCGCGGTGTCGCTGCCGCTGAACCTGACCGACGACGGCCTGCCGGTGGGCGTGATGGTCGCCGCGAGGCCGGCCGAGGAGGAGCTGCTGTTGTCGCTGTCCGCGCAGCTGGAAGCCGCCGCGCCGTGGGTGGACAGGCGCCCACCCGGCTGGTGAGAGCACCATGCAGGCAGTTCAGGCGTGGTGCGCCCGGCTCACGCCTGGCCGGATCGACAGTGGGGACGAGCTGCCTTCATGGTGCCGCGCCCGCCGTCAGTCGTCGCCGATCCCACGCGCGTGCAGCGCGTCGCCGGACTCGTGCGCGCGAGCGACCACGCGGATGACGAAGGGGGAGAGGTAGGCCCGCGGGTTGCGATCGAGGCCGCGGGCCCGAGCCGCGTCGCGGGTCTCGCGAGCGATCGCGATCGTGCCGGGCAGCGCCCCGATCGTGAGCGCGACGGTGAGGGCCACCCGGTCGGGGTCGATCCCGATGAACCGCATCGGCCGCGCCCACCGCGACAGGGCGTCGACCATCTGGTTGACCGACGTGGTGGCCGTCAGCGACAGCGCCGCCAGCCCCAGGCTGAGCAGGTCGAGGAAGGTCTCCACGGCCTTCTCGGCGCCGTACCACCACCACTGCAACGCGCTCGCGACCACGGCGATCAGAAGTACGCCGCGGGCCGCGCGCCACACCGACCGCAGCGGCACCCGGGCCAGCGCCGCCAGGAGGAGGGTCACGGCCAGGAAGGCCGGGGCGAGCCGTACGTCACGAACGATGACGATGGAGAGGCTGAGCAACGCGAGCCCCAGCACCTTGACGCCGATGGGCAGACGGTGGAGGACGGTGTCGCCGGGCTGGTGCAGCCCAGCCGTCAGGTCGCTCACTGGTCGACCAGCGCGGTGTAGTGCCCGATCGACTCCGCCGGCGCCCCGTCGGCGACGACGTGGGCGTCGTCCACGACGAGCACCCGGTCGCAGCGGGCGGCGAGGTCGAGGTCGTGGGTGACGAGCACCAGCTGCTGGTCGAGGGCCAGGAGCGTGTCACCGACCCGGCGCGTGTTGGCCCGGTCGAGCAGCGTGGTCGGCTCGTCGGCGACCACGATCGTCGGCTCGAGCGCGAGCACCCCGGACAGGGCGAGCAGCTGTCGCTGGCCGCCCGAGAGCGAGTGCACGGAGTCGTGCGCGTGGTCGGCGAGGCCGTTGGCGGCCAGCACCGCAAGGGCCCGTTCGCGCCGGGCCGCGGTGTCCTTGACCGTGCGCCGCAGCGACAGCTCGATGTCCTCCACGCAGGTCGGCATCACCAGCTGCGCGGCCGGATCGGTGAAGCAGAAGCCCACCATCCGGCGTACGGCGGCTCCGTCGCGCACCACGTCGCGGCCCGCCACTGTCACCCGGCCGGACGACGGGCGGACCAGGCCGTTGAGGAGCCGGGCGAGCGTCGACTTGCCCGAGCCGTTGGCACCGATGATGCCGACGCGGCGCTCGGTGATGGTGAGCGTCGTGGGCGCGAGGATCTCGCGCTCGCCACGCCCGGGGAGCGGGACCCGGACCGCCGCGGCATCCAGCTTGATCGTCGGCAAGGAGTCGTCAGTCGCGGTGCAGCAGCTGCGGGAAGGCGCGGTGCACCTCGGCGGCGATCATCGCCACCAGCGAGGTCTTCACGATGTCCCCGATCCAGTAGGGCATGTCGTAGGTGCCGGCCTCGCGCCACGACACGTCGAAGTAGAGCTTCATCCCGACGATGCCGAGCACGTGGATGACCAGGATGCTGGCGGTGATCGAGCAGGCGAAGACCACGAGTGCGCGCATGCGGAGGTGGCGGGCGACGTACTTCACGAGGAAGCCGCCGAGGGCCGCCGCGAGGGGGAAGGAGAGCAGGTAGCCGCCGCTGGGACCGGTGAAGACGCCGATGCCCGACGAGTGCTCGGCGAAGACCGGCAGGCCCACGGCCCCCAGCGCGAGGTAGAGGGTGACGGTCGAGAAGCCACGCAGCGGACCGAGGATGCAGCCGGCCAGCATGACCGTCAGGGTCTGCAGGGTGATCGGGACGCCGGCGCTGCCGACCGGGATCGCGCCGACGTAGGCGCTGGCGCTGATGAGGGCGGCGAAGGCCGCGACGAGGGCGATGTCCCGGGACGGGGAGGACGCAGCAGACGAGTCGTGCGCCGTCTCGGGCTGGGTGGTGGCAGTCATCGGGGTCCTTGCTGATGTCGGAGCGCGGTCGACCTGAACGGTGTTCAGGTTAGGGTGGTCGCGATCACCTCGTCAACGCAGTCCGAGACCGGGAGGGTGTGTGGCCCATCACCGCAGCGACGTGCTCGCGCACGCCGTGTCCCTGCTCGACAGCCACGGACTGGCCGCGTTGACCATGCGCCGCCTCGGTGCCGAGCTCGACGTGCAGCCGAGCGCGATCTACCACCACTTCGCCAGCAAGCAGGAGCTGCTCGCCGCGGTCGCCGACGAGATCCTGGCCCGCGGCTCCAGGCCGCGGACGGCGGTCGAGTGGCCCGACCGGCTGCGCGAGGTGTGCTCCGAGCTGCGCCACGCGATGCTCGCCTGCACCGACGGAGCCGACGTGGTCGCGACCGTCTGGGCCTTCGGGCTCGGCGCCGCGGCGCCGGTGGCGGGAATGGAGAAGATCCTCACCGACGCCGAGGTCCCGGACGAGCTCGTCGCGGTGGCCTCGCGGACCTTGGTCCACTACGTCTTCGGTCACGCCTTCGAGGAGCAGACGGCGCGCCAGGCCGTCCGCCTGGGCGCGGTCGAGCGGTCGCTGGAGTCGCTGCCCGACTTCGACCTCGGGCTCGACCTGGTCATCGACGGACTGCGCGCGCGCCTGGCCTGACCCGCTTGAGTGGTCAGGCCGAGGTGTCCACCTCGGCACCGTGGAGCTCGGCCAGGAGCACGGCGCCGGCGAGCCCGAGCCGGGTCCTCTTGAGCGACGCCGCCGACAGGTCGACGCCGTCGAGGCCGGCGCCGCGCAGGTCGGTGCGGTCGAGGTTGGTCTCGCGGAGCACGGCGCGGTCGAGCCGGGCTCGCGCCAAGGTGGTGAGGGTCAGGTCCGACATCGAGAGGTCGGCCTCACGCAGGTCGACACCGGTGAGGTCCAGGCGGGCGAGGTTGGTGCCGCGGATGGTGACGCCGAGCCAGGAGCCGCCGACGACGGTGAGCGGGCGCAGCACGCACTCGGCGAAGCTGCTGCCCACCAGCTTGCAGCCGTCGAGCGTCGCGTCGAAGAACGACGTACGCCGGAAGTCGCAGCCCACGAAGGCCGTCGCGGTGTGGGTGGAGGCGTTGAAGCGCCCGCCGTGGAAGGTGCACCGCTCGAAGACCGCTCCCGACGTGGAGGTCTCGGAGAGGTCGACATCGGTGAACGTGCACTCGACGAATCGGGCCGCCCCGAGGTCGTCGCCATACCAGTCCTCACTGCGGAAGTGCGCGGCCGTGGCGGTCTTCGGGTCGGTCACGCGTGCCACCGTATCCGTGCCCGACGGATAGGGTCATGCCCGTGATCGCGTCCCACCAGCACCGCTTCATCTTCCTCAAGACCCGCAAGACAGCGGGCACGAGCGTGGAGATCGCGTTGTCCAAGGTGTGCGGGCCCGACGACATCATCACCGAGATCAGCCCCGAGGACGAGGCGCTGCGCCAGTCAGCCGGCGGCCGCTCCCCGCAGAACTTCGAGTCGCCGCCGCAGCCGCGCAAGGCCTACAACCACATGGGCGCCAAGGCCGTGCGCGACCTGGTGGGGCCCGGGACGTTCGCCGACTACTTCACCTTCGCGATCGAGCGCAACCCGTGGGACGCGGTGGTCTCGCTCTACTTCTGGAAGTACAAGGACCGCCCCGAGCTGCCCGACTTCGAGGCCTACGTCCAGGAGATCTGGATCGAGCAGCTCTCCAACAACCGTCGGCTCTACCGCATCCGCGGCACGATGGCGCTCGACCGCGTGCTGCGCTACGAGAACCTCGACGCCGAGCTGAGCGAGGTCTGGGAGCAGCTCGACCTTCCGGGGGAGCCGGACCTCCCGCGCGCCAAGGGCAACGCCCGGCCTGCGGGGCACTACCGCGAGCTCTACACGCCTGCCTCACGCGAGCGGGTGGCCACGGTGTTCGCCGACACCATCGAGGCCTTCGACTACGAGTTCTGACGCAGGAGCTGCTCGCACTCCGCGATCAACCGCGCCCGCAGCGGCTCCCCGCGCTCGGCGAAGGAGCGTTGTGCCTCGACGTAGGCCGCCTTGCCCGCCGGCGTCTCGATCGCGACCGGCTCGAAGCCGAGGTCCGCGAGGTCGTAGGGCGCCGCCCGCATGTCGAGGACGCGGATGTCGCGGGCGAGCTCGAAACAGTCCGCCACGAGGTCGCTGGGGATCATCGGCGTCAGTCGGAACGCGTGCTTGTAGAGGTCCATCCCGGCGTGCAGGCAGCCCGGCTGCTCGAAGTCCGGTCGATCCGCAGGACCCGGCTGCAGGGTGTTGAGCGGCCGCGCGGACGGGGTGAAGAACCGGAACGCGTCGAAGTGTGAGCAGCCGATCCGGTGCGACTCGACGACCGCATCGGTGCCCTCCTGTCCGAGGCGCAGCGGCCAGTCGTGGCGCTTCTCGAACTCCGCGGCCCGGTGCACCATCGCCCACTCGTGCAGCCCGAAGCAGCCGAACTGCGGGGCCCGACCGGCGGTCGCGGTCAGCAGCGCGTGCACCTGGGTGAGGAGCGGGCGCTGCGCGGCGACGTACGCCGGCGACACCTGGGTCGAGTGCGCGGCCCCGTGGCGATCACTGCCGCGAGCGCACTCGACCTGCTCATAACCCTTGAGGCCCGCGTAGTCGGAGGCCTCCTCGAGCCCCAGGCCGTAGCCCGGGTGCCACCGTCTCAGCTGGGCGGGGCGCTGTGAGTAGTAGGTGAAGAGGAAGTCGTGGACCGGGTGCTTGACCTGCTCGGCCCGGCGGGCGAGATGTGGCTCCACGAATGCATCGACGCGGGCGGCGTGGGCGTCGGCGAGGCGACGCCACTCGACCGCGGGAAGCACCTTCACCGAGCCAAGGCTAGTGGTGGGTCCACGTGCCAGCACTCTCGACGGCGACCCCGCGCGGGCAGACACTGGCCCGATGGACAGTGACCGCAGCTCCGGCCTCGACCGTGCCCACGCCCTGGCCCTCGAGTGGCTCGACTCCCTCGCGCATCGCCCGGTGCCGCCGCAGCTGACCACCGAGCAGATGGCCGTTCGCCTCGACCCCGTGCTCCCGGACGGCCCGAGTGCCCCGGTGGACGTCGTCGACGAGCTCGCCGCCGCCTGCGAGCCGGGCCTGACCGCGATGCCGGGGGGCCGCTTCTTCGGTTTCGTCATCGGTGGCACCCACCCGGCCGCCCTCGCCGTCGACTGGCTGGTGAGCGCATGGGACCAGAACACCGGCCTGCGGGTCCTCACCCCGGCCCACTCGGCGGTCGAGGAGCTCGCCGAGACCTGGCTGCTGGACCTGCTCGGACTCCCGCCCGGCAGCGCAGTCGGCTTCGTGACCGGCGGGACGATGGCCAACTTCACCTGCCTGGCAGCAGGCCGCGACGAGGTGCTGCGCCGCCACGGCTGGGACGTCGCGACGCAGGGGCTGGCCGGGTCGCCGGGAGTGCGGGTCCTGGTGGGAGCCGAGCGGCACGACACCGTCGACCTGGCGTTGCGCTACCTCGGGCTCGGCTCGCCCGAGCCGGTCGTCGCCGACGATCAGGGACGGATCGACCCGGTCGCGCTCGCCGCCGCCCTCGAGGCCGGCGACGGGCGTCCCACCATCGTCTGCCTGCAGGCGGGCAACGTGCACTCGGGTGCCTTCGACCCGTTCGAGGCGTGCATCGCAGCCGCCCACGACGCGGGTGCGTGGGTGCACGTCGACGGGGCGTTCGGTCTCTTCGCCGCGGCGTCGCCGACGCATCGTCACCTCGTCGAGGGCTTCGAGACGGCGGACTCCTGGGCGACCGATGCCCACAAGACCCTCAACGTCCCCTACGACTGCGGCCTCGCGATCGTCCGCGACCGGGCGGCCCTTCGCGCCGCGATGGGCATGCACGGCGACTACCTGATCCACGACGTGGTCGGGGAGCCCCTCGACAAGGGGCCGGAGATCAGCCGGCGCGGCCGCGCCTTCCCCGTCTGGGCCGTCCTCCGATCGTTGGGCCGCGACGGGGTGGCGGACCTCGTGGACGGCTTCTGCGAGCAGGCGCGCACGTTCGCCGACGGCATCGCGGCACTCCCGGGTGCCGAGGTGCTCAATGACGTGGTGTTCACCCAGGTGTGCGCGGCGTTCGGTGACGACGACCGCACCCGCGGTGTGGTCGAGGCGATGCTGGCGGACGGGACGGCGTGGACGACCGGCTCGCGGTGGCGCGGACGGGCGGTCCTGCGCGTCAGCGTCAGCAACTGGTCGACGACCCCCGCGGACGTCGAGACCAGTCTCGATGCGTTGGGGCGTGCGGCCGCTCGATAGGCTCAGTGCATGCGCATCTGTCGGTTCAGCACGGGCGAAGAGCCGCGTTTCGGCGTCGTCACCGGTGAGGTCGACGAGTTCGGCCAGCCCGCCGATGACTCCGTCGTCGTGGCACTCGCGGGCGACCCGCTCTACGTCGGGATCAAGATCCTCGAGGAGCAGCACGCACTCAGCGACGTACGACTCCTCGCGCCGATCATCCCGCGCAGCAAGGTCGTCGGCATCGGCAGGAACTACGCCGCCCACGCCGCCGAGCTCGGCAACGACGTGCCGGCGGAGCCGCTGATGTTCCTCAAGCCCAACACCACGGTGGTCGGTCCCGGTGACCCGATCTTCTACCCGCCCCAGACCGCCGACCTGCAGTACGAGGGCGAGCTCGCCGTCGTCATCGGACGCATCTGCCGCGACGTGCCGGTCGAGCAGGCCACCGACGTGATCTTCGGCTACACCATCGCCAACGACGTGACCGCGCGCGACCTTCAGAAATCCGACGTGCAGTTCACCCGCGCCAAGGGCTTCGACTCCTTCTGCCCCCTGGGGCCGTGGATCGAGACCGACCTCGACCCGCAGGACTTCATCGACGGCCGAGCGGTGCAGACCTACCTCAACGGCGACGTCGTCCAGGACGGCACCACGGCCGACATGATCTTCGACGTGCCGGCACTGGTCGCCCACGTCTCCTCCGTGATGACCCTGCTGCCCGGCGACATCATCCTCACCGGCACCCCCGAGGGCGTCGGCCCCATGCAGGTCGGCGACGAGGTCGAGATCTCCATCGCCGGCATCGGTGCCCTCACCAACCCCATCTCGAAGAGAGCCTGAGCATCCCCATGACGACCCCCGTCCGCGTCCGCTTCTGTCCCTCGCCCACCGGTTCTCCGCACGTCGGCCTGGTCCGCACGGCTCTGTTCAACTGGGCTTTCGCGCGCCACCACGGCGGCTCGATCGTCTTCCGGATGGAGGACACCGACAAGGAGCGCAGCACCCGGGAGTCCTACGACGCGATCCTCGAGCTGTGGCGCTGGCTCGGGCTCGACTGGGACGAGGGCATCGAGGTCGGCGGTCCGCACGGCCCCTACAAGCAGAGCGAGCGCGGCCACGTCTACGCCGACGTGCTCGCCCGCCTGCGTGGGTCGTCATACACCTATGACTGCTTCTGCCGCAACGACGAGGTCGAGGCGCGGCGCAAGGCCAGCGGCTCGAAGATGCAGGGCTACGACGGCTTCTGCCGCGACCTCTCCGCCGAGCAGGTCGCGGCCTTCGGGGCCGAGGGCCGGGCCCCGATCGTGCGCTTCCGGATGCCCGACGGCTCGATCACCTGGGACGACGCTGTCCGCGGCTCCATCACCTTCGAGACCGAGAACGTGCCCGACTTCGCGCTCTCGCGCGCCAACGGCGATCCGCTCTACACCCTGGTCAACCCGGTCGACGACGCCCTGATGGAGATCACCCACGTCCTGCGCGGCGAAGACCTGCTCTCCAGCACGCCGCGCCAGCTGGCGCTCTTCGAGGCCCTGGTGGCCCTCGGCATCGCCCGGGAGGTGCCGATCTACGGCCACCTGCCCTACGTCATGGGCCAGGGCAACAAGAAGCTCTCCAAGCGCGACCCCGAGGCGCACGCCCTGGCCTACCGCGAGCAGGGCTTCCTGCCCGAGGGCCTGCTCAACTACCTCGCGCTGCTCGGCTGGGCGATCGCGGCCGACCGCGACATCTTCTCCCTCGACGAGATGGTGACGGCGTTCGACATCAAGGACGTCAACCCCAACCCGGCGCGCTTCGACCTCAAGAAGGCCGAGGCCATCAACGCCTCCCACATGCGGCTGCTCACCGTCGACGACATCACCCACCGGGCGCTGCCGTTCCTCAAGGAGTCCGGCGTCGTCGGCGAGCCCGTCTCCGACGCGGACGCCCAGCTGCTCGAGCTGGCGATGCCGCTGGTCGCCGAGCGGATCAACAAGCTCACGGAGGCGCCGGCGATGCTCGGCTTCCTCTTCGTCGACGAGTCCGACTTCGTCCGCGAGGAGGCCGACGTCGCCAAGCTGCTCGACGAGACGGGCCGTGACGTGGTCCGGGCGGCGTACGACGCCCTTGCCGGGCTGCACGAGTGGTCGACCGCGGCGATCGAGGAGGCGCTGCGCGTCGCGCTGATCGACGGTCGGGGGCTCAAACCCCGCGTCGCCTTCGGTCCGGTGCGCGTGGCCGTCACCGGAGCGCGGATCAGTCCGCCGCTGTTCGAGTCGATGGAGCTGCTCGGCCGCGAGCGCAGCCTGTCGCGGCTGCAGTCCGCCCTGCAGTCCGCACCGGCCTGACGCGGTCCACGTGACGACTCCGCTCGCGCGCGACTTCCGCCCGCAGTACCACCAGCTGCACCGGGTCGGGCGCCCCGGCATCTGGCGCTCCCTCGTCGGGTCGCTGCTGGTGCTGGTGCTGGTCTTCGCGGTCGTCCCGCTCATCGCCGGCGGGATCGCCCTCGTGGCGCTGCTGGCCTCGGGCAGCACCACGACCGAGGCCACGGCCGTCCTCGACGTGACCGCCGAGGCGACGCCCGCCGGCCTGGCGCTGCTCAACATCGTCATCGCCCTCGCGATCCCCGTCGTGTGGGCGGTCTCCTGGTGGCTGCACCGGCTCAAGCCGCGGTGGCTGTCGTCGGTCGGCCCGCGCCTGCGCTGGCGATACCTCCTGGTGTGCCTGGGCCTGGCGGTCGTGGCGCTCGTCGCCTCCCTGGGCGTCGGCCTGCTGCTGCCGCTCGCGCCGGGGGAGTCGCCGGTGGGTGGCGTCAACGAGTTCACCGACCAGACGCGTAACTTCCTGATCGTGATCGTGCTGCTCACGCCGTTGCAGGCCGCGGGCGAGGAATACCTGTTCCGCGGCTACCTGACGCAAGCCTTCGGCTCGCTGGTGTGGGCCAGGCGCGCCTCGCAGGCGCTCGCCGTGCTCGGTCCGGCCCTCATCTTCGCGCTCTTCCACGGTCTGTCCCAGGACGCCCCGGTGTTCTTCGACCGGTTCGCCTTCGGCGTCGTGGCGGGCATCCTGGTGATCCGCACGGGCGGCCTGGAGGCGGCCATCGCGATGCATGTCCTCAACAACTTCCTGGCCTTCGGGCTGGCCCTCGCCTTCGGCGACCTGACGACGGCGTTGACGGCGACCGGTGGCAGCAGCTGGTGGATGATCCTTTCGACGCTGACGCAGTCGCTGGTCTACCTCGCCCTCGCGACGTGGGCCGCCAGGGCGATGGGCATGGTCCACGTGGGGCCGCCGGTCGGTGGAGCGCTGCCGCGCCCTCCGAGGGACCCCGTTTTGGAGGGCTCACCCCCGCGCGTGTAACGTTCGGGATCGTTCTGCAAAGGAACGACGTGGTGGTCAGACGGTCGCAGGTGGATCGATCTGATACCCCCATGGGGTATGGTGTAATTGGCAACACGGCTGGTTCTGGTCCAGTTGTTCTAGGTTCGAGTCCTAGTACCCCAGCGAGTTCGGATCCCTCGGATCCGGATTTGGAGCGATACTTCATCTTCGATAGAGTTCTCTCCGCTGCTCGTCTGCAGCATCTGCAAGCCCCCGTCGTCTAGCGGCCTAGGACGTCGCCCTCTCACGGCGGTAACGCCGGTTCAAATCCGGTCGGGGGTACAGCGCAGAATTGGGGCCCTGACCAGCGGAGACGCTGGGCAGGGCCCCTTCGGCATTTTTCGCCCATCGGGCTGGAGCAGCACGGGCGCAACAGCAGCATCGGCCCCGTCAACGACGTGGATTCTGGTACGACGCTCGCGCGCTGCGTCGCGAGCCCGGCCCAGCGCATCGCCGACCTCGTCACGATGGTCCTCGAAGAGGTGGCCGTAGGTGTCGAGGGTCGGCGGCATCACGTGGGTGGCAGCGAATCTGAGGTTTCGTAGAGGGCGCCCGTCCCGGTTGGGAGACCGGGCGGGTCATACGGAACGAGGGTGTTGTCACACGCCGTCCCCGGTCTGGTAGTTCCGAGTGCGGTTCG
>JBBSOR010000103.1:0-12288 GCA_038259535.1 Propionibacteriales bacterium | reverse complement strand
CAAGGTGCACAAGGCCTTCGGCGAGCTGGTCCGCCTCGGCCTCGTCGAGGACAAGCCGGTCAAGATCTTCGGCGCCCAGGCCACCGGCTGCTCGCCGGTCTCGGTCGCCTTCAAGGACGGCGTCGACGCGATCCGCCCGGTCAAGCCGGACACCATCGCCAAGAGCCTGGCCATCGGCAACCCCGCGGACGGCATCTACGTCCTCGACGTCTGCCGCACCACCGGCGGCGCGGTCGAGGACATCACCGACGACGAGGTCCGTCAGGGCATCCTGCTGCTGGCCCGCACCGAGGGCATCTTCACCGAGACCGCCGGCGGCACCACGGTGGGCGTGCTGAAGAAGCTGGTCGAGACCGGACAGCTCGACCCCGACGCCGAGACCGTGGTGATCAACACCGGGATGGGCCTGAAGACCCTCGACGCCGTCGCCGACCACGTCGGTCCCGCCGCCACGATCGCCCCGTCGTACGCCGCGTTCGTCGCCACCGGCATCGCCTGAGCCGGCCGACCGGCCCGCGCCGCACGACCCCGCCCGTACCCCCCGACCCCCGAGGAGACCAGCACCCGTGAGCGTGTCCGTCCGCGTCCCGACCATCCTGCGCAGCTACACCGGGGGTGACTCCGAGGTCTCCGCCGAGGGCGCCACCCTGTCGGAGGTGCTCGACGACCTCGACGCGTCCTACGCCGGGATCCGTGCCCGGATCCTGGATGACAACGGCAAGCTGCGCCGCTTCGTCAACGTCTACGTCGGCGACGAGGACGTGCGCTTCCTCGACGACCTGGCCACGCCCACGCCCGACGGCGTGAAGATCTCGGTCATCCCCGCCGTTGCGGGGGGCTGATCGCGTCCCGACACGCGCTGCACACGACGACGACACACGCCGTTCAAGCGCGTGTGGTGTAACCGTCCGGTGACCCATCGACAACGACTGATCGCCCTCGGTGTGGGGGCCGCCGTCGCCGGCGTGACCGGCGGCGGCGGCTTCTACGGTGCCCGCGAGCTGCTCCACCGCCAGGCCGAGCACGCCCGCCGGCTGATCGGCAAGCCGCTGGGGGAGACGCCCCCGCAGGCCGACCGGGTGTGGAAGCGGTCCTACGAGGGCCGCCCGGTCGAGCTGCTGCTGCTCGGCGACTCGATCGCCGCCGGCCTCGGCGCCGACCGGCGCAAGGAGACCCTCGGGGCCCGGCTGGCCAAGGGGCTGGCCAAGCGTCTGGGGCGCCCCGTACGCCTGCGCACCGTCGCCGTCGTCGGCTCGGAGTCCGCGGCGCTGGCCGGCCAGCTCGACGGTCTGCCCGCGACCTACCGCCCCGACGTGGCGGTGATCGTCGTCGGCGGCAACGACGTGACCCACCGGGTGCCGGTCGCCGACAGCGTCGAGTCGCTCGCGGTCTGCATCCGCCGGCTGCGTGCGGTCGGCACCGGCGTCGTGGTCGGCACCTGCCCGGACCTCGGCCTGCTGCGCCCGGTGCCGCAGCCGCTGCGCAGCCTCGGCTCGCGCGCCTCGCGGCAGCTGGCGGCGGCGCAGGAGGTGGCGGCGGTGGTCGCCGGGGCGTACGCGGTGTCCCTGGCCCGGGTCGTCGGCCCGTTCTTCATCACCAACCCCGACGAGATGTTCAGCCTGGACCGGTTCCACCCCAGCCCGCTGGGCTACAGGCGCACCGCCAGCGCCCTGCTGCCGTCGGTGCTGGCGGCGCTCGGCGCGGCCGAGGAGGTCCCGTTCGGGCACGCGGCTCCCGTCCCGGTGTGACCCTGCCGGTCGCCCGGACCGGCGCGCCGCGAGGATGGGCGGCGTGAGCACCCGACCGACCGTCCTGCTGGCCACCTTCGACCTGCTGCCCGCCGGCGAGGGCGGCGGCCACCTGCTGCCCGAGGCGCTGGGCGTCGCCGGCGTCGACGCCTCCTGGGTGGTGTGGAGCGATCCCGACGTCGACTGGGCCGCGGCCGACCTGGTGGCGGTCCGCTCGACCTGGGACTACCACCGCCGGCTGCCCGCGTTCCTGGCCTGGACCCGTGCGGTGGAGGCCGACGGGCACCTGCTCGGCAGCGCCGCGGTGATGGCCTGGAACGCCGACAAGTCCTACCTGCTCGACCTGGCCGAGGACCTGCCGGTCGTGCCCACCGAGCTGGTCGACGCGCCCGGCCTGGTCGCGGCGCTGGAGGCCGGGCTCGCGCGCCACGGCACGGTCGTCCTCAAGCCCCGGACGGGGGCCGGCGGCGCCGGGGTCGTGGTCGCGTCGCGGTCCGACGATCCGCGGCTCTCCGCGCTGGCCGGCGACGCCTGGCTGCTGCAGCCGCTGGTGGCCTCGGTGCGCACCAGCGGGGAGCGGTCGCTGTTCGTGCTGGACGGCCGGGTCGTCTCGCAGGTCGACAAGGTCGCCGCGGGCGAGGACGACGAGGTGCGGGTGCACCCGCGCTACGGCGGCGTGATGCGTCCGGTCGCCCCGGACCCGGCGGCGGTCGCGCTGGCCGAGCGCACCCTGGCGGTGGTGGGGGAGCGCCACGGCGGGCCGCTGCCGTACGGGCGGGTGGACCTGCTCGAGGTCGACGGCGAGCTGTGCGTCAGCGAGGTCGAGGTGATCGAGCCCGGGCTCTACCTGGACCTGGTGCCGGACAACGCCACCGCGTTCGCCGCCACCGTGGTGCGGGCGCTGGCCGCCCGCTGAGCCCGGCCGACCCCCGCCGCGACGTTTGCACTCGACGGGGCCGAGTGCTAGACATTTCGCTGGCACTCTTACCATGAGAGTGACAAACCGAAGCGGTGCAAGCTGAGGTCCACGCGCCGGCGAGAAAGGGTTCGCCGGAGCCGCTGGACCGTCCGTCGCGGGCAGCCCACCGACTCGGTCCCACCGACTCTAAGCGTGAGGAATCGCAGGAGTTATGCCGAAGCTGATTGCATTTGACGAAGAGGCCCGGCGCGGCCTGGAGCGTGGCATGAACACGCTCGCCGACGCCGTGAAGGTCACCCTCGGTCCCAAGGGCCGCAACGTGGTCCTGGAGAAGAAGTGGGGTGCCCCCACGATCACCAACGACGGTGTGAGCATCGCGAAGGAGATCGAGCTCGAGGACCCCTACGAGAAGATCGGCGCCGAGCTGGTCAAGGAGGTCGCCAAGAAGACCGACGACGTCGCCGGTGACGGTACGACCACCGCGACCGTCCTGGCCCAGGCCATGGTCCGTGAGGGCCTGCGCAACGTCGCGGCCGGCGCGAACCCGATGAGCCTCAAGCGCGGCATCGAGGCTGCGGTCGCCGCGGTCTCCGAGAAGCTGCTCTCGATGGCCACCGAGATCGAGACCAAGGAGCAGATCGCCGCCACCGCGTCGATCTCCGCCGCGGACCCGATCGTCGGCGAGATCATCGCCGAGGCGATGGACAAGGTCGGCAAGGAAGGCGTCATCACCGTCGAGGAGTCGAACACCTTCGGCCTCGACCTCGAGCTGACCGAGGGGATGCGGTTCGACAAGGGCTACATCTCGGCCTACTTCGTCACCGACACCGAGCGGATGGAGACGGTCCTCGAGGACCCCTACATCCTGATCGCCAACCAGAAGGTCTCGAACGTCAAGGACCTGCTGCCGATCCTCGAGAAGGTCATGCAGTCGGGCAAGCCCCTGCTGATCCTCTCCGAGGACGTCGACGGCGAGGCGCTCTCGACCCTGGTCGTGAACAAGATCCGCGGCACGTTCAAGTCCGTGGCCGTCAAGGCCCCCGGCTTCGGCGACCGCCGCAAGGCCATGCTGCAGGACATCGCGATCCTCACCGGCGGCCAGGTCATCTCCGAGGAGGTCGGCCTCAAGCTCGAGTCGGCCGGTCTCGAGCTCCTCGGCCAGGCCCGCAAGGTCGTCATCACCAAGGACGAGACCACCATCGTCGAGGGTGCCGGCGACCAGGGCCAGATCGAGGGCCGGGTCAACCAGATCCGCGCCGAGATCGAGAAGTCGGACTCCGACTACGACCGCGAGAAGCTCCAGGAGCGCCTCGCCAAGCTTGCCGGCGGCGTGGCCGTCATCAAGGTCGGCGCGGCCACCGAGGTGGAGCTCAAGGAGCGCAAGCACCGCATCGAGGACGCCGTGCGCAACGCCAAGGCTGCGGTCGAGGAGGGCATCGTCGCCGGTGGCGGCGTCGCGCTCGTCCAGGCCGGCATCGAGGCGTTCGCCAAGCTCGACCTCACGGGCGACCAGGCCACGGGTGCCAACATCGTGCGCGTGGCGATCGAGGCCCCGCTCAAGCAGATCGCGATCAACGCCGGTCTCGAGGGTGGCGTCGTGTCGGAGAAGGTGCGCAACCTCCCCGCGGGTCACGGCCTCAACGCCGCGACCGGTGACTACGTCGACATGATCGCCGAGGGCATCATCGACCCGGCCAAGGTCACCCGCTCGGCGCTGCAGAACGCCGCGTCGATCGCAGCGCTGTTCCTCACCACCGAGGCTGTCGTGGCCGACAAGCCCGAGAAGGCGCCCGCCATGGGCGGCGGCGACGGCGGCATGGGCGGCATGGGCGGCATGGACTTCTGAGTCACTGCACCCACAGCTCCACCGCACAGCATCACCAGCAGGGCCCCCGCTCCGGCGGGGGCCCTGCTGTCATGTCGAGGCCGATCGACCCACCGGGTTGTGCTGAATCGTGATGATCAGGCCGTGTGCACGCGCGTATCCCGTGACGGTGCGACGACGCGCACCACGATGCGCCGGGTCCGGGGTGCAGACCCTGCCGATCCGTGATCCCGATCTGGCTCTCGCGGAAGTCGGCCGGCACCGACGTATCCGTCGCCGCGGCCAGGTAGGTCGGAGGGCGCACTGGTATCCATGGGGTGACGCCCCGACAAGGGCGAGCCGGAACCGTAGGCGAGCCCACGCCGTCCGATCAGGTGAGCGGGCCCGACGCCCCGCCCACCACACGAAGGGATGAACCTCATGATCCGACTCCGTACGACAGCCGTCGCGCTCGTCGCGCTGGCCGGACTGGCCGCCTGTGGCGCCGACGAGGCCGCGGACACGAGCACGACCACCGGCTCCGCGGAAGCGGGTGCCGCCGAGGAGACCCTCGCCCTCACCGCCGACGGCGCGGCGGCCGGCAAGTGCGCCGCCCCCAACGCGGACACGCTGGCCACCTTCGACACGGCCTTCTCCGGCACCGTGACCTCGCTGGACGACGGCACGGCGACCTTGGCGGTCGACCAGTGGTACGTCGGTGGCGAGGCCGCCACCGTGACGGTGACGTCGCCGAGCAAGGACCTCCAGGACCTGCTGATGGCCGTCGACTTCGAGCAGGGCAAGTCCTACCTGGTCAGCGCCACGGGCGAGCGCGTGACCCTGTGCGGCTTCACCGCCGAGCAGGGTCCGGAGCTCGAGGCGCTCTACGCCGAGGCCTTCGCGAAGTGACCTCGGTCGTCGGACTGCTCCTGGCCGCGGGGGCCGGCGAACGCTTCGGCGGCCCCAAGGCGTTGGCACGCGACGACGACGGCACGTCATGGCTGCTGCGGTCGGTGCAGGCACTGCGCCCGTGCGCGGAGATCGTCGTCGTGCTGGGCGCCGAGGCGGAGCGGGCGGCTGCCCTGCTGCCGATGTCGGTCGCTCGCGTCCGGGCCGACGACTGGGCCGAGGGCATGGGGGCCTCGCTGCGCGCCGGGCTGTCCGCCCTGCCCTGGGCGGCGCACCACGCGGCACTCGTCTCGTTGGTCGACCTGCCGGACGTCGACGCCGCCGTCGTGGCCCGGCTCGCCGCCGCGGCCACCGGGCCCGACGTCCTCGCCCGCGCGTCGTACGACGGGGTGCCCGGGCCTCCCGTGCTGCTGGGGCGCGACCACTGGGCGGGTGTCGTCGAGACCGCTTCTGGTGACCGCGGCGCCCGCGACTACCTCGCCGCCCACGAGGTCGCACTGGTCGAGTGCGGCGACCTGGCGACCGGTGCCGACGTGGACCGCCGCTGAGGCGCTCACGACCCGGGGGCGTCGACCCAACGTCCGGCCAACGTGCCTGGTCGTAGCCTGACGTCATGGACTCTGTCGCTGACGTGGCCGCCCGGTTGGGTGCCACCGGCTACCTCGCCGACGAGGAGCTCGCCACGGTCGTGTTCCTGGCCTCCCGGATGCAGCGACCGCTGCTGCTGGAGGGGGAACCGGGGACCGGCAAGACCGCCCTCGCCGAGGCCCTGGCGCAGAGCCTGGACCTGCCTCTCGTGCGCCTCCAGTGCTACGAGGGGATCGACGCGAGCCAGGCGCTCTACGACTGGGATTTCCCGCGCCAGATCCTCCATCTGCGCGCCCTCGAGGCCTCCGGTGACGTCGACTCCGACGAGGCCGAGAAGAGCCTCTACGACGAGCGGTTCCTGCTGTCACGCCCGGTCCTGGCGGCGCTGCGCCAGGCTCCGGCGGTGTTGCTGGTCGACGAGGTGGACCGCGCGGACGACGAGTTCGAGGCCTTCCTGCTGGAGGTGCTCTCGACCTGGCAGGTCACCATCCCCGAGTTCGGCACCGTCACCGCGCCCGAGCCGCCGCTGGTGGTGCTGACCTCCAACCGCACCCGCGAGCTGCACGACGCCCTGAAGCGCCGGTGCCTCTACCACTGGATCGACCACCCGGGACTGGAGCGCGAGGTGGAGATCGTCCGCTCGCGCGCGCCCGAGGTCAGCGAGACCCTCGCCCGCCAGGTGGTCGGGCTCGTCCAGCAGCTGCGCACCCGCGACGACCTGCTCAAGCCGCCGGGAGTCGCGGAGACCCTCGACTGGGCGCGCGCCCTCACCCACCTCGGCAGCACCGAGCTCGACCTGGCCTCGGCCGCAGCGACACTCGGCGCACTCCTGAAGTACCGCGAGGACGCCGACCGGGTGAAGGCCGCCCTGGACCGGATGCTGGCGAAGTGAGCACCACCGGGCACGCCGCCGACGAGATCCTGCTCGGCTTCGCCCGCGCCCTGCGGGCCGCCGGGGTCGCGGTCACCCAGGATCGCTCCCAGGGCTTCCTCGCCGCCGTGGCCGAGGTCGGGGTGGGCGGCCGGCAGGCCACCTACTGGGCCGGTCGGGCCACCCTCTGCGCCTCGCCCGACGACCTGGCCCGCTACGACCAGGTGTTCGCGGCGTGGTTCGACGCACGCGACGGTCTCCCGGGCGTGCGCCCCCGCGCGACCCCGCGCCCGGCCACCGCCCACCTCCTGCCCGACACCGAGACCGGCACCCGCGGCGAGGGGGAGGAGGACGAGGACGTCATCCGGGCGGCTGCCTCGGCGGCGGAGGTCCTCCGGCACCGAGACGTCGCCACCCTCGACGCGGCCGAGAAGCGGCGCCTGGCCCAGATGTTCGCCCGGCTCACGCTGCGCCCGCCCCGTCGTCGTACGGCCCGGCACCAGCGGTGGCACCGCGGCCAGGTGGATGCCCACCGCACCCTGCGCAACTCCCTGCGCCACCTCGGCGAGCCCGGCGAGATCGCCTGGCGTCGCCGCGGCACCCGCCCGCGCCGGGTGGTGCTGCTGGTCGACGTGAGCGGGTCGATGAGCCTGTACGCCGATGCGTTGCTGCGGCTGGCCCACCGACTCACCCAGTCCGCGCGGTCCGCGGGCGGCACCGTCGAGACGTTCACGGTCGGCACCCGCCTGACCCACGTCACCCGCGCCCTGCGCTCGCCCGACGCCGACCGAGCCATCGTGGCGGCCGGTGAGGTGGTGCCGGACTGGTCCGGCGGCACCCGCTTGGGGGAGAACCTGCGGGTGTTCATGGACCGGTGGGGCCAGCGCGGCCTGGCACGCGGGGCCGTGGTGGTGGTCTTCAGCGACGGGTGGGAGCGCGGCGACGCCGAGCTCCTCGGCCAGCAGATGGCCCGGCTGCGGCGCGTCGCGCACCGCGTCATCTGGGTCAACCCACACCGTGGCAAGCAGGGCTACGAGCCCCTCCAGGGGGGTGTCGTCGCGGCGCTGCCGCACTGTGACGACTTCCTCGCGGGGCACTCGCTGGCGACCTTCGCCGACCTGACGGAGGTGATCGCGCGTGCGTGACGTGCTGTCCGAGCTGATGCAGTGGTGGGAGGCGGGTGAGACGATCGGCGTGGGCACCGTGGTGGCCACCTTCCGGTCCGCGCCCCGCCCGGCAGGCGCCTCGATGCTGGTCGGACCCGACGAGACCGCGGTCGGCTCGGTGTCCGGCGGCTGTGTCGAGGGCGCGGTCTACGAGCTCGCGCAGTCCGTGGTCGCGTCGGGGGAGCCGGTGCTCGAGCGCTACGGCGTCTCCGACGACGACGCGTTCGCCGTCGGGCTGACCTGCGGTGGCATCCTCGACGTCTTCGTCGAGCGGGTCTCGCGCACGACCTTCCCGCAGCTGGGTGAGGTCGCCGCCGACATCGAGGCCGGCCGGCCCGTCGCCCTGGCCACCGTCATCGACCACCCCGACGCCACGTGGGTGGGCCGTCGGATGATCGTGCGTCCGGACGTGCCGGCCGAGGGCACCCTCGGCTCGCCGCGCGCGGACGGGGCGGTCCACGACGACGCACTCGGGCTGCTCGCGGCCGGCACCAACGCCACCCTCACCTACGGACCGGACGGCGAGCGTCGCGGCGAGGGGATGCGGGTCTTCGTCTGGGGCTTCGCGCCCAAGCCGCGGATGCTGGTCTTCGGGGCGATCGACTTCGCGGCGGCCGTCGCAAAGGTCGGCTCCTTCCTCGGCTACCACGTCACCGTGTGCGACGCCCGTCCCGTCTTCGCGACCACGTCGCGCTTCCCCGGCGCCGACGAGGTCGTCGTCGACTGGCCGCACCGCTACCTCGGCGCCGAGGTCGAGGGCGGGCGCATCGACAAGCGCACGGTGCTGGCGGTGCTGACCCACGACCCGAAGTTCGACGTGCCGCTGCTCGAGGTCGCGCTGCGACTCGACGACGACCTACGCCCCGGCTACATCGGTGCGATGGGCTCCCGGCGCACGCACGAGGAGCGGATGCAGCGCCTGGTCGAGGCGGGTCTGGGTCCCGAGGAGCTCGAGCTGCTGTCCTCGCCCATCGGGCTCGACCTCGGCGCGCGCACCCCGGAGGAGACCGCGGTGTCCATCGCGGCGGAGATCGTGGCGCGGCAGTGGGGCGGCTCGGGAGAGCGCCTGGCGGCCACCGAGGGCCGGATCCACCACGACGACTGAACCGGTGGTCCGGTCCGTCCTGTTGTGAGCGTCACACCCGGGCTAGGTTTGCCGCGACCCCCAGGGAGCCGCGATGAGCACCGATGACCTGCACGCACGCCGCGTGAGCGCCGTACGCGCCTGGACGCAGTTCGTGTCCGACGGCGCCGAGGAGGCCGCCGCCGTGCGGCCGGAGATCCTGAGCAGCTGGCAGCTCTCGGGAGTCGTCTCGCCCGCCGTGACGCACGCCCCGCTCGACGACGAGGGCGACACGGCCGAGTTCTGGAACCAGTCGCCGCTGCAGACCGCGGTCTCGCGCGTGCAGGACGAGCTGCGCCGCACCGCCGAGGACGGCGACCTGGTCATCGCGATCACCGACGAACAGACCCGGATCCTGTGGACCTACGGGGGCCGGGTGATGCGCCGCAAGGCCGAGACGGTCAACTTCGTGCCCGGGGGGCGCTGGGACGAGAAGAGCGTCGGCACCAATGCGCTGGCCATCGCGGGGCGCACGGGCGCACCGGCGATGGTCTTCAGCGCCGAGCACTACGCCGAGGTCGTGCACAACTGGGTCTGCTGGGCGGCGCCCGTCTTCGATCCGGTGACGGGCCGATCGCTCGGGGTGATCGACCTCTCGACCACCTGGGACCGCTCGCACCCGATCGGCCTGGCCACCGCCCGGGTGATGGCTCGACTCATCGAGGCGGCGCTGCCGGCTGACCGGCGTACGGCGCAGGCAGGTGCCGCGGGCCCCCTCGAGCCCGGGCTGACGCTGACCCTCCTCGGCACCGCCGAGGTCTGGTTCGACGGGCAGCGGCTGCTGCTCAACCGACGCCAGACCGAGATCCTGGCTCTCCTCGCGCTGCACCCCGCGGGGTTGTCGGTCGAGCACCTGCACGCGCTGCTCTACGGCGACTCGGCGGTGACCACCTCCACCCTCAAGGCCGAGGTGTCCCACCTGCGGGCGGCGCTGGCCGGGCAGCTCTCCTCGCGTCCCTACCGGTTGACCATGCCGGTGATGACCGACGTCGAGGAGGTCCAGCGGCTCCTGCGACGCGGCGACGTGCGTGCCGCCGTGCGGGCCTACGGCGGCGACCTGCTGCCGGGCACCGAGTCGCCCGCTCTCGTGCAGATGGGCGACTACCTCGCGGTGAGCGTGCGCGAGGCGTTGCTCGCCCATCCCGACCCCGACGCCGTGCTCCGCTACAGCGACCTGGCTCCCTATGACACCGCGGTCGTGGAGGCCTGCCTCGCAGCTCTGCCCGTGCACCACCCCGTCGCCCCGCTGCTCAAGGGGAAGCTGGCGTCGGCGCGGTGAGGGCGCTCGTGCAGGAGTCCCCGCTGGGGCGGTGACTCCCGCGCGATTCGGCTGTTGCAACGGCCCATCCGTGCAGGAGTCCCCGCTGGGGCGGTGACTCCCGCGCGATTCGGCTGTTGCAACGGCCCATCCGCGCAGGAGTCCCCCCACCCGTGGGACTGAAGTGGTCGCAGTGACGAGCGAGGCGCCGTACGACGACCACGGCACCAGGATCGCGGCGCGGCTGCCCGCCCCCAACCGTTCGCCAACCACGGCGGCCTAGGTTCACTCGCACGTGACCCACCTCACACTGGAGCGGCAAGATGGCGAAGATCGAACTGACTGTCGACGGGGCCGCGGTCTCCGATGACGTCGAGCCTCGGATGCTGCTCGTGCAGTACCTGCGCGAGAAGCTCGGCAAGACCGGCACCGTGATCGGCTGCGACACCTCCAACTGCGGGGCGTGCACCGTCCACCTCGACGGCACCAGCGTGAAGTCGTGCAACGTGCTCGCCGTGCAGGCCAACGGCCGCACCGTGACCACGATCGAGGGCCTCGCCGAGACGGCGGAGGGTGAGCTGCACCCCGTGCAGGAGGCGTTCCGGGAGTGCCACGGCCTCCAGTGCGGCTTCTGCACGCCGGGGATGATCATGCAGGCCGTCGACCTGCTGGGCGAGAACCCCGACCCCACCGAGGAGGAGGTGCGGCTCGGCATGGAGGGCAACCTCTGCCGCTGCACCGGCTACCACAACATCGTCAAGAGCGTGCTCCACGCAGCCGAAGGGGCGAAGGCATGACCGCCACCCAGGACCGTCCCGCCGCGGAGATCGGCAAGGACCGCCGCCGCAAGGAGGACCAGCGACTCATCACCGGTCGCACCCGCTGGACCGACAACATCACCCTGCCGGGGATGCTGCACCTCGCGATGGTGCGCAGCCCGTTCGCGCACGCCGCCATCACCTCGGTGGACGTGGAGGCCGCCAAGGCCTCGCCCAACGTCGTCGCGGTGCTGGCGGGCAAGGACTTCGGTGACGAGCTCGGCGTGTGCATCAACGCCTGGCCCATCACGCCGGACCAGAAGACGCCGACCCACTCGCCGATGCCCGCTGACCGGGTCGCCTTCGCCGGCGAGATCGTCGCCGTCGTCGTCGCCCGCAGTGCTGCGGAGGCGCGCGACGCCGCCGAGCTGGTCGACGTGGAGTACGACGAGCTGCCGGCCGTGATCGGCATCAAGAACGCGCTCAAGGACACCGTCCTCGCGCACCCCGACCTCGGCACCAACAAGTCCGCGCTGTGGGTCTTCGACTCGGCCGAGGCCGGCACCGGCTCGGACGTCGAGGCGGCGATCGAGCAGGCCCGCACCGACGGCATCCTCATCGAGCGCGAATACCGCCAGCAGCGGCTCATCCCTGCCTTCATGGAGCCGCGCAGCGTCGTGGTCGACCCGACCGGCGAGCAGCTCACCATGTGGTCCGCGACCCAGATCCCGCACATCCTGCGCTTCGCGCTCGCGGCCACCACCGGTGTGCCCGAGTCCAAGATCCGGGTGATCGCCCCCGACGTCGGTGGCGGCTTCGGCGGCAAGCTGCAGACCACGCCCGAGGAGTGGATCGCGTGGGCCGTGGCCCGCCGCCTCTCCAAGCCGGTCAAGTACACCGAGACCCGCAGCGAGAGCCTGATGGCGGCCCACCACGGCCGCGACCAGGTGCAGACGCTGACGCTGGCCGCCGACAAGGACGGCAACGTCACCGGCTTCAAGGTGCACCTCGACGCCGACCGGGGCGCCGACATCGCCGTGGTCGGCGGCGGCGTGCCGGTGCTGGGTGCCTTCATGTTCAACTCGATCTACAAGTTCCCGTCCTACCGTTTCGAGTGCCAGACGGTGCTGACCAACACCACCTT
>JBBSOR010000102.1:0-13162 GCA_038259535.1 Propionibacteriales bacterium | reverse complement strand
GGAGCAGGCGCCCACCCCGACCCCGACCCCGCCGCCCACCCCGACCCGCAAGCCGACGCCGCCCCCGGCCCCGACGCCGACCCCGACACCCACCCCGACGCCCACAGTCACGCCGCCGCCGACGCCGACGCCGACCCCGACCCCGACGCCGACCCCGACCCCGACCCCGACGCCGACCCCGACCCCGACGCCGACCCCCGCCCCACCGCCATCCACCGGGGACGCGGCCGCGGCCATCGCCTTCGCGGCGTCACAGATCGGCAAGCCCTACCAGTACGGCGCCTCCGGGCCGGACTCCTGGGACTGCTCCGGCCTCACTGCGGCAGCCTGGGCGCGCGGAGGCCGGTCGCTGCCGCACTACTCGGTCGCCCAATACACCCAGTCGACCCGGATCACCGCGGGCCAGCTGGTGCCCGGCGACCTGGTCTTCTGGGGCTCCTCGAGTGCCCCCGGCTCGATCTACCACGTGGCGATCTACGTCGGCGGCGGCCAGGTCATCCAGGCCCCTCGCACCGGTCGCAACGTCGGCCAGGAGTCGATGTACGCCTGGCGTGCACCCAACTTCTTCGCACGCCCCTGATCTCCTCCACGCGCGCCGTGGGGAGGAGGGCGCGACTCACCTGACCTTGCCGGCGAACCGCGCGGCGAGCTCGCCCGGGTCGAGGTCGCCGTCGAGGATCAACCGGGTCGACCATGCCGAGGTGTCGATGCCCGAGAGCTCCTCGAAGAGGGCGAGGTCCTTGGCATACAGCTCGGCCACCCGGGCCAGGTCGTCGGCCGTCGGCGCGGTGCCGGGGATCTGCTCGGCGCCGGCGTGCCAGTTCTTCAGCGGCGGCACGTGCTCGAAGCGCGGCAGCTCGAGGAAGTCGGTCGTGCGGTGGACAGTCTGCTCGAAGTCGCCCAACATCGCGCGCAGCTCCAGCAACAGCCACTGGTGGCGGGGGAAGAGCTCGAAGCCGCGCTGCAGCTGCTCGCCGTAGAAGCCCCGAGCCAGGCCGGTCATGTGCCGCCACCGCATGGGGCGTACGCCGTCCGGCACCGCGTCGGGCAGGGAGGTGTGCGGCCACTCGGTGAGGAAGTCCGGCCAGTCGGGCCAGGCCAGGTTGCGCGAGCGGAGCATCACCCAGTGGGAGAAGAGCCGTTCGAGCGGGTCGCGGAAGACGGCGACGAGCGGCATGCCGGAGTCGTAGGCCCGCATCCGCTCCAGGGCGTGCGGCCAGTAGAGGTAGGTAGGGGTGGCGTCCCCGACGAGCCGGTGGATCGGGGCCCGGCGCGGCGCCGAGTAGTCGCGCGCATGGTCGGGGGCGGACCAGTCGATGCTCTCGTCGTCGAAGTAGTGCCGCTCCTTGTCCGGCGGCTGGCACACCAGACGGTGCTGGGTGAGCGTGACCGCGAGCGTCGAGGTGCCGCCCTTCTGGACACCCACGACGGCGTAGTTGTAGGCCATCTCGCCCAGCTGGGTGGCCTCGGACACGTTCATCGCCGAGAACCTACCCCGACGGCTAATCTCGGAAGATGACGACCGACGAGGCGCCCCGGATCGCCGACGAGATGCCCACTGTCGAGCCCGAGCGGGCCGAGGTCGAGGTCGAGGTCCTCGCAGGTCACGCGGATGCCACGGGCTACCGCCAGCCGGACGTCGACGTCACCGCGCTCCGGGTCCTGCTCGACGGCCGCTACCACGAGGTCCGCGACCTCGTGCGCGACAACCTCGCCGAGCACGCGCAGATCCTCCTCGACGAGGAGGACCTGTCCACCACCGACTTCCGCGAGCGGGTCAAGGACGTCGTGGTGCAGATGGCCCAGACCGGTCAGACCGGGATGGGCTTCCCGGAGGAGTACGGCGGCGGTGGCGACATCGGCGCCTCGGTCGCCGCCTTCGAGACCCTCGCGTTCGGTGACCTGTCCGTCCTGGTCAAGGTCGGTGTGCAGTTCGGCCTGTTCGGCGGCGCGATCCTGCAGCTCGGCACCAGGACCCACCACGATGCCCACCTGGCCGACCTCGTCACGGGCCGCACGATGGGCTGCTTCGCGATGACCGAGAGCGGGCACGGCTCCAACGTCCAGGCGCTCGGCACCGTCGCGACCTACGACGCCGACGCCGAGGAGTTCGTGATCACGACGCCCGACGACGAGAGCCGCAAGGACTACATCGGCAACGCGGCGGCCCACGCCGAGCTCGCCGCCGTGTTCGCCCAGCTCGAGGTCGACGGCGTCGGGCACGGAGTGCACGCCTTCGTCGTGCCGATCCGCGAGGGCGGGCGGGTGCTCGACGGCGTCCGCATCGAGGACTGCGGACCCAAGATGGGCCTCAACGGGGTCGACAACGGGCGGATCTGGTTCGACGGCGTGCGGGTGCCGCGCACCGCGCTGCTCAACCAGTTCGCCGAGGTGACGCCGGAGGGCCGCTACCTGTCGCCCATCGACAACCCCAACAAGCGCTTCTTCACCATGCTCGGCACCCTCGTCCAGGGGCGTGTCTGCGTCGGTGGCGCCGGCATCAACGCGGCCAAGGTCGCGCTGACCGTCGCCACCCGTTATGCCGCCCGCCGTCGCCAGTTCGAGGCGACCTCGACCGACGAGGAGCAGCTGCTCCTCGACTACGGCATGCACCAGCGCCGGCTCTTCCCGCTCATCGCGAGGACGTACGCCCTCCACTTCGCACAGGAGGTCGTCGCCGGTCAGCTCCACGACGTCTTCTCCGGCCCCGGTCCGACGGAGGAGGGCAACGACGAGCACGCCCGCCGGATGCTGGAGTCGCGTGCTGCGGGCACGAAGGCTCTCGGCACCTGGCACGCCACCCGCACCATCCAGGAGTGCCGCGAGGCGTGCGGCGGCGCCGGCTACATCAGCAAGAACCGCTTCGCCGCGCTCAAGGCCGACACCGACGTCTTCACCTCCTTCGAGGGCGACAACCACGTGCTGCTCCAGCTCGTCGCCAAGGGCCTGCTGACCGACTATGCCGGCGAGTTCGAGGACATGGACCAGCTCGGCATGGCGCGCTTCGTCGCGGGGCTCGCGGTGGAGACCGTCGTCGAGCGGACGGCGGTGCACAAGCTCGTCCAGTCGGTGCGCGACCTGTTCCCCGGAGGCGACTCGTGGGACCAGGAAGCCGGGCTGCTCGACCCCAACTACCAGCTCGCCATGCTGCGCTTCCGCGAGGAGCACATGATCGGCGGCGTCGCCCGGCGCATCAAGCGCGGCGTCGACCAGGGGTCGAACCCCGGCGCGGTCTTCTCCCGGGTGCAGGACCACGTGATCGCGGCGGCCCGTGCGCACACCGAGCGGCTGGTGCTCGAGGCCTTCGTCGCCAGGACCGCCGCCCTCCCCGAGGGGGACCTCAAGGTGACCCTCAACCTGTTGTGCGACCTGCACGCGCTGACGACCATCGAGGCCGACCGGGCCTGGTTCATGGAGCACGGCCGGCTCTCCAGCGCCCGGTCCAAGGCGATCAGCCGCGAGGTCGGCTCGCTGTGCCGCAAGATCCGTCCGCTGGCCGTGGACCTCGTCGACGCCTTCGGGGTGCCGGAGCAGATGCTGCGGAGCGAGGAGCTCCTCGGGTGAGCCTGGATCCGACATGAGGCTGCCCGGGCTCGGTGGCTGGAGCGAGGACCCGCTGTGGTCCTACGTCTACCCCTGGCTCGTGGACTCCGGTCCCGTCGGGCGTACGGCGTGGCGCGCGGGCATGGGCAGCGACCTGACCCTCCTGCACGAGGCCGCCGCCGAGATCGGGACCCTGCCGGCGGGGTCGCGCGTGCTCGACGTGCCGACCGGGTCGGGTGTCGCCCTGCGTGGCGTGCGCCCCGGCCAGGGGCTCGACGTCGTCGCGGCCGACATCTCCACCATCATGCTCGAGCGCGCCGCGGCCACCGCGGCGCGGCTCGGCGTCACCGACCAGGTGAGGACCTCGGTGGCCGACGTGGGGGACCTGCCCTTCGCGGACGGCAGCTTCGACCTCGTGGTCTCCTTCACCGGCCTGCACTGCTTCCCCGACCCGCGCCGGGCGATCGGCGAGATGGTGCGGGTGCTCACCCCCGGCGGCGCGATCACCGGCAGCTCGCTCTTCACCGACACCGGGCTGCGCTACCGGCCGCTGCGCCGCGGGGGCGCCCGGCTGGGGATCCTCGGCCCGATGTGCACCTCCGCCGAGGCCCGCGCCTGGTTGCGCGAGGCCGGCTGCTCCGAGGTCGAGCTGGCCCTGCACGGGGCGTTGGGATATTTCCGTGCGGTCCGCGCAGGAAGATCGTGAGATGACATTCGGAGGATTGCCGACCCGCTGGGAACCTGCCGGCCACAGCCGCGGGTTGGCGCTCGTCGCGCCCGGCCGCGCCTACCCGCCCTCGGCCCCGCTGCTCGACTTCGCCCGCGTGGCACTGGTGCATCACGGCTTCACCGTCCGGCAGCTCTGGTGGGACAGCACGACCCGCGGTGACGAGGACTCCGGTGCCTGGGTACGCCGGCACGTCGAGGAGGCGCTCGCCGCGGAGGACGCCGACCACGTGCTGGTGGTCGGCAAGTCCCTCGGCACCCGCGCCGCGTCGTACGCCGCGGAGCGCGGGCTCGACGCGATCTGGTTCACGCCGCTGCTCGTCGAGCCGCAGGTGGCCGAGGCCATCGCCGCCAACGCCGGCCGGCAGCTGCTGGTCGGCGGTCTCGCCGATGAGCTGTGGGACACCGCGATCGCGCGCGAGCTCGCCGACAACGGGTGTGACGTACTCGAGGTCCCCGACGCCGACCACGGCATGGGCACGATCGACGCCGTCCGCACGGCCGAGATCCACCTCGAGGTCGCACGGAGCGTCGAGGCCTTCCTGGCGCGGGTCTGACCACCCCCCGCATACCTGTAACGCCGTGTTACTGCCTGTACCCACCCCCATGCATCAGGGTCGGTACAACCAGTAACACGGCGTTACAGCGCCAAGGCCGAGCCTCAGACGTCGTCGCCGCCCAGGCTCTCGTCGGCGAGGTTGGCGACGTCGTCGCCGTGTCCCTCGGTCTTGAAGCGCGCGAACGAGGCGTGCACCTCGGCCTCCGCCTCGACGCGGCCGACCCAGTCGGCACCTTCGACGGACTTGCCGGGCTCGAGGTCCTTGTAGACCTCGAAGAAGTGCTGGATCTCCAGGCGGTCGTACTTCGAGACGTGGTTGATGTCGCGCAGGTGCTCCAGGCGCGGGTCGTGGCTCGGCACGCACAGCACCTTGTCGTCGCCGCCGGCCTCGTCGGTCATCCGGAACATGCCGATCGCGCGGCATTCGATCAGGCAGCCCGGGAAGGTCGGCTGCTGCAGGATCACGAGCGCGTCGAGAGGGTCGCCGTCCTGGCCGAGGGTGTTCTCGATGAAGCCGTAGTCGGCCGGGTAGGCCGTCGAGGTGAACAGCATGCGGTCCAGGCGGATCCGCCCGGTGTGGTGGTCGACCTCGTACTTGTTGCGCTCACCCTTGGGGATCTCCACCAGCACGTCGAAGCTCAGCACGTCTTCCTCCACACTCTCGGCACGCCATCGGGCCGTCTCAGGATCAATCTCGGCATCACGACTCAGGATCACACCCCGGAGCGCGCCCGGCGAGGGCCCGACGCGATGTCGTAGGGGCAGTCTCGCGCACAATGGCCCCGATGCGCGAAGCGAGAGGGTCGACACGTCGACGAGGTGGGGTACGCCGCCGTGCCCTGGCGTGGCTGCCCACCGTCGTCGTCCTCGCCCTCCTGGCCGCCGGAGTGGGTGCCTACCGCTTCGAGTGGGGCCCGCGCTACCTGCCCGGGCTGGCCGCGGATCCGGTGACCGAGCCCGAGGCCGTGCTCCCGCCCGTCGGGCTCGACCTGCCCGCGTGGTCCATCCCCGCACCCGCAGCCGCGGCCGCGGACACGTCCGCCCCGATCGCCGTCGACAAGGTCGCCGCAGCCGTGGCGCCCCTCCTCGCCGACCCCGACCTCGGGCGTCACGTCGTGGGCGCGGTGACCTCGTTGGCGCCCGGCTCGGAGGTGTGGACCTCCGGCGACGGGCGCTACGTCCCCGCCTCGACCACCAAGCTGCTCACCCTCGGGGCAGCCCTCGCGACGATCGGCCCGGACCGGACGTTCTCCACCCGGGTCGTGCGCGGCGACGCGCCGCGCGAGGTCGTGCTGGTGGGTGGGGGCGACCCGCTCCTGGCCAGCAAGCCGCTCACCGAGGCGGAGGCCGCCGCGACCTACCCCGCCCGTGCCGACATCACCACGCTGGCGCTCGAGGCGGCCGCGGCGCTGGGTGGCCGGGGGCGGGTGAAGGTGCGCTTCGACGACAGCCTGTTCTCGGGCCCGAGCAACAACCCGGCCTGGCGCCGCGACTACGTGCCCGACGGCATCGTCAGCCCGATCACCGCGCTGATGGTCGACAGCGGGATCGAGCCCGACGGCGAGGGTCGGTCCGACGATCCGTCCCTTGCTGCTGCAGAGGCCTTCGCCGCCGCCCTCACCGCCGCAGGCATGAAGGTGGCCGGCGACCCGGAGCGGGTCGTCCCACCTGCCGGGGCGGAGGAGCTGGCCGTGGTCGAGAGCGCCCCCCTGGGCGAGATCGCCGAGCGGATCCTCGACGTCAGCGACAACGAGGGGGCCGAGGTGGTCGGCCACCAGGTCGGCCTCGCCACCTCCGGCACCGGCTCCTTCGAGGCCGGGGCGGCCGGCGTGCTCGCCACCCTGGGCGGGCTGGGGGTCGTCGTCACCGGTGACGAGGTGTATGACGGGTCCGGCCTGTCGCGTCGCAACCGGGTCTCGACCACCACGCTCCTGTCCCTGCTCCAGCGGGCAGCCGGTCCGGACGGCGCGGCCCTGCGTCAGCTGGTCACCGGGATGCCGGTCGCCGGGTTCACCGGGTCGTTGACCTACCGCTTCACCGAGGGGCCCGCGGTCGCGCGCGGCCTCGTGCGGGCCAAGACCGGCACCCTCACCGGTGTCCATGCCCTGGCCGGGATCGCGGTCGGTCGCGACGGCGAGCCGATGGCGTTCGTCTTCGCGGCGGACCGCGTCGGCGACGAGGACAAGTACGACGCCCAGGAGGCGATCGACCGCGCCGCCGCCGCGCTCGCGGCCTGCCGGTGCTCACGAACGCCCGGCTAGGGTCTCGACATGAACCTCGTCGACTGGGACTTCGCCGTCACCGTGGGCTCCCGGATCGCCGGCCCCGGCCGCGAGGTGTCCGCGGACGAGGCGGTCGCTGCTGTGGTCGAGCTCCGCGAGGGAGCCGAGCGCTCCACCCCGCTGGTCCAGGAGTTCACCGGCCTGCACGCGGCGCCCGGGAGCGCTCCGGTGCTCGTCGTCGACCGCGCCGGCTGGGTCCGGGCCAACGCCGACGGCTTCGCGAAGATCCTCGCGCCCATCGTCGACAGGCTCAGCGAGAAGAAGGGGGCGCCCTCGGCGTTCGCCGAGGCGATCGGCTCGCGCGTCACCGGCGCCGAGGTGGGGCTGATGCTCGGGTTCCTCGGCACCAAGGTGCTCGGCCAGTTCGACCCGTTCTTCGCCCCGCACGGCCGGTTGCTGCTGGTCGCGCCCAACATCGTCCATGTCGAGCGCGAGCTCGGCGCCGACCCGCACGACTTCCGCCTCTGGGTGTGCCTGCACGAGGAGACGCACCGCGTGCAGTTCACCGCCAACCCGTGGCTGGGCGAGCACCTGATGACCCAGATGGACGCCGTCGCCGACACGATCGAGCCGACCGCGCTCCTCGAGGGGCTGCGCCGCGGCGCCGAGGCGATCCGCGGCGGCGGCGGCAGCATGCTCGACCTGGTCTCCTCGCCGGAGCAGAAGGAGATCCTCGACCGGGTCACCGGCGTCATGTCGCTCCTCGAGGGCCACGCGGACGTCGTGATGGACGGCGTCGGCCCGAGCGTGATCCCGTCCGTCGAGCAGATCCGCACGAAGTTCAACCAGCGACGCCAGGGTGCCGGCACCCTCGACCGGCTGCTGCGCAGGCTCCTCGGCCTCGACGCCAAGATGGCTCAGTACCGTGATGGCGCCGTCTTCGTCCGCCACGTCGTGGACAAGGTCGGCATGGGGGAGTTCAACGCCGTGTGGAGCGGCCCCGACACACTTCCCTCGAAGGCCGAGATCACCGACCCCGACGCGTGGGTCGCCCGAGTGCTGTGACGCTCCACCCCTCGATCGCGGCGGTCCGGGTCCCGGTCCGCGCCGCGTTGTCCGACATCGCCGAGGGTGACGTCGTCGCCGTGGCGTGCAGCGGTGGTGCCGACTCGCTCGCACTGGCCTCGGCCACGATCTTCGAGGGGCACAAGCAGGACCTGCGGGTCGTCGGGGTGACGGTCGACCATGGTCTCCAGGCGGACTCGGCCGCGCAGGCCGACCGCGTGGTCGCGCAGCTCGCATCGAGGGGCGTCGACGAGACCGTGGTCGCGCGCGTCTCGGTCGACGCGACCTCGGGAGTCGGGCCCGAGGCCGCGGCGCGGGAGGCGAGGTACGCCGTGCTCGAGGAGGTCGCCACCCGGCTGGGCGCGCGTGTGGTGCTGCTGGGCCACACCCTCGACGACCAGGCCGAGACGGTGCTCCTCGGCCTGGCCCGGGGGTCGGGCGGGCGCTCGCTGCAGGGGATGCGGCCGGGCTTCGGCGTGTTCGCGCGACCGCTGCTCGGCGTACGACGCGTGGACACGGTCACGGCCTGCCAGGTGGAGGGGCTGGAGACCTGGGACGACCCGCACAACCACCTGCCCGCCTACACCCGCGTCCGGGTGCGCGACCGCGTGCTGCCGGTGCTCGAGGCGGAGCTGGGGCCGGGCATCACCGAGGCGCTCGCCCGCACGGCCGAGCAGCTGCGCGAGGACACTCTCCTGCTCGACCAGCTCACCGATCGGCTGCTCGACGACGCGCACCGCGAGGATGGCCTGGCCGTCGAGGTGCTCGGGGCGGCGCCGCCTCCACTGCGCCACCGGGCCCTCCACCGCGCGGCGCTCGCGGCCGGCGTGCCCGCCACCGAGTTGACCCGCCGGCACGTGCTCGAGGTCGACAAGCTGCTGGTGGCCTGGCGGGGCCAGCGCTGGGTCGACCTGCCCGGCCCGCTGCGTGCGCTGCGTCGCGACGGCCTGCTCGTCATCGCGGCCGACTGAGCGCCGGGGCGTCGTCACGGTGAGACGTGGGGCGGGCGGGAGGTGTGAGGCAGGGGGTGGCGGGATAGGGTCGGCGACGACGGCGGGGGCTCATCCGAGCCGCCTTCGCGCCGGACGGGTCGGCGAGGGTGCGTCGTGGATCGGGCTAGGACGGGAGAGACCATGCAGAGGGTGCTGGTCGTCGACGACGACGAGGACATCCGCGACATCATCGCGTTCAGGCTCCGCAAGCAGAGCTATGAGGTGAGCAGCGTCGGCGACCCACGCGCTGCGCTCGAGCTGGCCCCGACGATGACGTTCGATGCGGCGATCCTGGACTGGAGCATGCCCTGGATGGACGGCGGGGAGCTGTGCGCCCGTCTGCGCGAGCTGCCCGGGCTGCGCGAGGTGCCGATCCTGGTGGTCACCGCACACGCCGACGAGGCGACCCGCGAGCGGGCCTTCGCTGCGGGCGCGACCCGCTTCATCACCAAGCCCCTGTCGTTGAAGGAGCTGGTCGACGTCCTCGCCGAGCTCCTCGCCCCGGAGCCTTCGTCGCAGTCCTGACCCCCGGGGCCAGGACGGCCGGCGCGAGGTGTGAGGCAAGTCTGCTGAATCGCCATGCGCGCCCCTCGCGCCGACATAGGGTCTGCCCGTGGCGGGGCTTTCGGGGGCGGAATGGGGCGTGGGCGCGGTCGTCGGCGCCACGCTCGTGGTCTATGCATCCACCGACAGCGACGTGGTGTCCGCCGCGATCTACGTCGGGGCGCTGGCAGTCGCCAGTGTCCTCGCCTGGCTCGGAGTGTGGCGGATGGCGCCGGGACGTCGGCTCGTCGGCGGGCTCATCGCCTCGGGCCTCTCCCTCAGCGCCGTCGGAGACCTCCTGTGGGAGGTGCTCGACCGGTCCGGACGGGCCACGGACGTGTCGATCGCGGATGCGCCGTGGTTCGCCAGCTACGTTCTCCTCGGCGTCGCCATGTGGGTCGTGCTCCGGCGCAGTGGGCCGAGCGGTCGCGATGACCTGACCTTCGCCGTCGACGCCGTCACTGTCGTCGTCGTGAGCATCCTGATCTTCTGGAGCGCCGCCATCGACGCGATCGTCGCGGATGAGTCCCTGGCCCCGCTCGTGCGTGTGGTGTGGGCGTCCTACCCGGTGGCCGACGCGATCCTGATGGCCCTGGTGGTCCGCGTGCTGATGAGCCGCACGGCCCGGACCGCTCTCGACACGTCGTTCGCAGTCGGGGTCCTCCTCTGGCTCGCGGCCGACATCGCCTTTCTGCGGTCCCCCCACGGTTTCCCCGAGCTGGCGATGGACTCGGCCTGGATGGTGGCCCCGTTCCTGCTGGCGCGGAGCACCTGGCGCTCCGCGCCCACGCCGACGGTGACCGCCGGTGTCGGTTCGCCCCGCAGCCGCCTGGCCCAGCTCACCATCGCCATCGGTCCGCTCCTGGTGCCCCCGGGACTGGAGGTCGTCGCCGACCTGCGCGGCAAGGCGGACGCGCCCCTCCTCATGGTCGTCGGGACCCTGAGCCTGACCCTGCTCGCGTTCGTGCGCACCGCGCTGTTGCTCGGCTCGGAGCGGCGCGCCCACGACGAGCTCGCGGTCGCCCGCGACGCCGCGCTGGAGGGATCGAGGGTCAAGTCGATGTTCGTGGCCAACATGAGCCACGAGATCCGCACGCCGCTGACGACCGTGCTGGGGGTCGGCGAGATCCTCGAGGACACCGAGCTCGACGAGCTGCAACTCGATCTCGTGCGCCGGATGCGGCGGTCCGGGGCCCTGCTGTGCGGGCTGGTCGACGACATCCTCGACTTCTCGCGCATCGAGGCCGGACACCTCGAGCTCACGTCCGACCGTTTCGACCTCCATGCGCTGGTGGACGATCTCGCGCAGTCCTACGGGTCACGGGCGGTCAGGACAGACATCCGATTCGACGTCACCCTGAAGCCGGGCGTTCCCCGCACCGTGGTGGGCGATCCCGCACGACTGCTGCAGGTCCTCGACAACCTCCTCGACAACGCCTTCAAGTTCACCCCGGAGGGCAGCGTGCGACTGGAGGTGCGACCGGCCCCGGACCTGGGCGACCGCACCGGCCCGGAGGAGGCGGTGGTGGAGTTCGTCGCGACGGACACCGGCATCGGGATCGCCGGGGCGGACCTGGCGTCGGTGTTCGAGTCCTTCAACCAGGTCGACGGTTCCACCACCCGCCGATACGGGGGCAGCGGCCTCGGTCTGGCCATCGGCCGGGAGCTCGCCGAGGCGATGGGCGGTTCGCTCACGGCAACCAGTGAGCCCGGCGTGGGCAGCGCCTTCATGGCCAGCATCTGCCTGGGCCGAGCGGTCGGGGAAAGCGACCACCCCGGCCCGGCGGAGCCCCCCCGTGCCGGCGACCGGGACCACGTGCACGCCGTCCCCGCCCTCGGCTGAGGGCCGCTCGAGCAGCCGTTGCGGACCCGGCTGCCGATCCGGCGCGCCCTCGTCGCGCGGCATCACCGGGACCCGTGCGGGCGCTGCGGCCCCTCCGCGCCCTAGGCTGGAGCCATGGACTCGTCCCACGTGGAGCACGAGCTGGTCAACGTCCTCTTCACCGAGGCACAGATCCAGCAGCGACTGGCCGAGATGGCCGACCAGATCACCGCGGACTACGCCGGACGGGACCTGCTCGTGGTCGGTGTCCTGCGCGGTGCGGTCATGGTGATGGCCGACCTCGCGCGCGCGATGCCGGGCCACCTGGAGATGGACTGGATGGCGGTCAGCTCCTACGGCTCCGGCACCAAGTCGAGCGGCGTGGTGCGCATCCTCAAGGACCTCGACACCGACATCAGCGGTCGCGACGTGCTGATCGTCGACGAGATCATCGACACCGGGCTCACCCTGAGCTGGCTCGTCAACAACCTCTCCAGCCGCAGCCCCGCGAGCGTCGAGATCGCCACGCTGCTGCGCAAGCCCGAGGCGCTGTCGATGCCCGTCGAGCCCAAGTACGTCGGCTGGGACATCCCCAACGAGTTCGTGGTGGGCTACGGCCTCGACTACCGCGAGAGGTACCGCAACCTGCGGGACATCGGCACCCTCGCGCCCCACGTCTACTCCTGATCGACCCCGGTCCGGCTCCCCCCGCTTCACCCCGCCTGAAAGAATGGCCGTCCGAGCGGCCTGTAGCGTCGCCCCACCAAAACCGATGCGGTGAAAGTTGCCTGTGAAGCGCATATTCAAGGGTCCCTGGTTGTGGATCGTCCTGTCCGCCTTCGCGGTGCTGCTGGCGATCCAGTTCCTCGCGCCCAGCGACGGCTACGACGAGGTCGAGACCTCGACCCTGTCGAAGTACATCGCTGCCGGCCAGGTCGACGAGATCGAGTTCAACGGCGTCGACCAGGAGATTCGCGCCACCCTCGACAAGGGGGTGCGCACCGACGGCGACAAGGTCGTGGCCCAATACATCGACGGCCAGCAGGAGTCGATCCTCGCTGCCGTCGACGAGCAGGTCGCCGCGGGAGACATCACCAAGTCCAACTCCACGTTCCCGCAGCCCAGCTTCCTCGGCTCGCTGCTCGCCACGCTCCTGCCCTTCGCGCTGATCATCTTGCTGTTCATCTTCTTGATGAACCAGGCCGGCGGTGGTGGTGGTCGCGGGGTCATGCAGTTCGGCAAGTCCAAGGCCAAGCTGATCACCAAGGACATGCCCAAGACGACGTTCAGCGACGTCGCCGGCTGCGAGGAGGCGATCGAGGAGCTCGGGGAGATCAAGGAGTTCCTCACCGACCCGGCCAAGTTCCAGGCCGTCGGCGCCAAGATCCCCAAGGGCGTCCTGCTCTACGGTCCCCCGGGCACGGGCAAGACCCTGCTCGCACGCGCCGTCGCAGGTGAGGCCGGCGTGCCGTTCTACTCCATCTCCGGGTCCGACTTCGTCGAGATGTTCGTCGGCGTCGGCGCCTCCCGGGTCCGCGACCTGTTCGAGCAGGCCAAGGAGAACCCGCCGGCCATCGTCTTCATCGACGAGATCGACGCCGTCGGTCGCCACCGCGGCGCCGGCATGGGCGGCGGCCACGACGAGCGCGAGCAGACCCTCAACCAGCTGCTCGTCGAGATGGACGGCTTC
>JBBSOR010000101.1:0-13278 GCA_038259535.1 Propionibacteriales bacterium | reverse complement strand
GCGCGCCCCCCCGCCCCGCCGCCCCCCCGGGCCCGCGCGCCCCCCCGGGGGGCGCCCCCCCGGCGCCCCCCGCCCCCCCCGCCCCCCACCTCGGGCAGTCCGTCGGGCGCCCAGACCTCGAGCCGGCTCATGCCCGCCCGTCACTCACCAGCGCCACAGCCGCGGCCGCCATCGCCGCGGTGGCGTCGAGGTCGGACATCATCAGTGGCACCGCCTGCGCCCGGAGGGCCGCCCCCTCGAGCCGGGGGACCTGGTCGGCGTCGCGCGAGTCGACCAGCCAGCCGTCGAGCACGCCGCCGGCGGAGCGGGCGCCGTAGTGGACACCGACGGCCGCGGCACTGACCTCGACCCCGATGCTGGTCAGCATCTGCGCCGCCATGCCGTGCACGTGCGAGTCGCCGACGATGGGGGAGAGGCCCACGACGGGGGCGGACGTGGCCCGCACGGCCTCGCGGATCCCCGGCACGCCCAGGATCGTGCCGACGGACACCACCGGGTTGGACGGCGGCAGGACCAGCAGGTCGGCCTCCGCGATGGCTTCCAGCACCCCGGGCGCCGGGGTCGCGGCGTCCTGGCCCACGGCCAGCACCGCCTGGGCCGGCACGGCGGCGCGCAGCCGCACCCAGTACTCCTGGAAGTGGATGACCGAGCGGCCGCTCGGGCTGTCGGGGTCGGCGACGGCGATGTGGGTCTCGACCCGGTCGTCGCTCATCGGGAGCAGGCGGACACCGCCGCCGTGCACCGGCGTCAGCCAGCGTCGGCACAGCGCCTCGGTGACCTGCGACAGCGTGAAGCCGGCCTCGAGCATCTGGGTGCGCACGAGGTGGGTGGCGATGTCGCGGTCGCCGAGCCCGAACCACGTGGGCTCCACGCCGTACGCCTCGAGCTCGGTCCTGGCGCTCCACGTCTCCTCGCGGCGACCCCACCCGCGCTCGACGTCGATGCCGTCGCCGAGGGTGTACATCACGGTGTCGAGGTCGGGGCAGACCTTGAGCCCGTGGATCCACCAGTCATCGGCGGTGTTGGCGACCACGGTGACCTCGGTGGCGGCGGATCCCCCCGGCACGGCACCGGTGCGCAGGCCGTGGAGGAGCCCCTGGACGAACCGGGCCCCGCCCACGCCTCCGGAGAGAACGGTGATACGGCGGAGCGGCAGCGGGAATGATGACATAGGAACAGCCTGCCGGATGGGGAATGGCTATATCAGATCCGGGCTTGACTTGCGGGGTACGACAGGCATGTAATTCCCACAGTGTCATTCGACTGGGTCACTCGGTTGGGTCACTCAGTTGGGTCGTTCAGTTCTGAGACAGGGTCGAAAGGGTGTCCACCATGAGAGCAGAACTGTTTCTTCTCGAACCCGAGGGCGAGGAGTTCGGTTGGCAGGACCGTGCCCTGTGCGCGCAGACGGATCCGGAGGCGTTCTTCCCCGAGAAGGGTGGATCGACCCGGGAGGCCAAGAAGGTCTGCCTGACGTGCGAGGTCCGCGACGACTGCCTCGAGTCCGCGCTGATGAACGACGAGCGCTTCGGCATCTGGGGTGGTCTCTCCGAGCGGGAGCGCCGCAAGCTCAAGAAGCGCGCCGTCTGAGGTTCCCGCCGTTTTCCGTCGGTTTCGGGCGGGGTGCAGCGCCTCGCTAAGGTGCTCCGGTGTCCGTCACTGCGCTTCTCGTCAGTCATGACGGGGCGAGGTGGCTCCCGGCGGTTCTCGCCGGTCTGACCGGACAGACCCTCCCGGTCGACCGCGTCGTCGTCGTCGACACCACGAGCCGCGACGAGAGCGTCGCCCTGGTCCGCGACGCGCTGGACAGCGCCGGGCTGGACCGGGCCTCGGGTCGCGCGGTGATCGACATCGTCCCCGGCTCGGTGAACTACCCCGCCGCCGTGCGCCACGCGCTGGACCTCGTCCCTCCCGACTCCTTCTCGGATGGTGAGACCGAGTGGATCTGGCTGCTCCACGACGACAGCAACCCCGACCCCGACGCGCTGGGAGAGCTGCTGACCGCGGCGGGGGAGCACCCCGACGCCGCGATCCTCGGCCCCAAGCTGCGCGAGTGGCCCTCGCTGCGGCGGCTGCTGGAGGTCGGGCTGACCATCACCGGCACCGGGCACCGCGAGACCGGGCTCGAGCGCGGCGAGTACGACCAGGGTCAGCACGACGCCGTACGTGAGGTGCTCGCGGTCAACACCGCGGGCATGCTCGTGCGGCGCCGGGTGCTCGAGTCGCTGGGCGGGCTCGACGAGGAGCTGCCGATCTTCGGCAACGACATCGACTTCGGGTGGCGCGCCGCCCTGGCCGGTCACCGCACGCTCGTGGTGCCGCAGGCGGTCGTCTTCCACGCGGAGGCGGCCCACCGGGGCGTGCGCCGCACGCCGCTGACCGGTCGCCACACCCACTACCAGGAGCGCCGGGCCGCCCTCTTCACCTCGCTGGCCAACGTCTCGCCGCGGGCCTTCGCCTGGCAGTACGTCCGCCTCTTCCTCGGCTCGCTGCTCCGGGTGCTCGGCTACCTCGGCGTCCGCTCGGTGGGCGAGGCGCTCGACGAGCTCGCCGCGGTCCTCTCCGTGCACGGCCGCCCCCGGCAGCTGCTGGCCGCCCGACGTGAGCGGGCCCGGCGCCGCGAGACCGAGCCCACCGACGTACGCCGCCTGCTGGCGCCGCCGTGGCTGCCCTACCGGCACGGGCTCGACTTCGTCACCGACCTCGCGTCGGCCGCGACCAACCAGGCCGCCGACGTCGCCGAGCGGCGGCGGGTCGCCAGGAGCCAGGGGGTGGCGCCCGGCACGGGTCCCGCCGGCCGCGAGGGCCGGCGCGGTGCGGCCACCTCCTCCGGGGAGGACGACGACGACGCCTACCTCACCGACACCGGGCTGGTCGCCCGCTTCTTCACCAACCCGGTCGCGGTCGTGCTGGTGCTCTTCGGCGTGCTGGCGCTGCTCGCGGGTCGCGAGGCCTTCGGCTCGATCACCGGGGGCGCGCTGTCGCCGGTGCCGTCAACGGCGGGTGACTGGTGGCACCTGCACACGGCCGCCTGGCTGCCGCTCGGCACCGGCACCGACGTGCCGGCGCCCGCCTACGTGCTGCCCTTCGCGGTGGCCGCCTCGCTCCTCCTCGGCCACACCGGCACCGTGATCTCGGGCCTGATGCTGCTCGCCGTGCCGGTCGCCGCGTGGGGTGCGTGGCGGCTGCTCAAGGTCGTGGGCCGGCTCGTGGACCCGCTCGGCCTGCCGCGCTGGTTGGTCGTGTGGGGCGCGCTCACCTATGCGCTGGTCCCGGCGACCTCGGGTGCCTGGGGCGAGGGCCGTTTCGGCACGGTCGCCGTCGCGGCGCTGCTCCCGTGGGCCGCCCACGCCGCGCTCGGCTTCGTCGACCCCGACCGGGACCGTCGCTGGCGGGCCGCCTGGCGCACCGCCCTGCTGCTCGCCCTCGGGGCCGCCTTCGTGCCCGGTTTCTGGCTCTTCGCCCTGCTGGCGACCGCTGTGGTGCTGGGCAGCGCCGCCGTCATCTCCCCGCGCCTGCTGCGCGAGCGCGACAGCTGGGGGCCGCCCGTCGTCGCGGTGGCCGCGACACCGGTCCTGCTGGCGCCGTGGCTGCTGCCGCTGCTCACCACCGGCTCCGCGTCCGGGCTCCTGCTGGAGGCCGGCCGGCTGACGGTGGACCAGGTGACCTTCGGCGGCCTGCTCAGCGGTCGTCTCAACGACCTCGGGGCGCCCGGCTGGCTCGGCCTGGTGCTGGGTGTGCTGGCGTTCGCGGCGCTCATCCCGCGCCGGACGCGCGTTCCCGTCGTCATCTGCTGGCTGGTCGCCCTGGCCGCCGCGCTCGTGTCGGGGGTGCTCTCGCACCTCACGCTCGAGCTGCCGTCGGTCACCACGCGGCCGAGCCTGGGCCTCTTCGTGGTGATCCTGCAGGGCACCTCGATCGTCGCGGTCGTGCTCGGTGCGGACGCCTACCTGCGGCGGCTCGACGAGCACCACCCCTGGTGGCAGCGGGTCCTGGCGACCGGGTTGGCCGTCGTGGCGGCCCTGGTGCCGCTCGGTGGCCTCGGCTGGTGGCTCACCACCCCCGACAACGCCCTGGCGCGCGACGCCGACCAGCTCGTGCCGGTCTACATGCAGCAGAGCTCCCTCCTGGGGGACGAGCACGGTGTCCTGGTGCTGCGAGGCTCGGTCGAGGACGGCCTCACCTACCGCATCCGCCGCGACGACGGCACGACGCTGGGGGAGGACGAGGTCCTCACGCTCGCCGACGAGGACGCCGACCTGACCGCCGACGTCCGTGCCCTGGTCTCCTCCCCGACGCCCGGCGTGGTCGCGGCGCTCGGAGCGCGAGGAGTGGAGTACGTCGTGCTCACCTCGCCCGCGGACGGCCGCGTCTCCGCCCTCCTCGACGCCACCGCCGGACTCGACCAGGCCAGTGCCGAGGACCGCAGCACCCGTGCCTGGCGCGTCGACCGCCCGCTGGACGCCGCGGCCGTGGACGGCCCGGGCTCGTGGTGGCGTGGAGCGTTGCTCGTGGTGCAGGGGCTGGCGATCCTGGCCGCCCTGGTGCTGGCCGCTCCGACGGTCCGGCAGCGCCGGCAGGAGCGCGGTCATGGCTGAGCACACTCCGGGCCCACGGGGCGCCGGTCGGCGGCGGGTCGCCGAGCGGACCACGGGCCGCCCGTCCCCGCTGACCCTGCTGGCCGTCGCGATCCCGCTGCTCACCGTGGCGGCGCTGGGCCTGGTCCGTCCGGCCGAGACGCCTCCGACCTCCGACGCGCCCGCCTCCGCGCCGCTCGACCGTTCGACGGCGGTGTGCCCCCCGAGGCTGCCGGGTGCCGAGGACCTCCGGATCGGGAGCACCGGCCTCGCCTCGGGTGACCTCGCCCTGCGGGTGGGTCGCGCGGACGAGACGGAGACGCTCGTCGGTGGGGTCGCGTCGCGCAGCGAGCGCCAGTACGTCGTCGTCAACGGGTCCGCCGACCTCGCCGAAGGCCTCGTCGCGACTCGCTCGGGTGCCGGCTCGGCCGTCGCGTGCGAGCAGCCCGCGCCGGAGCGGTGGTTCACCGGGGCGGGGGCCTCGGCCGAACACGCCTCGACCCTGACCCTCGTGAACCCCGACAAGGGACCGGCCGTCGCCGACGTGAAGGTGTGGGACGGCAGCGGTCTCGTCGAGGTCCCCGCGCTCCTCGGCATCCGGGTGCCCGGCGGTCGCTCGACCTCCTTCGACCTCTCCCGGGTCACCCCCAACCGCGACGCCCTCGCGCTGCAGGTGACGGTCTCCCGTGGCCGACTGGCCGCCAGCGTCGTCGACGTCCTCGACCCGGTCGGGCGCGACCAGCCCGTGCGCGAGTGGCTGCCCGCACAGGCGGCGCCGGCCGAGACGTCGTACGTCGCCGGGGTGGGTGCCACGCCCGCGGACCGCACCCTCACCCTGGCCAACCCCGGTGACGGCGAGGTGCGCGTCGTGCTCAAGCTGGTCAGCGACTCGAGCGAGTTCGCGCCGGCCGGCGTCGACGAGGTCACCCTGGCGCCGGCATCGGTCAGCGAGATCGACCTCGGCGGTGTGCTGCGGGGGCGCAGGGCCGCCGGCGTCCAGGCGATCCGGCTCGAGGCGACCGGCCCGGTCACGGCGAGCCTGCGCACGCAGTCGCCCGGCGACCTCGCCCTCGCCGCTGCCGGTCCGACGGTCGACAGTGAGACCGCCGTGGCCCTGCCCGCCGGAGCGAAGCGCCTCGTGGTCGCCGGCGCCACCGCTCCCGGCCTGCTCATCCTGCAGGCGTGGGACGCGGACGGTGAGGCCGTCGTGAAGGAGCGTCGCGTCGAGCTCGACCCGGCGACCGCGGCTCGGATCCGGCTCCCCGACGAGGCCGTCCTGGCACTGGTGCGGCTCGAGCGCACCGGGGCGGTCGTGTCGCTCGAGGTGAGCGACCGAGGCCTGTCGGTGGTGCCGCTGGCACAGCTGGAGCGCACCAGCCTGGTGGCCTCGGTGCGGCCCGCCCAGAGATAGCCGTCCGCTAGTCGGCGTACCTCTCGTCGACCTGGCCGGGTGAGAGGTTGAGCAGCTCGGCGAGCTGCTCGACCACGACCGTGTGCACCATGGCCTCCAGCTCGTCGCGGTTGGTGGCGCGGTGCTCGATCGGGCGGCGGAAGATCACCAGCCGGGTGGGTTCTAGGCCCTTGCCGCGCACGAGCGAGGACAGCGGCACGGTGTCGTCGCCCCAGTCGTCGGGCAGCATCGGCGCATCCTCCACGGCGTACTCCACGAGGCCGAGGTGACGCTGCCAGCGCTCGTCGAGCGGAGTGACCACGTCGAGGACGAGCTGGTCGAACTTCTGGCGTGCGGTCCGCAGCGCAGGTGTGCCGGGCACGGCGGGGAGCACCCCCGGTCCGCGCATGCCGCGACCCCGACGGTCCCGACCGCGGCTGCGTGCCGCACTGCTGAGGTCGTCCACGCCGCGAGCCTAAGCGCCGGTCGTGCATCCGGCGGGTAGCGTCACCGGCGTGAGCCTTGCCCGTCGTTGTTCGCGCACGGCGTGTGGCCGTTCGGCGGTCAACACGCTGACCTACGTCTACGCCGACCAGACCGCTGTCCTCGGCCCGCTGGCGACCTATGCCGAGCCGCACGCCTACGACCTGTGCGACCTGCACAGCGAGCGGCTGTCCGCGCCGCGCGGCTGGGAGGTGCTGCGGCTCGCCCCCGACCCGCGGGCCCAGGGGCCGAGCACCGACGACCTGCTCGCGCTGGCCGACGCCGTGCGCGAGGCCGGGCGTCCGGCGCCGACACCGGTGCCGCTGCACTCCACCGACGATCCCAGCCGCGGCGCGAAGCGCGGGCACCTGCGTGTCCTCACCTCGACCGACTGACTCGACCTTCCCGGCCACCACTAGGATCGCTCGCGTGAACATCGACCCGCAGCTGCTGAGCATCATCGTCTGCCCGGCCTGCCACGGCGAGCTGTCTGCGGCCGTCGTGGACGGTGCGGACGAGCTGGTCTGCCAAGGGTGCGGCAACGCCTATCCCATCCGCGACGACATCCCGGTGCTGCTGGTCGACGAGGCCCGCAAGCCCGCCTGAGGACACTGGCCGTGGCGACGTGGTTCGACGAGGCCCGGCTCGATGACGCCGGGGTGCTGGAGACGGTGGACCTGCGCCTGCGCACGCTCGCCGAGAGCGGTTCGCGGGTGCGCCGCGAGGCTCACGAGGCCGCCACGGCGACCGCCGAGCTGATCGCGCGCGGCCGCGACGACGACCGTCCCCGCGCCGTGATCGCGGCCGGGCCCGACTCGCGCCTGCTGCGCGCCGTCCTCGAGCCCTGGTGCCCGGTGCCGTTCGTGGCGTGGCCCAACCCCGGCCTGCCCGGCTGGGCCGGTTCCCTGGACCTCGTCGTGATGCTCGCGCCGGAGGGCAACGACCACGGGTCCGCGTCGGCCGTCGCCGAGGCCGTACGCCGCGGGTGCCAGGTCGTGGTGGCGTGCCCCGAGCGCTCGCTCGTCGGCGAGCACGCTGCCGGACGCCACGTGACCGTGCTCCCGACGGCGACCGGTGACCAGCTGGCCACAGCCGTGGTCATGCTCGACTACCTCGCCCACGTGCACCTCGGCCCGCAGGCCGATGCCGCGTCGGTGGCCGAGTCCCTCGACGGGGTGGCCACCGACTGCTCGCCCCATCGCGACCTCGCCGTCAACCCGGCCAAGATGCTGGCCATCGCGATGGCCGACACCAACCCGCTGATCTGGGGCGGATCGGTGCTCGCCGCCCGAGCGGCGCGGCGGCTGGCGGAGTCCCTGCGCCGCACGAGCGGACGCTCGGCGATCGCCGGCGATGCCGAGCACCTGCTTCCGCTGATCGAGGCGACCAGGCCCCACGACACCTTTGCCGACCCGTTCTCCGAGGAGCCGGCCGACCTGCGTCCCCTCCTGCTGATCCTCGACGACCGGTCGGACGACCCCGTCGTACGCCAGCAGGCGGGAGTGCTGCGGGCGGCCGCCGCGGCGCACGGCGTGCGCGTCGAGACCCTCGACACCGACGCGGATGCCGAGGTGGCGCGCTACGCCTCGTTGCTGCTGGCCGGGACCTATGCAGCGGAGTACCTGCGGGTGGGGCTGGTCGAGGACTAGCCGTCATGTCCAGTCACGCTGGTCGAGGAGGTCGCCCGGCGACGCTCACGAGACCTGTCGGAGCCTCATCCCGAAGACCAGCGCGTCGCCACCGTGGATGTGGGCCTTCCGCTCGACGTCCATCCCGAGGTGGCGGGCGACGCCCTGCGAGGGCAGGTTCTCGGGACGCACCAGGGCGACGAGGTGCTCGACGCCGTGGGCCGCGGCGCAGTCGCGCACGGCCATCGCGGCCTCGGTGGCATAGCCCTGACGGCGCATCTCGGGCATCACGTGGTAGCCGACCTCGACGTGCGGAGTGCCCTCGACGTCCTGCATGGTGAGCCCGCAGTCGCCGACGAAGTCGCCCCCACGGGTCTCCACCACCCACAGGCCGAAACCGTGCCGGGCGTAGTTGCGCTCCTGCCACTCGATCCAGCGCACGGCGTCGTCACGGGTGCGGGGCGGGTGGTCGGGGCGGACCGGGTCGAAGGCGGACAGGACCGCGGTCACGTCGTCGAGGTCGCCCACCACCATGGGGCGGAACCGCAGGCGCGGGGTGGGCTCGGGCAGCACCGCCTCAGGCTAACGCCCGCGTGCCCTCGGGGGCCGGCTGTCCGACGTCGGCCCAGACCTCGGTCAGCTCGGCGAGGAGTCCGTCGCGGAGCGTGGCGAAGCTGAGGAGCATGCGCTGGAATCCGGGGTAGTCGGCATTGAGTCGCACCCAAACGTCCCGGTCGAAGACCTCGCCGGTGTGCACCAACCGACAGGTGAAGTCAGGGTGCAGGAGGAGCGGGAGGGCGTCCCAGGCGTGTGCGTCGATGACCTCGGTGAGGCGGGTCAGGAGGGAGGCGGCGTCCATGCCTCCAGTGTGGCGTCGGCGACCGACACTCGGTCAGGTCTCCAGACAGAACTTGTTGCCCTAGGGATCGCCGCTCGCACCCATTGCCACCAGGTGATCGCGCTCGGCGTGGAGCGGACCGGCGAGGCGCAGGTCGAAGTGCTGCCGGTTCTTGGCCGTCTTGGATTCGGGCACGCGCTGGAACCACAGGCTGGGACCACCCCACCCCGCCGGCTCCACCCAGGCGCGCTCGGGTGTGCTGTCCTCGTCGACGTTCGTACCGAGCGCCCCAGCCCAGAAGGTGGCGAGCGCGAGTGGCTCGTGGCAGTCGAAGGTCACGGACTTCACGAAGGAGGGCGTGGAGGGAAACTAGCCCGGTGCTGAGCGATGGTGCGGCGGGTGTCGTGCCAGGCATGGTGGGCCAGTCGTGGGGAGAACGGGAGGCACGCAGCGGTGATTCACGACGCCGACCGACTCCCTGGACGACGGACTGAGGTGCTCGCAACCGAGGGATCGCGAGGGTCTTGGAGATCAGCTCGCCGGTCGCCAGCGTGTGGCGGACGCGGGCCATGCTGACGAGCGCCAGATCCGCATGGGTTGTGCTGAGGAACAGCCAGGGCCGTCGCGCGGCCCAGGACCAGTAGCCCGAGAGCTCTTCGAGCGCGGCACTCCGGATGACGGCGTCCGCCATCGGGCGCATGACAGCATCGGGCTCGCGTCCGCGGACGGCGCGACCATGTGTCAGCAGCTCGGCGCGGTAGGCGCAGCCGAGTGCAGCCCCCGCTCCGACCGAGTGGTCGATGCGTCGGTGCAGCGCGGAAAGAAGGCGCAGGTCGCCCTGACCTGGGCGACGAACGCGTCCAGCGCCGGATGCTCCACCCCTCACTACTGCACCCGAGCGTGTCTGTGGCCCCTCCGTCCGTGGGGTGGCGGGGTGTGGGGCGGGGTCATCGTCGGCGCTGGTGCGGGGTCGGCGGTGGACCGGGTGGGTCGAGTGCGGTGGTGCCGTCCCGGTCGCGTCGGTAGTGGTGGCCGTGGGGGCTGGTCCAGACGAACACACCGGGCTCGACCATGTCGTAGTGCCAGGCCGTGTGGGTCTTGAGCCGGTGATGGAAGCGGCACAGCGCCGCTAGGTTCCGGGTGTCGGTGGGGCCGGGTTGAGGTCGGCGTTCTGCGTCGGCGGTGTGGTCGTAGGAGGTGATGTGGTCGATGTCGCAACCCCGGGCCGGCCTGCTGCACCACGGGAACACGCACGTGCCGTCGCGGAGGAGGACGTGGTCGCGGATCCGGTCGGGGATCGCGTACGCCGGGGTGGACTGGTCGGCGTTGAGGTCGATGACGGGCTTGATGGTGATCGTGGTGCGGGCGTCGCCGCACCAGCCGCGGAGCTGGTCGAGGAGGATCAGCCGTTGGCCTTCCTCGAGGCGCCCGGTCGGCCCGAACACGGTGGCCTGACCGTCGGTGGTGGCGGTGAAGTGGGCGTGGAGGACGACCTCGCGGGCGGCGGGCAGTCCGTCCTGGCTCTTGGTCCCGGTGTGTCCCTGGGTGAAGAGGTCGAGTGCGGTCTGGGTGCGGGCGAGGTCACCCAACGCGACGGAGCGGCGGGCATTCAACGACAGGTCGGACCCGAGGGCCTTCTGGGCCGCGGCGCCGTGGGCCAGCGCCCGGTCGAGGTCGAGCCCGTCGGCGAGGTCGATCTCGGCCTCGACGTGGAGGGTGCCGGCGAAGTGGACGTCGTCCGTGTTGATCGTGACGTGGCGGGGGTCGACGTGCAGCCACCCGTCCTCGGGGTCCGACGTGGGGTCAGGCTCGGCGAGGTCGAACCGCTTGATCGTCTCCGCGACGAGCCGGTCGAGCTGCGCCGACCCGATCTTCCCGGCCACCGCCGCGACTTGGGCGTCGACCCACGCGGCCGCTTCCGGAGTCAGCGCGGGCGAGGAGTGGATGGTCGCCTCCGCGACCGTCCGGGCACGCCAGGCAGGCACCGCGCCGGCGTGGACCTGCGCCCACAGGCGGGGCAGTCGGTGGCGCAGCTCGAGGGCGTGACCGATGAGCTTCTTCGCCGAGACCGTCGAGATCCCGAGCACCGTGCCGAGCTCGGCGATGCAGAACTCCGCCACTAGCGGGCACCCGTCACCGGCGATCGGTTCCTCGTGCTCACGCCCGAGCCCGCCACCGAAGGAGAACGTCGCCGCAGTGTGGATCGACTCCGGCGGGTGCAGGTCCGCCCACTGGGCGGCGAGAGTGAGCTGTCGGGCGGCTGCGGCATCCTCGGCAACTCGGGCGGTGCGGATCGAGGCGAGCAGGGCGGTGGGGTCGAGGTCGTCATCGACCCCGCCTCCCATTCCCGGCCCTGCTTCTCGTGTCTCGATCATGTGTTTGATTATAGGCGCCGGGTCTGACAGAGATCCCCGCACGAGACCGCGAGAAATGATCAAGATCCGACCGCCAGGCACCCTCTTGGACCAGCACGGGAGGCAGCCGCCGACCCAGCCTGTGTAGGGCGAGCGGACGAAGGGCGGGGTGCCGCCCCACGCTGAACTGTTGACGTACGATCTCCGGCCGCCGATCGACCGGAATCCGGCCTAGCCTGACGCCATGCCTGACGTCACGCCGGACGCGCCGACCTACACGACCCGGCTCCTCGCCCCCGACACCTGGGACGACTTCGCCGACCTCGTCGAGGCCAACAACGGCGTGTGGGGCGGGTGCTGGTGCATCGGCTTCCATCCCGAAGGCCTGGGTGGAACTGCCGAGCAGCACCGCCTTGCGAAGGAGCAGCACACGCGCAACGGCACGGTGCACCAGGTGCTGGTCTACGACGGTGACAGGTGCGTCGGGTGGTGCCAGTTCGGCAGCCCCGACGAGCTGCCCAACATCAAGAACGCCAAGGCCTACGCCAACGACCTGAGGGCGCTCCCGCGCTGGCGGATCGGCTGCATCTTCACCGGCAGCAAGCACCGGGAGCGAGGAGTCGCGCGGGCGGCGGTCACCGCGGTGCTCGAGGAGATCCGCCGGGCCGGCGGGGGAGTGGTCGAGGCCTACCCGGAGCAGGTGGAGGACCGCAAACCGCAGCGCGGGGCCTACCTCCACACCGGCCCCGAGACGCTCTACGAGGAGCTCGGCTTCGTCCGCGACCGCCAGATCGCCAAGTGGCGCTGGGTGATGCGTCTCGAGGTGGGCGCCTGACGCGTCGATAGGGTGGCTCGGTCCCGACCCACTGACCCCCAAGGACCACCCATGGCCGGCGGACTGTTCGCCCTCCTCGACGACGTCGCCGCACTCGCCCGGATCGCCGCCGCCAGCGTGGACGACGTCGCGGCCGCGGCCGGTCGGGCGAGCGCCAAGGCTGCGGGCGTGGTCATCGACGACACGGCCGTGGCGCCGCAGTATCTCCACGGGTCCGCCGCCGCGCGTGAGCTGCCGATCATCAAGCAGATCGCGATCGGCTCGCTGCGCAACAAGCTGCTCTTCATCCTGCCCGCCGCCGTGCTGCTCGGGCAGTTCCTGCCGGGCCTGCTGCCGGTCATCTTGATCTTCGGTGGTGCGTTCTTGGCCTACGAGGGCGCGCACAAGGTGCACGAGCGGCTCACCGGGCACGGCAGCGAGGCCGAGAAGCAGGTCACGCCGGAGGGCGGTTTCACCCCCGAGCACGAGAAGCGCACCGTCGCCGAGGCGATTCGCACCGACTTCATCCTCAGCGCCGAGATCATGGTGATCGCCCTGAAGGAGGTCGTGGGCTCGGATCCCAGTGCCAGCATCTGGATCCGCGCGATCGTGCTGGCGGTGGTCGCGGTCCTGATCACGATCCTGGTCTACGGCGTGGTCGCGCTGATCGTGAAGATGGACGACGTCGGCCTCCACCTGGCGGAGAAGCCGTCCCAGGGATCACAACGCCTCGGCCTGGCGCTCGTGGAGGCCATGCCCCGTCTCCTGGCGGCCATCTCCTTCATCGGCACGCTCGCGATGCTCTGGGTCGGCGGCCACATCTTCCTCGTCAGCCTCTACGAGATCGGTGGTGACGGCGGGCTCCTCGACGGCACGTTGGTCGGGGACGTGCTGCACGCGCCGTACGACGCCATCCACCACTGGGAGGGAAGCGTCCACGATGCCGTCGGCGGGGCTCTCGGCGCACTCGTCGGCTGGCTGCTCAACACCGTGGTGTCCGCGATCGTCGGGCTCGTGCTCGGCGCGATCCTCCTGACTGTGCTGCGGGTCCTCGGGATCGGCGGTGGCCACCCCTCGGAGCACGGCTCGGAGCACCCCGGCGACGCGGCCGCCGACGATTCTCCGAATCGCTGAGGCCAGTCCTACCCTTTTGGAGTCCGCGCGGGAGATCCCGACGATGCACAGATGTGCGGC
>JBBSOR010000100.1:0-13464 GCA_038259535.1 Propionibacteriales bacterium | reverse complement strand
GGCCGGTCTCCGGGTTGGTGTGCCAGTCGTTGATCGTGTCGTCGTACTGCAGGCCCGGGTCGGCACAGGCCCATGCGGCCTGGCTGATCTTGTGGAAGAGGTCGCGGGCGTCGACGGTCTCGATGACCTCGCCGGTGCCGCGGGCACGCAGACCGAAGTCGGTGCCGTCCTCGACGGCGCGCATGAACTCGTCGGTGACGCGGACCGAGTTGTTGGCGTTCTGGTATTGCACGGAGGTGATGTCGACGCCACCGAGGTCCATGTCGAAGCCGGCGTCGCGGAGGGCGCGGATCTTGTCCTCCTCCTTGGCCTTGGTCATCACGAACTCTTCGATGTCCGGGTGGTCGACATCGAGGACGACCATCTTGGCCGCCCGACGCGTCGCGCCACCCGACTTGATGGTGCCCGCGGACGCGTCGGCGCCGCGCATGAAGGAGACCGGACCCGACGCCGTACCGCCGCTGGAGAGCAGCTCCTTGGACGAGCGGATGCGGGAGAGGTTGAGGCCGGCACCGGAGCCGCCCTTGAAGATGAAGCCCTCCTCCTTGTACCAGTTGAGGATCGAGTCCATCGAGTCGTCGACCGAGAGGATGAAGCAGGCCGAGACCTGCTGCGGCGACGGGGTGCCGACGTTGAACCACACCGGGGAGTTGAAGGAGAAGTACTGGTTGACGAGCAGCCAGGTGAGCTCGTGCTCGAAGACCTCGGCGTCGCCGTCGGTCTTGAAGTAGCCGTTGTCCGCGCCAGCCTTCGTGTAGGTCTTCACGACCCGGTCGATGAGCTGCTTGAGGCTCCACTCGCGTACGTCGGTGCCGACGGCGCCGCGGAAGTACTTCGTGGTGACGATCGTCGAGGCGTTGACCGACCAGAAGTCGGGGAACTCCACGCCACGCTGCTCGAAGACGGTCTCGCCGGTCTTCCAGTTCTGCTGGACGACGTCGCGACGCTCCCAGGTGATGGCGTCGTAGGGGTGGGTGCCTTCGGTGCTGAAGACACGCTCCAGCGTCAGGCCCTGGCCCTTCGATGCGCCCTTGGCGCCCGTGCTCACCGTCTCGGTCATGCGAGTTCCTCTATCCCTGGTGGTTGCTGGTGCTTCGCGAGTTCGTCGCGGGTGCTTGGTAAGCCCGGCAGGCCGCTTCCCCACGACCTGCCGGGCCGAATGTGGGTCAGCCCGAGGGGGTGGGCTGATCGTGGGTGGAGCGTTCGAGGCGCAGCATCGTGATCTCCGCCTCGAAGTCATCCGCGGACTCGAACGCGCGATAGACGGAGGCGAAGCGCAGGTAGGCCACCTCGTCGAGCGCGCGCAGCGGGGCCAGGATGGCCAGGCCGATGTCGTTGGCGTCGAACTCCGCCTGACCGCTGAGGCGGAGGCTGTCCTCGACCTCCTGGCCGAGGCAGGCGAGCTGGTCGTCGGTGACCGGACGGCCCTTGCAGGCCTTGCGGACGCCGGCGATCGCCTTGTCGCGCTGGAACGGCTCGGTGGCGCCGGAGCGCTTGAGCACCGTCAGCTGCATCTTCTCGACCGTGGTGAAGCGGCGGTCGCACTCCGAGCAGGTGCGTCGGCGACGGATCGAGCCGCCGTCGTCGGCGACACGGGAGTCGAGGACCCGGGTGTCGGTCTGCCGGCAGTAGGGGCAGTGCATCGTGGGGCTCCTCTCGTGTCGCGGGCGCGCTTGATTCACCCTCGAAGTGGGTGTGTACATGCTGTGGATAACTAGCTTGGGGGTGTGGGCAAAGCCCCGTCCCCCTGTGAGCGAGATGGGGATAACTACAGCGGTGTAATACTAGATGTAGTGGTAACCGTACGTCTCGACCACAAGACTTGGCAAGCGAACGCGGGAGTTCGGCCGAGTAATTTCCTCCACTCGGTAAAACCGCAGGTCAGTGCCCTGAATTCCTTCCCGAGGCGGCGTGTTGGGCTCCGCACCTGCGCCAATCCGGTCCCCCACTCAGGCCACATCAGCCACAATGTGCCCGTGTCCACGGGGAAGAGAGCAGGGTCGCGCCGCAGCGCACGCCAGCCCCGCTCCCTGAACCGGGCTGCCCTCGTTCTCGGGGTCGGCATCACGCTCTGCGTCATCGCTTGGGGTTACCTGGTCTACGCGGCCATCGACTTCGGCACGGCGGCACGCGGGGGCTCGGCCGGCTCGACCTGGGCCTTCATGGCACTGGCCTGCCTGGGCGCGATCGCGTGCCTCTTCGTGGGACTGCTGCTGCTCTCGCGGATGATGCGCGCGCTCGGGGTCACGGCCCCTCCGTCGGACGCCTCGGGCGCGCCGCGACCGGTGGGCGGGAAGCGCGCCGCGCGGTAGTCCCCGGGGGACATTTCGGGCCTCCGCCCTCGCCCCCGCGGATAGTCCGTATCAATTGGGCTGTGACGAGCGCTCTCGGGCAACCCCATTGATACGGACTATCTGCGGGTGGGGACGCGGCACGTGCGCCACCGCGTGACCTCAGCGCAGGACGAGCTGCGGGATGGCCTCGACGACCTCGAGGTCCTGGGCTGCACCCGCGACCCAGATGGTGGAAGGAATGTCCTCCGACGGCCCGCCATCGACCTTGAAGCTGGCGTCGCCGTACTGCGTGTCGACGCTGACCACGACCATGTCAGTGCGGTCGTAGACGTGGGAGACGTCGAGGTCGGGGTACTTCGCTCCGGGGCTCTCGGTGGTCGTCGTGGAACCGTCGCCGAAGTGCCAGCGGTAGGAGATGGGGCGGGCGCTGACCACGACGTCCGACTCCACGAGCCGCACCGGGATGTCGGTCATTTCGGTGTTCGTTGTGTAAAAGTTCGTTGCTAGATTGACGAGCGTCTTACCACCTGGCGGCTGCACAGCGACGTCAGACGCCGGCCAGTCGAGGGTCTCGAACGCCCTGAGCACCAGGACCCGGATGGGTGGCGGGGCGTCCACGGCGTCGGCCTCCCCCGCGCTCAAACATGCGGTCCCGACATTCTCACCGTCCCGGAAGATGACGTAGCGGGTGCCCGGCACACCCGAGGCTGTGGTGCAGTCATCCGGGTTGAAGCAGATGCCCTCGGGCGTCCGGCCGTCGTCTTTGCAGATCTGGCGAACAGCCCACGTGGAGGTCGGCGACTCGCTCTTCTGCCTGTTGATGTCGTCCGCCGACAGGTAAAAGCAATCCTCCTGCGTCGATCCCACTTCGACGTTCTGTTGGCATCCAGCCTCGGCTGCGGTGGGTATCAACGCCAACAGGCTGGCCACAACTGCCAGAACCACGACCCGCGTCGCGCGGTTCACTGAGCGACCATCGCCTTGTAGGTAACGGCCCAAGACCCCTCACGTCTTTCGAGCGTCAGAAGATGGGCGCCCCTGCCACCCGAGTAACTCTTCACGGGCCCCTCCGCTCGCTCCTTGTACTCGGTAGGACTGGACACCACCCGGACCACGAACTCCGTAGCGCTGCCGCCGCGAGACGTCACGCGGGTAATCCGCCATCCGTCCCACTTCACGTAGCCGCCAGCGTCGTACCAGCCCTCGATGGTGTCCGCGAGCCCCATGCAGGCCTCGCACTTCGCCGACAGCTTCCGGTACTCGGCTGCGTCTCCCGTGTTTTCCATCTCCGCTTCCACCTCCACCCAACGCCGGATGAACTCCTCCGCACTCTCCACCTCCGGCGTCTCGGACTCGGTCGGCGTCGGAGTGGGCGAGGAGCTTGTCGACTCGGGCATCTTGGGCGTGGGCGCGGGGTCGTCACTGCACCCCGCCAGGAGCAGGGCTACGACGACGGCGGCGAGCGCGAGGACGCGGCGTACGTGCATGAAGTGGCCTTCCCGAGAACAACGTCAGCACTCAGAAACTACCCACTTCGCGACCGTCCAACCACCCCTGACCCAGACCTGTGGAGAGGGTCAGATGCGCTGAGGGGCGGGCCACCAGGCCCGCCCCTCAGCTTCCCCTTGGTTCCACCAGCCGGGGTCGAAGCGGCTGATGGAGGCCTCACACGTCAGTCGGAGACGACTGGAACGCGGAGCTTCTGGCCGGCCTGGAGACCGGCGGACTCGAGCGCGTTGAGGCGCTCGATCTGGGTCATCATCGACCGGACCTCGCCGTCGGCGGCGATGTCGCTGGCGATCCCCCACAGGGTGTCGCCGGGGGCGACCTGGACGACCTGGGTCGGGATCTGCTCACCGGCCGCGTCGGTGCCGACCGCGCCGCCGGCGAGCATGAAGGCGACCGCGAGGACCAGGAACAGCGAGGTCACGAAGACCACGAGCCGACCGCGTCGGGTCAGGCGTACGCCGGAGCGCAACTGGACGGGTGCGGAGGTGAAGACGGGGGCAAGGCTGAGGGTGCTCATGGTGGCCTCCTGGGGAAGTTCAGCCGGTCAAGGTGTGCGAACGAATGTCTAGTCGGAGCCACCGACAGTGGGTCAGGATCTGCGCCGGTGTCGATCAGACGTTCGATCGAACATGTGTACGACGTTAGAGCACGTGTTCGAACGGCGCAAGCACCTGATCGAACAACTGTTCGGCGTGTCGACCCACGCACGCCGGGCAAGGGGACCGGCGACACGCGGCTTCGAACAGGTGTTTGATCCAGAGGTGTGGTGAGGGCTACGGTGAACCACCAGCCACCCTCACCCGCCCGTCAGTCCCGGGGGTGGCAACCGCGTCGGGAGGACCCAGCATGGCCACGTCAGGCAAGAAGTCAGGCGACAAGAACGTCATCGAGATGCCCGACGGTCCCCCGGACGCGACCGGTCTGACCCCGCGTCAGCAGCGGGTGCTCGCCACCATCAAGGACTCCATCGAGACCAAGGGCTACCCGCCCTCGATGCGCGAGATCGGCCAGGCCGTCGGCCTCACGTCGTCCTCCAGCGTGGCCCACCAGCTGCGCGTGCTCGAGGGCAAGGGATTCCTCAAGCGCGACCCCAACCGGCCGCGCGCCCTGGAGGTCTTCCTGCCCGAGGTGATGGCGGCCCGTCGCTCGATCTCGCACGGCGAGGAGTCGAGCGTCGACGAGACCGGCATCGGCGACGTCTCGCCGGCCGCGGTCAACATCCCGCTGGTCGGCCGGATCGCGGCCGGCGGCCCGATCCTCGCCGAGGAGCAGGTCACCGACGTGTTCCCGCTGCCCAAGCAGCTCGTCGGCGACGGCACCCTCTTCCTGCTCGAGGTGTCCGGTGACTCGATGGTCGACGCGGCCATCTGCAACGGCGACTACGTCGTGATCCGCCAGGAGCAGACGGCCACCAACGGCCAGATCGTCGCCGCGCTCATCGACGGCGAGGCCACCGTCAAGACCTTCCAGCGCAAGGACGGCCACGTGTGGCTGCTGCCGCACAACGACGCCTACGACCCGATCCCCGGCGACAACGCCACGATCCTCGGCGTCGTGACCGCGGTGCTGCGCAGCCTCTGACGTTTGAAAGCTCACCACCCCCGCGACACGATGGCTCCATGAGCGACATCGAGCAGTCCTACGACTACGTCATCGTCGGGGGTGGCGTCGCCGCCGCCAGCGCCGTCACGGGCATCCGCTCCGGGGACGACAGCGGCACCATCGCGGTGATCGGCTCCGAGCCCGACAAGCCGGTCTACCGACCCGCCCTGTCGAAGGACCTCTGGCTCAAGGACGACGCCACCCTCGAGGGCAACTCCCTGGCCGGAGACCTCGAGGACGACGACCACGTCGACCTCGTCACGGACACGACCGTGACGGCGATCGACCCGGACGCCCACGTCGTACGACTCGCCGACGGCGCCAGCGTCGGCTCCGGCAAGCTCCTGCTGGCCACCGGCGCCGAGCCGCGCACGCTGTCGGTCGCACCCGGCCCGCGCGTCGTCTACTACCGCACGGCCGCCGACTACGAGCGCCTGCGCGCCCTCATCGGTGCCGACAGCCACGTGGTCGTCGTCGGCGGAGGCTACATCGGCTCCGAGATCACGTCCGCGCTCGTGCAGAACGACGTCGCCGTCACGCTCGTGCTCGACCTCGAGGACGTGCAGGAGCAGATGTTCCCGCGCGCCCTCGCCGCCAGCCTCACCAAGGCGTTCGCCGATCGCGGCGTCACTGTCGTGCACGGCTCGGTCGCGGGCGGCGAGGAGACCGGCGACGGCGTGCGGATCCGCCTCGACGACGGCACCGACATCGCTGCCGACGTTGCCGTGATCGGAGTCGGCGTCCTGCCGCGCACCGGCCTGGCGGAGGCCGCCGGCCTCGAGGTCGACAACGGCATCGTCGTCGACGACCACCTGCGCACCAGCGCCGTCGACGTGTACGCCGCGGGCGACGTCGCGTCCTACCCCGACGCGCTGCTCGGCCGTCGCCGCGTCGAGCACGTCGACCACGCGGAGAAGTCGGGCGAGCTCGCCGGCAAGGCGATGGCGGGCTCGGAGGAGACCTACGACTACACGCCCTTCTTCTGGTCCGACATCCTCGACGCCGGCTACGAGGCGATCGGCGAGACCCGCAGCGACCTCGACATGGTCGAGGACTGGAAGGACGGCCAGGTGGGCACCGGTGTCGTCTACTACGTGAAGTCCGGCGCCGTCCGCGGCGTGCTGCTCTGGAACGTGTGGGACAGCGTCGACCAGGCGCGCGAGCTGATCGCGGAGACCGGCCAGCAGCCGGTGTCCGACCCCGAGTCGCTGCGCGGGCGCATCGCGTTCGGCTGAGGCCTGAGCGGTGTAGCCTCGCCGCGATGTCCAGCCCAGATCCCGAGGTGTTCCGCACCCGCCCCGGCAACCGTCGGCGGCTGACGCCGGCCGCGCAGGAGACGCTGGACCAGCTGACCATGGTGGGCGAGGCGTCCGGGTGGCTCAGCCCGTTGGCCTACAACCTGACGATCAGCCACAGCCACCGCTTCGTCTGGTATCGCGTGGCGAAGGTGGCGACCCGCTCGATCCGCCACCACTGCCAGACGCACGGTGTCAGCCTCGACGTGGACCACGCGATGCGGGTGCGCTACCCGTTGGCCGCGTTCGACGGCTACTTCACGTTCGCCTTCGTCCGCGATCCGCTGGACCGCTTCGTCTCCGCGTGGCACGACAAGGTCGTCGACCACAACTACTACGGCTTCGACCCGGCCACCCACGCGCGGATGCAGGTGGTCGAGGAGTTCGCCCGCTGGACCGCCACCCAGGACCTGTCGGCGGTGCCGGGCACCGACCAGCACCTGACCCTGCAGAGCCGGATGATCGACCTCAACCGGGTCGACCTCGTCGGCCGGCTCGAGACCTTCGACCGCGACTTCGCCGAGGTGTGCGAGCGGGTCGGGGCGCCGACCGTGCCGGCGGCCCCGCAGAACCAGACCGCACCGGGCGGCCGCGACCGGCAGGTCTCCGAGGAGCTGCGTGAGCTGGTGGCGACGATGTATCGCCGCGACTACCAGGTCTTCGGCTATGGGTCCTGAGTCAGGACGCCTCGCCCAGCCGCTTGAGCGCTGACCGCGCCAGTGCGGGATCGGTGGTCGACCACATCGGCGGCAGCGACGCCTTGAGGAACCGGCCGTAGCGCGCCGTCTCCAGGCGCGGGTCGAGCACGGCGACGATGCCGCGGTCAGTGGTCGTGCGGATCAGCCGCCCGGCGCCCTGCGCCAGCAGGAGGGCGGCGTGGGTCGCCGAGACCTCCATGAAGCCGTTGCGGCCGGCGGCGTCCGCCGCCTTCGCCCGCGCCGACATCAACGGGTCGTCGGGGCGTGGGAACGGGATCCGGTCGATGATCACCAGCTGGCAGGTCTCGCCGGGCACGTCGAGGCCCTGCCACAGCGAGAGTGTGCCGAACAGGCAGGTGTGGGGGTCCTCGACGAACTGCTTGGCGAGCTCGGGCAGCTGCGCGTCGCCCTGGGCGAGGGTGGTCAGGTGCGGGAGCCGGAGGCGTACGGCCTCGGCCGCCGTCTCGGCGGCCCGACGCGAGGAGAACAGGCCGAGCGTGCGGCCGTCGAGAGCGTCGACCAGGTCGCAGATCTCGTCGAGCTGGGCCTGGCCGAGGCCGTCGCGGCCCGGCTGGGGCAGGTGGCGGGCGACGTAGAGGATGGACTGCTGGCCGTAGTCGAACGGCGAACCGACGTCGATGCCCTTCCACGGCAGCGCCGTCTCGTCGTCGGTGGTCGCGATCAGCGAGCCGATGCGCTCGGTGGGCTTGAGGCCGAGCGTCGTGGCCACCGCGCCGAAGTCACCGCCGAGCATGAGGGTGGCGCTGGTGAAGATGACGGTCTTGTCGGTGAGCAGCTTGTCGCGCATCGGACCCCAGACCTGCAGCGGAGCGACGTGCAGCCGGGCCGGGAACCTGTCACGCGCCTCGCCGAGCCACAGCACGTCGGCCTGGGAGCCGGCCGCCATCCGCTCGGCGTTGACGAAGACCTCCTGCACCATGCCCTTGGCCTGCGCACGCCCCGCATCGCCCTCACCGTCACCGCCGGACTCACGGGGGTAGGCCGACAGGCAGGCGCGCGCGGCGTCGCGGACGAGCACGAGGGCATCCGAGAGCTGGGCCGGGATCGCATCGATGCGACCGGGAGGGATCGCCTCGAACGCTTCGGCCAGCTGGCCGGCGGCGTCCTCGAGGTCGCCGGCCGGGTCGCCGTCGGTGTCGGCGGTCCAGCGGGCCGAGCGACGTGCCGCACGCTCGATGTCGGGGGCGGCGAGCTCGTCGGTCGCGGCCTGGGTGACGCGCGCGGTCAGCTCGTGGGCCTCGTCGATCACGACGGTGTCGTAGTCGGGGATCATCGGCACGTCCTCGATCGCGTCGATCGCGAGGAGGGAGTGGTTGGTGACGATCAGGTGGCTGCGCTGGGCCTTCTCGCGGGCCAGCTCGGCGAAGCACTCGGCGCCGAAGGGGCACTTGGCCGCGCCGAGGCACTCGCGGTGGTTGACCGACACCTGGCGCCACTCGCGGTCGGTGTGGCGCGGCGCGTTGTCGCGCTCACCGCTGGCCCCCTGCTCGGTCTCCTCCTCCGCCCACGCGCGCAGCTCGAGCACCTTCTCGGCCATCGAGCCCATCGGGACGTCGACGAGGCTGCCCTGGTCGTCGGGGACGCCGGCGCGGATGCGGTGGAGGCAGGCGTAGTTGGAGCGCCCCTTGAGCACGGCGTAGGACGTGTCGATGCCCTTGACGTCCTTGACCGCCTCGACGAGGCGGGGCAGGTCGCGCTCCACGAGCTGGTGCTGGAGCGCGAGCGTCGCCGTGGCGACGACAACCCGCTTGTCGTGGAGCATCGCGGGGACGAGATATCCCAGTGACTTGCCGGTGCCGGTGCCGGCCTGCACGAGCAGGTGCCGACCCTCCGACATGGCCTCGGCGACCTCGTCGGCCATGTGCACCTGACCGTCGCGCTGCTGCCCACCGAGGGCCGCGACCGCCTGCGCCAACGCGTCGGCGACGGGGGTGGCGGTGGTGACGGTCTCGGGCACCAGAGAACCCTACGGGGCCGCCCCGACACCACGTCGTACGCCATCCACAACGCGCCGCGCGAGCGGCCCGACGGACCGGGCTAGTGCTTCTTGCGACCGATCTGGCGCTCGATGCGACGCTCGGGCTGGCCGAGCAGCTTGGCCAGGATCTTCACCCGGTAGCGGTAGGCCACGACACCGAGGACGACGATCAGCAGGAACCAGAGCATGCGGCGAGCCTACGCCCGGCGGGGATCAGGTGGGCGAAGTCTTGCGCTGTTGGGCCGTTGCAACGGCCTATCCGCGCGGGAGTCCCCGCTGAAGCGGGGACTCCTGCACGAGCCGCCAGCCTCAGACGACCGCGCCGGAGTCCTCGGGAGCCCGGGCGACCTTCTCCTTCTTGACCCGGCTCAACGGCCACTTCTCCTGGAGGTAGGTCAGGAGCGGGGTGGCCATGAAGACCGAGGAGTAGGTGCCGACCACGAGACCGATGAGGAGCGCGATCGAGAAGTCGCGCAGCGAGTCGCCACCGAGGATCGCGAGCGCCGCGAGGATGAACATCGAGCCGAGGCCGGTGTTGACCGTGCGGGGCACGGTCTCGACGGCCGCCTTGTTGGCGATGTCGTTGAACTTGTCCTCCGGCTTGGAGCCGAACCAGCGCTCCCTGACGCGGTCGAAGACGACGACCGTGTCGTTGACCGACAGACCCACGATGGTCATCGCGGCTGCCAGGAAGATGCCGTCGATCGGCTTGTGCCACCAGGCGAAGATGCCGACCACGAGGACGACGTCGTGCGCCATCGCGAGGACCGAGGCCACGCCGAAGGTCCACTTGAAGCGGAGGGCGAGGTAGAGCAGCTGCGCCAGGAACGCGACGCCGAAGGCGATGAGGGCGTTGTTGCGCAGCTCCTTGCCGAGCGACGCGCCGATCTGCTGGTCGTCGACCTTGGAGACATCGCCGCCCACCTTGGCGAGCTCAGACTCGATCTGCTGCTCCTCGTCGTTGGAGAGCTCACCGGTGCGGACGGTGAAGTCGGCGGTGTCGGCGGTCTGCACGACGGCCTCCGGGAAGCCCGCGTCGGACACCGCCGCGCGCGCCTGGTCGATCGAGACGTCCTTGCTCACCGAGTAGTCGAGCTGGCGACCGCCGGTGAACTCGACCCCGAGGTTGAGACCCTGCGTGAAGATGCCGAGGATGGCGACGACGAGCGCCGCGGCGGAGATGCCGAGCCAGGTCCGGCGGCGCTTCATCAGGTCGGGGTTGGCCCGGTCGAGCCAGATGCGCACCCGGCCGACGTTGCCCAGGCCGCTGATGGCGGGCCGGTCGCTGACGGGCTTGTTGGCGACCGCGAGGTCGCAGAGCACGCGGGCGATGATCAGGGCGGAGATCATCGAGGCGATGACACCGATGGACAGCGTGACACCGAAGCCCTTGATCGGACCGGAGCCCAGGAAGAACAGCAGGCCGGCCGCCAGCAGGGTGGTGACGTTGGAGTCGATGATCGCGCTCCACGCCTTGTTGAAGCCGACCGCGAGCGCGCGCCTGAGCCCTGCTGAGGGATAGGCCTGGTATTCCTCCCGGGCTCTCTCGAAGACGAGGACGTTGGCGTCGATGGCCATGCCGATGGCGAGCACGAATCCGGCCAGGCCCGGGAGCGTCAGGGTCGACCCGAGGCCGACGAGCATCGCGTAGGCGAGCAGGGCGTAGGAGCCCAGTGCGATCGTCGCCATCAGGCCGACGAGGCGGTAGACGATGAAGATGAAGAGGCCGGTGAGGATCAGGCCGATGATGCCGGCCTCGACCGAGGCGTCGATCGCCGCGGCACCCAGCGAGGGGCCGACGAGGCGGTCGGAGATCGCCTTCAGCTCGAGCGGCAGCGCGCCGCCCTCGATCAGGGCGGCGAGGTCCTTGGCGTCCTGGGGGGTGTAGTTGCCGGTGATGTCGGTGCCGCCGCCGCGGATGCCGACGTCACAGCCGACCCCGGTGTTGACCTCGGGCGAGGAGATGATCTCGCCGTCGAGGACGATCGCGATCCGTCGCTTGGGGTCACCGATCGGGTTGCAGGCCGCGGTGCCCGTGATGTCGGCCCAGGTGCCGCCGCCCTTGCCGCTGAAGTCGATCGCGACGACCCACTCCACGCTCTGCTCGCGCTGCACGGCGTTCGCGCCGCCGATCTCCTCGCCCTGGATGACCGTGGGGCCGATCTCGAGGGTGTCGCCCTGGTCGGAGAGCAGGACCTGATCGCCCTTCTCGCTGGGCTTGGCGTCGGGTTCCGCGGTGGCCAGCACCTCGTGGATGGTCAGCTTGGCCGTGCTGCCGATCTTGTCCTCGGCGTCCTGCGCCTCGGCGTCGCTGGTAACGCCCGGGAGCTCGACGAGGATCCGGTTCTCGCCCTGGCGGACCAGGGTGGACTCCGCGACTCCGAGGGAGTCCACGCGGCCGCGCAGCACCTGCAGCGTCTTGTCGACGTTCTCAGCGCTGGCCGGCGTCTGCTCGGTGCCCTCGGCCTGGAACACGAACTGCGCGCCACCCTTGAGGTCGAGACCGAGCTGGGGCTTGACATTGAGAGCGAGCGCCGCGCACCCGGCCAGGAGGCCGAGCACGAGGAAGAAGCGAATCCAGACACCACGTGACATGCGCGACATACTCCCTTACCGAACCTGATGGCCCGAATCCGGGCACCGACTCCCCAACGCACGGCCCCCGCGTTTGGTTCCGCGTCGGTGCTCCAGTCCCTTTCGTCGGGTTCTCGACCGTTGCAACGGCCCAGAACCTCGGCAACCACCGGGTACCCGGTGGTTGCCAAAAGGGACAGCGAAGGTCAGCGAGCGTACGCGGTGAGCTCGCCGGCGAGGTCGGCGTTGGCCCGACCGACCACGAGCGTGCCGTCGCCGGTGTGCTCCATCGAGCCGATCTCGGCCTCCTGGTGGATCCGGTTGACCAGGTCGCCGCGCTCGTAGGGCAGCAGCACGTCGAACTGGACCTGCGGTCGCGGCAGCTCCGACTCGATGGTCGCGAGCGCTGCCTCGATGCCCTCACCGGTCTTCGCGCTCACCACGACGCTGTGCGGCTCGCGGGCCAGCAGGCGGCTGATGACCATCGGGTCGGCTGCGTCGGCCTTGTTGATCACGATGATCTCGGGGACCTTGGTGGCCCCGATCTCGGCGAGCACCTCGCGGACCGCGGCGATCTGGCCCTCGGGGTCGGGGTGCGACCCGTCGACCACGTGGAGCAGCAGGTCGGAGTCGGCGACCTCCTCGAGCGTCGAGCGGAACGCCTCGACGAGCCCGTGCGGGAGGTGGCGGACGAACCCGACGGTGTCGGACACCGTGTAGACGCGTCCGTCGCTGGTCGTCGTACGGCGGGTGGTGGGGTCGAGGGTCGCGAAGAGCGAGTCCTCCACCAGCACCCCGGCGTCGGTCAGCCGGTTGAGCAGGGAGGACTTGCCGGCGTTGGTGTAGCCGGCGATCGCCACGCTCGGGATGTGGTTGCGGCGCCGTGACTGGCGCTTGACGTCGCGGGTGCCGCGCAGATCCTTGAGCTCGCGCCGCAGCTTGGCGATCTTGGTGTTGATGCGGCGACGGTCGGTCTCGATCTTGGTCTCACCGGGGCCGCGGCCGCCGATGCCGTCACCGCCGGCGGCACGCCCACCGGCCTGGCGGGACAGGTTGCCACCCCAACCGCGGAGGCGCTGCTTCATGTATTGCAGCTGGGCCAGCTCGACCTGCGCCTGACCCTCCTTGCTCTTGGCGTGCTGGGCGAAGATGTCGAGGATCAGCGCGGTCCGGTCGACGACCTTGACCTTGAGCCGGTCCTCCAGGTTGCGCAGCTGGCTGGGGGCGAGGTCGCCGTCGCAGATCACCGTGTCGGCCCCGCTGGCCGCCACGATCTCGCGCAGCCCCTCGACCTTGCCGCGGCCGATGTACGTCGCCGGGTCGGGGGTTTGCCGGCGCTGGTAGATCGCGTCCAGCACGGTGGATCCGGCCGTCTCGGCCAGCAGCGCCAGCTCGGCCATCGAGTTCTCGGCTTCGGCGATCGAGCCGTCGGTCCAGACCCCGACCAGGACCACCCGCTCGAGCCGGAGCTGGCGGTACTCGACCTCGCTAAT
>JBBSOR010000099.1:0-13488 GCA_038259535.1 Propionibacteriales bacterium | reverse complement strand
CCGCGGCCGCGGGGGCCAGGGCGCTGGCCGCCGGTCTCGCCCTCGCCGCCGGCGCCGACTCGCGGGGCGACGCGGCAGCGGCCAGTCGCTGGCGGATGGAGCTCACCGAGCGGGCCGATGGCCTGGTGGTCCTCAACGACGCCTACAACGCCAACCCCGAGTCGATGCGTGCCGCGCTGGAGACCCTGGCCGGGCTCGGAGCCCGCAGCGGTCGGCGTACGGTCGCGGTGCTGGGGGAGATGCTCGAGCTCGGCGAGGGTGCTCCCGCGGCCCACACCGGTGTCGGGACCTTCGCCGCCGAGGCGGGGGTCGACCTGCTCGTGACGGTCGGGCCCGCCGCGAGCGCCATCGCGCGTGGCTACGAGGCGGCCGGGCCGCCGGGAAAGGCCGTCACCACGGTGGGGCGTGCCGCGGCCGCCGACTGGCTGCGGCACAATGTCTCGGCTGCTGATGTCGTCCTCGTGAAGGCATCACGGGGGGCGGCGCTGGAGCTGATCGCCGACGACCTCCTCGAGAAAGGGACCAGCACGAGATGAGAGCCATCCTGTTCGGAGGAGGACTCTCCCTTCTGATCTCCCTCCTCGGCACGCGCTACGCGATCCGGTTCTTCACCCGGCAGGGATTCGGTCAGCCGATCCGTGACGACGGCCCCACCACACACCACACCAAGCGCGGCACGCCGACGATGGGCGGTGCCGTCGTGGTGCTCGCGACGGTGATCGGCTACTTCGCGGCCAAGCTGATCACCGGCCAGGCACCCACCGCCTCGGCCCTCCTCCTGCTCTTCCTGCTGGTGGGACTCGGCGGGGTCGGCTTCCTCGACGACTTCCTCAAGGTGAGCCGTCAGCACAGCACCGGCCTGCGCAGCCGCGCCAAGATGATCGGCCAGACGGTCGTCGCGATCATCTTCGGCGTCCTCGCGCTCTCGCCGGCGCTGGAGGACGAGCGCGGCTGGCGTCCCGCCTCGGACCACATCTCCTTCATCCGCGACTACGAGCGGTTCGCGCTGCCCGCGGTGCTGGCCCTGCTCCTGATCTGGTTCGTGGTGACCAGCTTCAGCAACGCGGTCAACCTCGCCGACGGCCTCGACGGCCTCGCGACGGGTGCCTCGATCCTCATCTTCGCCGCCTACACGCTCGTGAACATCTGGCAGAACAGCCAGTCCTGCGCCCTCGAGGCCGGCCCCAAGTGCTACGAGGTCCGCGACCCGCTGGACCTCGCGGTGGTCGCGGCGGCGCTCACCGGCGCCTGCTTCGGTTTCCTGTGGTGGAACGCCTCGCCGGCCCAGATCATCCTGGGCGACACCGGCTCCCTCGCCCTGGGCGGCGCGATGGCCGGCTTCGCGATCATGACCCGCACCGAGCTGCTGCTGCTGGTCATCGGCGGCCTGTTCGTGGTGATCACCCTCTCGGTGATGATCCAGGTCTCGGTCTTCAAGGTCAGTCGGGCCAGCAGCACCTTCCGCAGCATCTTCAAGGTCCAGGCGGGCCACCGCGTGTTCCGGATGACCCCGCTGCACCACCACTTCGAGATGCTGGGCTGGGAGCAGGTCACCATCGTGATCCGCTTCTGGATCATCACCGGTCTCGCCGTCGCGACCGGCCTCGGCATCTTCTACGCCGAGTGGGTCGCAGGAATCGGATGAGCATTCCGTCCAACGATCCCGACATCGACGGGCTCGGCCGCACCAGCGACTGGTCCGGGGTCCGCGTGGTCGTGGCCGGGTTCGGCGTCTCCGGCTACGCCGCGGCCGACAACCTGCTGTTCCTGGGTGCCCGGGTCATCGCGCTCGACGAGGCATCGAGCGAGGAGCGGGCCGAGAAGGCCGAGCTGCTCGAGACGCTCGGTGCCACGGTGCGCCTGGAGCCCGGCGCCACCGCCGTGCTGCCCGACGACGTGGACCTGGTCGTGACGTCGCCGGGGTGGAAGCCCACCGCCCCCCTCCTGGCCCAGGCCGTCGAGCGCGGCATCCCCGTGTGGGGCGAGGTGGAGCTCGCGTGGCGACTGCGCGACCCCGAGCACCCCGCCCCGTGGCTGGCCGTCACCGGCACCAACGGCAAGACCACGACGGTGCAGATGCTGCAGTCCATCCTCCTTGCCGCCGGGCTGCGCGCCGCGGCCGTCGGCAACGTCGGGCTGCCCATCGTCGAGGTCGTGATGGACCCCGAGCCCTATGACGTGCTCGCCGTCGAGCTGTCCAGCTTCCAGCTCCACTACACGCACTCGATGTCGGCCGAGTCGGCCGTCGTGCTCAACATCGCCGAGGACCACCTCGACTGGTACGACGACGAGCCGGACGGTCCCACCGGCACTCGGACTGGGATGGAGTCCTACGCCGCCGACAAGGCCCGCATCTACGAGCGGGTGCAGCGCGTGTGCGTCTACAACCAGGAGGACCGCGGCACCGAGGACATGGTCGCCGGGGCGGACGTGGTGGAGGGAGCCCGCGCCGTCGGCTTCACCCTGGGCATGCCGGCGGCCGGCAGTCTCGGCGTGGTCGAGGACCTGCTCGTGGACCGAGCCTTCATCGAGGAGCGAGCCACCAGCGCCGCCGAGCTGTGCACGCTCGACGACCTCGCCTCCACCGCTCCGCACTTCGTCGCCAACGCGCTCGCCGCGGCGGCCCTGGCCCGCGGCCACGGCGTGAGCCGGCAGGCGGTCCGTGACGGGCTGCGTGCGTTTCGTCCCGACGGTCACCGGATCGCCGTCGTCGCCGAGGCCGAGGGGGTGAGGTGGATCGACGACTCGAAGGCCACCAACCCGCACGCGGCGCAGTCCTCGCTACGTGCCTACGAGCCCGTCGTGTGGGTGGCAGGCGGCCTCGCCAAGGGGGCCCGTTTCGACGACCTCGTGGTCGCGGTCCGTGGGCGGCTGCGCGGCGTCGTACTGCTGGGGCGGGACCGTCACGTGATCGCGGAGGCACTTTCGCGACACGCGCCCGATGTGCCCGTCATCGATGTGGGCGCCGACGAGACTGGTGACCCGATGGAGCGCGTGGTCGACGCCGCTGCCGGGCTCGCCAGGTCCGGCGACACGGTGCTGCTGGCGCCGGGATGCGCCTCCATGGACATGTTCCTCAACTACGGCGCCCGCGGTGACGCGTTCGCGGCCGCCGTGCACGCCCGCATCGCCCGCAACGACCAGACCTGACGACCCGAGGGGAGCGCACCGTGACCACCGCGAACCCCGAGGACATCGCCGGCCGCCCCCCGTCGCTCACGCCGACCTCCGGCACCACCCGGGCGCCCCTCGGCTCGGGCGCCGCCGCGGGCTGGCGCTCGCTGCGTGAGGCGCTCGACAGGCCGCTCGCCTCCTACTACCTGCTGCTGGGCTCGTCGGCGCTGCTGCTCACCATCGGCCTGATCATGGTGCTCAGCGCCTCGAGCGTGCGCTCCTACCTCATCTACGACGACTCCTACGCCGTCGTGAAGCGCCAGCTGCTGTGGGTGGTCATCGGACTGCCGGCCGCCTGGATCGCCTCGCGCCTGCCGATCAAGCAGATCCGGCGCCTGGCCTATCCCGGCTTCCTGGTCGCGCTGGTGCTGCTCGGGCTGGTGGCCCGGTTCGGCGTCGCGGTCAACGGCAACAAGAACTGGCTCGCCCTCGGTCCCTTCACCATCCAGCCGGCGGAGATCGCCAAGCTCGCGATCGTGCTGTGGGCGGCCAACATCTATGCCCACAAGGAGCGCCGCCTGCGCGAGCTCCACCACCTGCTGGTGCCCGTCGTCCCCGGCCTGTTCGCCGTCATCGGCCTGGTCCTGGTCGGTCGCGACCTTGGCACCGCGATGGTGCTCGCCGCGATCCTGCTCGGCATGCTCTGGGTGGTCGGCGCGCCCCTGCGGCTCTTCGGCCTCAGCTTCTCCGTCCTCGGGGTCGCCGCGATCGCGCTGGCCGCCACCGACGCCGAGCGGCTCAACCGCATCACGCACTTCACCGACCCCTTCAAGGACTACACCGACGCCGGGTGGCAGCCCGCCCACGGCCTCTACGCCCTCTCGAGCGGCGGATGGTTCGGTCAGGGCATCGGCGCGTCGACCCAGAAGTGGGGCGACCTGCCCGAGGCCCACACGGACTTCATCTTCGCCGTGCTGGGCGAGGAGCTCGGCCTCGTCGGCACGATGCTGGTGGTCGGCCTGTTCTTCACCATCGCCTACGCCGCGATCCGGGTGGCCCTGAGCACCCAGGACCCGTTCGTCCGCTACGCCACCTTCGGCATCGTGGTGTGGCTGCTGGGCCAGATGATCATCAACGTCGGCATGGTCCTCGCCGTGCTGCCCGTCATCGGCATCCCGCTGCCGATCGTGTCCTACGGCGGCTCGGCGCTGCTGCCCTCGCTGGTCGCACTCGGCCTGGTGATCGGGTTCGCCCGACGCGAGCCCGAAGCGGCCGCCGCGTTGGCGGTGCGCCGCCGCAACCGCTCCGCCGGTCTGTCCGCGTCGACCCGCGCGTAGATTTGCCCTGATGCGCGTACTTCTCGCCGGCGGCGGCTCCGCCGGACACACCTCACCCCTGCTCGCCACCGCCGACGCCCTGCGCCGGCTCGACCCGGCGACGGAGGTCACCTGCCTCGGCACCCGCGAGGGCCTCGAGGCGCGGCTCGTCCCCGAGGCCGGCCTCCCGCTGGAGTTCGTGCCCCGGGTGCCGCTGCCCCGGCGACCCGGTGCCGACCTGTTCCGCACGCCGACCCGGCTGAGGGCCGCGCGCGCCGCGGCCCTCGAGGTCGTCGACCGGGTGCGTCCCGACGTCGTGGTCGGTTTCGGCGGCTACGTCTCGGTGCCGGCCTATCTCGCCGCCCGCAAGCGTGGCCTGCCCATCGTGGTCCACGAGGGCAACGCGATCCCCGGGGTCGCCAACAAGCTCGGCGCCTGGATGACCGGCCACGTCGCCACCAGCTTCCCCGACACCGACCTGCCCCACGCCGTCTGCACCGGCCTGCCGATCCGGCGGCTCATCTCGACGATGGACCGCGCTGCGCTGCGCGGCGAGGCGCTGGCGACCTTCGGCCTGCGCGACGACCTGCCCACCCTCCTGGTCACCGGCGGATCGCAGGGCGCGGCCCGCATCAACGCGGCCGTCTCCGGCGCCGCCCCCGACCTTGCGGCCGCCGGCGTGCAGGTGCTGCACATCGTCGGGCCCACGCACACGCTCGGCATCGACGCCGGCGAGGTGCCCTACGTCGTGCTCACCTACGTCGACCGGATGGATCTCGCCTACGCCGCCGCGGACGCCGTCCTGTGCCGGGCGGGCAGCAACACCGTGACCGAGGTCTCCGGCGTCGGCCTGCCGGCGATCTACGTCCCGCTCCCGATCGGCAACGGCGAGCAGGCCCTCAACGCCCGCCCCGTCGTCGACGCCGGTGGCGGCCTGCTGGTCGCCGACGCGGCGCTGACACCCGAGTGGGTCTCGGCCAGCGTGCCCGGCCTGCTCACCGACTCCACCCGGCTGGCGCAGATGGGCGCGGCCGCCCGGGGCGTGATCCCGCTCGACGCCGACGACAAGCTGGCCCGCCTGGTTCTCGCTGCTGCTGACGGGTCGGCCTCGTGAGGATCCCGGTCCCCGACCAGATCCTTCCGGCCGCCGAGCTGGGTCGGGTCCACTGCGTCGGCATCGGCGGCGCGGGCATCTCGGCCATCGCCCGGATCATGGCGGCGCGCGGGCTCACGGTCACCGGCAGCGACGACCACGACACCCCGTTCCTGCCCGCGCTGCGCGAGCTCGGCGTCACCTGCCACCTCGGCTACGACGCCGCCCACGTGGGGGACGCCGACACGCTCGTCGTGACCACGGCCGCGCGCGACGACAACCCGGAGGTGCGCGAGGCCCGGCGCCGTGGTCTGAGGATCCTGCCGCGCTCGGCCGGACTGGCCGCGGTGATGGCCGGCTCGCGGGTCCTCGCGGTCGCCGGCACGCACGGCAAGACGACCACCACCGGGCTGCTCACCTCGGCGCTGCTGGCGGCAGGCGTCGACCCGTCGTACGCCGTCGGCGGGGTGCTGACCGCGACGGGTCGCAACGCCGACGCCGGCAGCGACGACCTCTTCGTGGCCGAGGCCGACGAGAGCGACGGGGCCTTCCTGGTCTATCGCCCGCACGCCGCGATCGTCACCAACGTCGAGGCCGACCACCTCGACAACTGGGGCACCGAGGAGGCCTACCACCGGGCCTTCGAGGACTTCGCCGAGACCGTCGACCGGTCGGGCTTCCTGGTCTGCGTCCTCGACGACCCCGGTGCCGCCGATCTGGCCCGCCAGGCGCGCGCGCAGGGCCTCGAGGTGATCACGGTGGGGGAGTCCGCCGACGCGGACCTGCGCATCCACGACCTCGTCCTCGACGGCTCGACCTCCACCTGTCGGCTCTCGCGCGCCGGCTCCGACCTGGGCCACCTGCAGCTGCGGATCCCCGGTCGCCACTACGTCCTCGACGCCGTGGCCGCCCTCGCGATGGGGCTGCGCCTGGGCCGCGACCTCGACGCCCTCCTCGAGGGGCTCGGCCGCTTCAGCGGCACCGGGCGCCGGATGGAGCTCAAGGGCGAGGCCGCGGGCATCCGGGTCTACGACTCCTACGCCCACCACCCCGTGGAGATCCGCGGCGACCTCGAGGCCGCGCGCGCGCTGGCGGGTGCGGGCCGGGTGGTGGCGGCGTTCCAGCCCCACCTCGTCTCCCGAACCCGGATCTTCGGCGAGGCCATGGGCGTCGCGCTGGGGGCGGCCGACGAGGTCGTCGTCCTCGACGTCTACGTGGCGCGCGAGGACCCGGACCCCGCTGTCACCGGGCGGCTCGTGTCCGCCGCCGTGCCCCTCCCCGCCGAGCACGTGGCCTACGCCGAGTCACTGACCGCGGCCGCGCACGCACTCGTCGAGCGTGCCCGATCGGGCGACCTCGTCATCACCCTCGGCGCCGGTGACATCACGAGCGTCGGTCCGCAGGTCCTCGACCTGCTCGGAGGTGCGTGAGTGGAGCAGGAGGCCCCCGCGTCGCAGCGCACCCGTCGCCGCTTCGCGCGCCGGCAGTGGGCGCGCCGTTGGTTGTCGCTGCGCTACGTCCTCGGCCTCGTCGCCGCCGTCGCGCTGGTGGCGACGACCGTCTGGCTGGTGTTCTTCTCCACCACGCTGCAGGTGAAGAAGGTCGAGGTCGTGGGCAACGAGCTGCTCAGTGACGCCCGGGTCCGCGAGGTCGCCGACGTTCCGCTGGGCGACCAGCTCGCACTGGTCGACCTCCGTCGCGCCGATGCCCGTGTCGCCTCGCTGGCGGAGGTCAGGTCCGTCGACGTGACCCGCACCTGGCCCGACGGCGTACGCATCGTGGTCGTCGAGCGCACCGCCGTCGCAGTGGTGGAGCTGGCCGGCAGGCTCAGGGGCCTGGACGCCGACGGCGTGGTGTTCCGCGACTACCAGACCGTCCCCCGCGGGATGCCCCGCATCCGGCCGGGGGGCGCGGCCGGCACCGAGGCGCTCAAGGAGGCCGCGACGGTGGTCTCGGCGTTGCCGAAGGCCCTGGCCACTCGCGTCGACCACGTCGAGGTGGCCACGGTCGACCAGATCACCCTGGTGCTGCGCGACCAGCGGCAGGTGCTGTGGGGGAGTGCGGAGCAGTCCGAGCTCAAGGCCGAGGTGATCGACCGGATGCTCGCCGCGGTGAAGGCCCGGGTCTACGACGTGAGCGTCCCGGGCAACCCGACCGTGCGCGACGTGCTGGGCTGATCCGGCTCTCCGGAAATCTTTGCCGACGGCGTTCGGTGGGCGTGTCCGGCGGGGATTCGTCCCGCCCGCTCCCTATGGTTTTGCGAAAGGCGAGGTTGACATAACTATAACCCTCAGGCTCACGGTTAGAGTTCCGGTGGCCCCGAGGGTGGTAGCTGGTCACCAGGTCTCGTTCCTTCCCCAGATCCCGCAGTCCCCCATCACAGTCCTCTTTCAAGAAAGGCCCCGGAGCCGTGGCAGCAGCGCAGAACTACCTGGCGATCATCAAGGTCGTGGGCATCGGTGGAGGCGGCGTCAACGCCGTCAACCGGATGATCGAGGTCGGCCTCAAGGGCGTCGAGTTCATCGCGATCAACACCGACGCCCAGGCACTCCTGATGAGTGACGCCGACGTCAAGCTCGACATCGGTCGTGAGCTCACCCGTGGACTCGGCGCGGGCGCCAACCCCGAGGTGGGCGCCAAGGCCGCCGAGGACCACGCCGACGAGATCGAAGAGGTCATGAAGGGCGCCGACATGGTCTTCGTGACCGCCGGCGAGGGCGGCGGCACCGGCACCGGCGGCGCCCCCGTCGTGGCCCGGATCGCCCGCTCGCTGGGCGCCCTGACGATCGGTGTCGTGACCCGCCCGTTCGCCTTCGAGGGGCGACGTCGCGCCAACTCCGCGGAGGAGGGCATCAGCCAGCTCCGCGAGGAGGTCGACACCCTCATCGTGATCCCCAACGACCGACTGCTCTCGATCACCGACCGCAGCGTGTCGATCCTCGATGCCTTCAAGCAGGCCGACCAGGTGCTGCTGCAGGGCGTCTCGGGCATCACCGACCTGATCACCACCCCCGGCCTGATCAACCTCGACTTCGCCGACGTGAAGTCCGTGATGGCCAACGCCGGCTCCGCCCTCATGGGCATCGGCTCGGCGCGCGGCGAGGACCGTGCGGTCGCGGCGGCCGAGCAGGCCGTGTCGAGCCCGCTGCTCGAGGCGAGCATCGAGGGTGCGCACGGCGTGCTGCTCTCCATCGCCGGGGGCTCCGACCTCGGGCTCTTCGAGATCAACGAGGCCGCCGCGCTGGTCTCGCAGGCCGCGCACGCCGAGGCCAACATCATCTTCGGCGCGACCATCGACGACGCGCTCGGCGACGAGGTGCGGGTGACCGTCATCGCCGCCGGCTTCGACGGCGGCATGCCCAAGCGTCGCTCCGAGGGCAACGTGCTGCGCCAGAACCCGCCGGCGCAGACGCAGGAGCAGACCCGCGCGGCCGCCCAGCAGCTCGCTCCCAAGGCGTCGGCCCCCGCCCAGGGCTCGTCCCCGGCGCCGACCACGTTCGCCCCGTCCTCGACCGAGGCCCAGCCCGCGCCGGCGCAGCCGCGCCAGGCCAAGCAGGTCCAGTTCGACGACGACGAACTCGACGTGCCCGACTTCCTGAAGTAGCACGTGTTCGCTTTCCGTGACTCACGTGAGGGCGGCGTCTCCCGGTTCCGGGTGGACGTCGCCTTCACTGATGCCTCCCTCGACCTCCAGGGCCGGGGGGACGACTTCGCGCAGGTGCTGGCGCGGCTCGAGGACGAGCTCGGGGTGCCGCTCGCCCGCGTCACCCAGGTCCACGGCGACGAGGTGCTGGTGGTCGACGCACCGGTGCCGCTGGGGCAGGCGCCGACCGCTGACGCCCTGGTGACCGCGACGCCCGGCCTGGGTCTCATGGTGCGGGTCGCCGACTGCGTGCCGGTCGTGATCGCCGACGTCGAGGCAGGTGTCGTGGGTGCCGTGCACGCCGGGCGCCCCGGCATGGTCCTCGACATCGCCACCCGCGCGGTCGAGGTGATGCGCGACCAGGGGGCCTCCGAGATGATCGCGTGGGTCGGCCCGCACGTGTGCGGTGCCTGCTACGAGGTGCCCGAGCGGATGCGCGCCGAGGTCAGTGCCGTCGTCCCCGAGGCCTACGCCGAGACGTCGTGGGGCACTCCGTCGGTGGATGTCGGTGCCGGCGTCCGCGCGCAGCTCGAGCGGGCCGGGGTCGAGGTCGTCGAGGTGGGCGGCTGCACGCGCGAGGAGCGCTCGCTGCACTCCTACCGTCGTGACGGCGCCGACGCCGGACGCTTCGCGGGAGTGGTGTGGCTGTCATGAGCCGCGTCGACGAGCTGCGGACCAACCTCGACGTCGTACGCCGTCGCATCGCCGCGGCCTCCGCGGCGGCCGGACGGGGTCCGGGCGAGGTCTCGCTCGTGGTCGTCACCAAGTTCTTCCCCGCGTCGGACGTGCGCCTGCTCGCCGACCTCGGTGTGAGCGACGTCGCAGAGAACCGGCACCAGGAGGCGAAGGCCAAGGTGGCCGAGTGCGTCGACCTCGGGTTGCGCTGGCACTTCATCGGTGGGCTCCAGTCCAACAAGGCCGGCGCGGTCGCCTCCTATGCCGATGTGGTCGAGTCCCTCGACCGGGCCAAGCTGGTCGGCCCCCTGTCACGGGGGGCCCAGGCGCGCGGTCACGACGTCGAGGTGCTGCTCCAGGTCAGCCTCGACCCTCCCGGGGCCGGGCACCGCTCCGGCGCGGATCCGGCCCAGCTGCTCGAGCTCGCGCAGAAGGTCGTGCAGGCGGACATGCTCCGGTTGCGCGGCGTGATGGCGGTCGCGCCCCTCGGGGAGGCCCCGGAGCCCGCCTTCGCCCGGTTGGCGGTGATCCACCGCGACCTCCTCGGCGAGCACCCGGACGCCACCGTGCTGTCCGCAGGCATGAGCGGCGACCTCGAGGCGGCCATCGGCCACGGCGCGACACACGTGCGTGTCGGCTCTGCGGTCCTCGGTCCGAGGCCTGCGGTCCAGTAATGTCCACAGAAGTCAACAGGTGCCCGATCCCGGGCGCCGGGTCTAGCGGAGGAAAAGTCTCATGAGCGGCGCGATGCGCAAGATCGGCGAGTACCTCGGCCTGCTCGAGGACACCGGCCACTACGACGACTACGACGGCGACACGCCGACGTCGACCCATGACGCCGTCGAGCAGCGCCCGGTCGCTCGCGACCGACGTCCTGCCCCTGTGTCCGACCTCGCCGAGCGCCGTCGTCCGGCCCCGGTCCAGACAGGAGTGGTGGCCGAGTTGAGCCGCATCACCACGCTGCACCCGCGCAACTACAACGAGGCACGTCTCGTCGGTGAGAACTACCGCGACGGCACGCCCGTCATCATGAACCTCAGCGAGATGGACGACAACGACGCCAAGCGCCTCGTCGACTTCGCCGCCGGCCTGATCTTCGCCACCCGTGGCACCATCGAGCGGGTCACCAACAAGGTCTTCCTCCTCTCTCCGCCCAATGTCACGGTCGCGGCCGAGGACAAGGAGCGGATGGCCGAGGACGGCTTCTTCAACCAGAGCTGATCCATACTTCAGTCGTGGAAATCTTTGGTTGGACGATCTACTACATCCTCTACTTCTTCATCGCCATGCTCTGGATCCGGTTCATCGTCGACTGGGTCCAGGTGTTCGCCCGGCAGTGGGAGCCCCACGGCCCGCTGCTGGTGGCGCTCGAGGGTGTCTACTCGACCACCGACCCGCCCATCGTGGCGTTGCGCCGCGTCATTCCGCCGCTGCGGATCGGCTCGATCGCCCTCGACTTGAGCTTCCTGCTCGTGATGGTGACAGCATGGCTCCTGCTCAGCGTGGTGCGGACCATCTTCAACCTCTGAAACCACCCGTCCCACGGGTCACTGTGCCCCGTACGACGCCGGGCGCTATTGTCTCCTGACAGCAGAGCCACCGTGATATCGATCGTGAAAGTTTGGGTGAGGTCATGCCGCTGACGCCTGAGGACGTGAGCAACAAGCGCTTTACACCTGTTCGTCTCCGCGAGGGGTACGACATGGGCGAGGTTGACCAGTTCCTTGACGAGGTCGAGGCCGAGCTTGCGCGCCTGACCAAGGACAACGAAGACCTGCGGTCGAAGCTGTCCGCCGCACAGTCGGGTGGCGGCGCATCGCTCGCCCCCGCCCAGACGTCGTTCGCTCCCGCTGCTCCGGAGCCGGAGCCCGAGCCGGAGCCGGAGCCCGAGCCGGAGCCCCAGCCGGTGGTGGCTGTCGCCGAGCCTGCGCCCGTGCAGACGCCCCGCGTCGCCAACATCGCCGAGGCCTCCAACGCCGCCGCGCGTCTGCTCGAGATCGCGACGCGCAACGCCGACGAGCTCGTCGAGGACGCCAAGAACGAGGCCGACCGCATCGTCGGTGCCGCCCGCACCAAGGCCGAGCGACTCGAGGGTGAGTCGAAGACCAAGGCCGACCGCATGGAGGCCGACGCCCGCCAGCGTTCGCAGATGCTCGACTCCGAGACCGCCGAGCGTCGCCAGCAGATGTTCGGTGACCTGGAGAAGGAGCGCGACAAGCTCAACAGCGACGTGGAGACGCTGCGCCAGTTCGAGCGCGAGTACCGCTCCCGCCTCAAGACCTACTTCACCCAGCAGCTCGAGTCGCTGTCCACCGGTGCCGAGAGCCAGGTGCCGGCCGACAGCGGCCCCGGCCCCAAGCGTCTGCGCTCGGTCCTGGGCGACGAGGAGAGCTGAGACCAGCGCCGATCAGGCTCCGCCAGTGCTGTGAGATGCGAGGACGGTCGACCGTGAGGTCGGCCGTTCTCGCATTTCGGCGAGCCAGTGTCGGTCCGCTCATCGCCACCCGATACCCTCCCTGCCACCGTGTGGTTCCCGCCACACCCGATGCATGGCTGGAGGCCCTCGGAGATGCCTGGCAGTACGCGTAAGTCCCTGGCCGGATCGGCTGCCGCCGCCGCCAAGCAGGTCTTCGGCCGTCGTAGTTCCTCGACGAAGGCCGCCCGGGTGCCGGAGGAGGCCCCCACGAAGAAGGCCGCGGCGAAGAAGACAGTGACGGCGCCCGCGAAGAAGGCCGTCGCTCAAAAGGCCGCGCCCGCCAAGAAGGCCCCGGCCAAGAAGGCCCCGGCCAAGAAGGCACCCGCGACGAAGAAGACAGTGAGGGCGCCCGCCAAGGGGGCCGTCGCCAAGAGGGCCGCGCCCGCCAAGAAGGCCCCGGCCAAGAAGGCACCCGCGACGAAGGCCCCGGCCAAGCAGGCCACCCCGGCCAAGACGACCCCCCCGAGCACCTCTGCTCCTGCGAAGAAGGCATCCCCTGTGACGAAGGCGGCTCCGGCCAAGAAGACCGCACCCCGCAAGGCCACCCCTTCCCGACTCGTCGTCCTGGCCGGTGAGGATCCCTGGACCCGTGCGGAGCTCAACGAGGTGGTCAAGGAGCTCAACGAGCACCGCGACCGGCTGGCGACGTCCGTGGCCGAGGCCGAGGCCGAGCTGGCGGGACTCATGCGTGACGCCGGTGACGGTGCCGGGCAGGACCAGGCCGACGTGGGGGCCACCAGTTTCGAGCGCGACCACGAGCTGACCGTGCTGGCCAAGGAACGCGAGGCCATCGACCAGATCGGCCGGGCGCTGGCCCACATCGACGACGGCTCCTACGGCGTGTGCGACTCCTGCGGCAACCCCGTCGGCAAGAATCGGTTGATGGCGGTGCCCCATGCCACACTGTGCCTGTCATGCAAGCAGCGCGAGGAGCGTCGCTGAACTCCAGCGAAGACGCTCACCCGGACTCCACCGCCGGGGCTCCCCGCTACCGGCGCGTGTTCGTCGGCGTGTTCCTCGCGGCGTACGCCGTCGACGTGGTCTCCAAGATCGTGGCCGTCGACCTGCTCACCGGTCGCGCGGACGTCGAGCTCGTGGGCGAGTGGGTCCAGCTGCACCTGACCCGCAACCCCGGGGCCGCGTTCAGCACCGCCGAGACCCTCACGCCGGT
>JBBSOR010000098.1:0-13656 GCA_038259535.1 Propionibacteriales bacterium | reverse complement strand
TGCCAGCTCCACATGCGCTCGTTCAGCGACGGCGAGACCATCACCATCGAGCCGTGGCGCTCCGACGCCTTCCCGGTGCTCAAGGACCTCGTGGTCGACCGCAGCGCCTTCGACCGGATCATCCAGCAGGGTGGCTTCATCTCGGTCAACACCGGCTCGGCCCCCGAGGCCCACTCGGTGCCGGTGCCGCGAGACGACGCGATGCGTGCCTTCAACGTCGCCACCTGCATCGGCTGCGGCGCCTGCGTCGCGGCGTGCCCCAACGGCTCCGCCTCGCTCTTCATGGGCGCCAAGATCACCCACCTGGGCGAGCTCCCGCAGGGTCAGCCCGAGCGCGACAGCCGCGTGGTCGACATGGTCGCCCAGCACGACCACGAGGGCTTCGGTGGCTGCACCAACATCGGCGCCTGCACCGCCGCCTGCCCCAAGGAGATCCCGCTCGACGTGATCTCCCAGCTCAACAAGGACCTGCGCACCGCGATCAAGCACGGCCACTGAGCCAGCGCGTCTGACGAGGGCCGGGGTACTCCCCCGGCCCTCGGCTGCGTCCACACCCCTCTCACGTCCCCGCTCCCCTTTCCCCTGTGGGCGCCCCTCCCCCTGTAGGCGGTGCGTGAAGGGGATTTCTAGGCCAGGGAGTACCCCTGGGGCACCGCTCCCCCACGTGTCGCGCCCGACACGAGCGTGGGCGGTGCGTGAGGGGGATTTCTAGGCCAGGGAATACCCCTGGGGCACCGACCGACGGTCGCCTCACGCGGCGCGCGGAGGGCGTACGACGTCAGCGAGCGGCACGAACAAGGTCGACCAGAGCGCCTCGAAGTCCGGAGGCGGACCGTCGTACCCCCGCCGGACCAGCGCTGCGTGGACCGTGCGGACGACCGCCTTGGGCGACCGCATCCGCTCCTTGGTGATCAGCTCGTAGGTCACGTCGTGGTGTCGGTAGGCGGCGTACCGGTCGATGTCGGCGTTGTACTGCGCCCGGTCCTCCTGGTGCTGGCTGCCCTCATACTCGACGGCCACCTCGAAGCGCGCGTACCACTGGTCGGGCGTGAGCCTGTTCCCGGACGCGAGCTCGATCATCTCGTTGACCTCGGGGATCGGCAACCCGGCGAACACGACGTATGCGAGCAGCTCGGCCTCCGGCAGTGAGCGACACCGGGCGTCGAGGAAGGGCCGGACGTACGTCGCCTCCGCCACGCCGCGACGCCAGGCCTCCTCCGCCAGGACCTGCTCGAGCGGCTCCGGGTCGATGATGCCTCGGTGCAGCAGCACAGCACCGGCCTTGATGGCGTCGATCGTCCGCGACTCCGCACAGAAGGCGATGAAAGCAGCCTCCGCGCTGGTGCCGACCTCGTCGCTCGGCGGCATCTTCACCGTCCGGTGCAGGAAGACTCCGTCCAAGGTCAGGTGCAGGTCGCCCTCGACCACGAAGTGCCGCGGCGATCCGGGACCGACGTCGAGCCCGAGCTCCCGCAGGCGCGTGGAGCCGGTCGTGCGGGCCGACGCAGGCAGGGCGAGACGAGCGGCGGCCACCCGGTCCTCCCACGTCAGCCGATGGTCTCGGTGGCAGTAGACGCCGTGGTGGAGCCGGCGGAACTGCACACCCTCGAGCACGTCGCGACTCACCCCCTCGGCCAGCGCCTCACGTCGGTGGACGGGGCCTTTGCGCAGGGGCTCGGGGACTTCTCGCATGCGCCCATTGCGCCATCCGTCGCCCTCGCACACCGGCGTACGGCTCGGCTGCCTGTGGAGAGCGGCGTACGCGCCCGCCTGTGGACGAGACCTGGCCCGGCACGTGGCCCCGCTCGGGCGGTGTGTGAGGGGCATTCGCAGTCCACCACATCCCCCTGGCGCACCGCCCACGCGCGCGGCGGCGCCGGGACACGCCGACGGCGGTGTCCCAGGCGGATGGCAGGAGGTCCGAATCCCCTTGGCGCACCGCTCGGAGACGGGGATCACCGACCGCTCGGCGGGAGCCCTAGGACCGGCGGCGCACCAGCGCGACCGCCGCGAGCATCGCGGCCGCGCCCGCGGCGAAGGCCGCCTTCGGCGACGCACCCGACGGCGCCGCGCCGTCGGCGGCTCGTACGACGCCCGCTGCCGCCGCGAGGTCGATCCGCGGGCCCTCCACTGTCTGCTCCGCCGCCGTGCGCGCCTCGCGCGCCGCACGGGCCCTGGGGGCTTCGTAGGCCCACGAGGCGGCGAAGATGACCACGCGGGAGAAGTAGTTGATCCAGACCAGGAGGATCAGCGCGATGCCGAAGGCCTGGACCGCGGGCTGCTCGCGGGTGGCCTGCAGCAGCACTGTCGAGAGTTGCTTGAGGAGCTCGAAGGCGACGGCGCCGAGCACTGCACCCGACAGCAGCGACCTCGTCGGGATCTCGGGACTAGCGAGCAGCTTGAAGAAGGCGAAGAAGAGCAGGGTGCTCGCGGCCAGGCCCAGCACCAGGGCGAAGACCCACAGGAGGGGCTCGGCGCCGGCACCCAGGCCGATGAAGTCGAGGATCGGGGTGGCGATCTTGGTGGCCACCCCGGAGACGGCGACACTCACGATCAGGACCGATCCCAGGGTGAGGAGCGCCAGCAGGTCGCGCACCTTGCCGATGATGAAGTTGGGCTGCTCGCGCTCCGGCTCCTCGAAGACCGCCACGAGGGCCTTCCGCATTCCGGAGAGCCATCCCAGGCCGGAGTAGAGGGCGAGCAGGAGCCCGATGCTCAGCAGGCCGGGCGCGTTGTCCTGGAAGGTCGTGATGTCGATCCCGTCCTTGCCTCCCACGATGCCGGGCAGCACGTCGTTGAGAGCGGCCAGGAGGTTGTCGTCGGCGTTGTCGTAGGCGCGCGACGCGAGTCCGATCACCGCGAACGACACGGCCAGGATCGGGAAGAACGACAAGAAGGCGAAGTACGTCACGGCGGCAGCCAGCGCGCTGCCGTTGACGTTGCCGTAGTGCCCCACCATGCGCACGAGGTGATCGAGGAGCGGGCTTCGCTCGCGGGCCTCGGCCACCTTCTCCTTGACGGAGGACACCAGCGACATCAGCCGAGGCCGTACTGGTGGGTGGGCTGCCAGCCGGAGTGCTGGTCGTGGGCATAGAGGGAGAACGCCTCGACGGCGAAGCGGCACTCGAAGTCGGCCAGCTCGTCGAACGCCCGGTCGAGGGTCGGGTCGTCGAGGTGGTGGGCGATCGTCACGTGGGGGTGGTAGGGGTAGTCGAGCTCGAGCGCCAACGGCCCCTGGCGTACGGCGTCGGCGAGCACCTCGCAGGCCGAGATCCCCTCGGCCAGGGTGACGAACACGACCGGCGAGACCGGGCGGAACGTGCCGGTGCCGCGCAGGTGGATGTCGAAGGGCTCCAGGGCCGCCGCAGCGCCCGCCAGGTGCTCGGTGACCGCGTCGAGCCCGGCATCGTCGACCTCGGCGGGCGGGATCAGCGTGATGTGGGTCGGAATGTGCGCAGCGGTGGTGTCGCCGATGGACGTTCGGTAGTCCTGGAGCTCGGTGGCCCAAGGCTCCGGGATGGCGATGGCTACTCCGATGGTCGGCACGGCCCCGACCCTAGCGACCCGCGGGTAGGAACCCGACCCGGTCGTAGACGTCGCGGCGCGTGGCCTCCGCCACGGCACCGGCGCGCTCGGCGCCCTCGGCGAGGATCCGCTCGAGCTCGGTGTGGTCGTCGAGGAGCTCGCGGGTCCGCTCGCGCAGGGGCGTCATCGTCGCCAGGACCACGTCCGCAACCTCTGCCTTGAGATCGCCGTAGCCACGACCCTCGAAAGCGGCCTCCAGCGCCTCGACCTTCTCCCCCGACAGCGCGGAGTGGATGGCGAGCAGGTTGCTCACCCCCGGCTTCGCCCCGCGGTCGAAGCGGATCTCGGTCTCCGAGTCGGTCACGGCCGACCTGAACTTCTTGGAGAGCACCTTCGGGTCATCCAGAACCCACACGCACCCCTGGCCGCCGATGGACTTCGACATCTGCTTCTCCGGCGTCTGCAGGTCGTAGATCTTTGCGGTGGACTCGAGGATGTAGGGCTCGGGCGGGCGGAAGGTCTTCTTGTAGCGGTGGTTGAAGCGGTTGGCCAGATCGCGCGTGAGCTCGAGGTGCTGGCGCTGGTCCTCGCCCACCGGCACGTACTGCGGCCGGTAGAGCAGGATGTCCGCGGCCTGGAGGATCGGGTAGGTGAAGAGACCGACGCTCGCAGCGCCCTCTCCCCCCTTGGCCGACTTGTCCTTGAACTGGGTCATCCGGCGCGCCTCGCCGAATCCGGTCAGGCACTGCAACACCCAGGCGGCCTGGGTGTGCGCGGGCACCTGGCTCTGCACGAAGATCGTGGCACGGGCCGGATCGACGCCCGCGGCGACGAGCTGGGCCGCCGAGACCAGGGTCCGCTGTCGCAGCACCTTCGGGTCCTGCTCGACCGTGATCGCGTGCAGGTCGGCGATGAAGTAGAACGGCTCGAACTCCTCCTGCAGGGCGACCCACTGCCGCACCGCGCCGAGGTAGTTGCCGAGGTGGAACGAGTCGGCTGTCGGCTGGATGCCGGAGAGGACCCGCGGGCGCGCGGTGGGCGTGGTCGACATGCGGCCAGTCTCTCACCGGCCGACGGAGCGGTCCCACAGGGGCATCGACCCGACGGACGTCACACAGCGCAGTCCGGGATGCAACCTGCCGGCCCTCCCACGAGTCGTCCCTGTGGAAGCGGACGACTGGTGGAAGGGTGGGCCCATGCCCCGATCGAGCGCGGAGGACCGCGTGCAGGAGGTGTACGCCGCCTCCTACCGCCGGCTCGTCGGTCAGCTGACCGTCGTCACCGGCGACCCGGTCGAGGCGGCGGACGCGGTGATGGAGGCCTTCGCACGTGCCGTGAGCTCCCCGCGGTCGTTTCTCGCCGCGGACAACCCGGAGGCGTGGCTGCACACGGTGGCCGCCACCCTCACCCGCACCCGCACCCGCTGGCGGCGTAGTCACTTCTTCCGCGACGTCCGCCACCCCCCGGTGGCCGAGACCGGTGGTGCGCCGGAACCCGGCTTCGACGCCATCGTCGAGCGCGCTCGGGCCAGCCGGCGCCGACGGCGTACGACGATCGCGTCGGGTCTCGCGGGCGCCGTCGTGGTCGCCTGCATCGGGGCCGCGGTGGGAAGCCGGCCCGGAGAGGACACCCGACCCGGATCGGCCCACCCCACCCGAACCGGCCACGTCCCTGGTCGCGTCGACCCCGGCCTGCCCGAGGGGGTGCGCCACCTGCTGACCCGGGACGAGGCCGACGCGTGGATGGTGTCCGCCGTGGGCAGCGCCGTCGCCGCGTTCTGGCAGGTGCGCGACAGGCCGTTCGACCCGTGCCGGAACGCCTGGACGATCCGCAACGGCGACGAGGTGATCGGCGACCTGATCGAGGCCGACAGGCGATTCGTCAGCACGGTCCCGGGTGGCTGGTTCATGGACGGACAGCAGGGACCACCTGTTCTGCTCGCCCCCGACGGCGACCTCGAGAAGGTCCCCAACGCGGACATCGACGGCAGTCCCCTGCTGGCCGGTGACACGGCGGTCCTGACACACGACGGCAGTCGCCTGCTCCGCGATGGCGCGCTGATCCCGATGCCGGAGCCGGCCGACCGACTGGTCGTCGGCAACGCCTACGCCACGCCGTCGGGGCGGCTCATCGCGGCCACGGCCGACCTCGATGGATGGCGCGTGCAGGCGACCGACGACGGCAGGGGGTGGGAGCAGCCGGTGCTCGGCCCGCCGGGCGCCATGAACACCTGGGTGGGCGGGTCGGGCGACCACGTGGCCGTGCTGTTCATGGGCGCCGATCTGGATGGCTCCGTCCCTGTGGCACGCATGCCGGTGTCTGCCGACGCCGGCCTCACCTGGACGACAACGCGGGGCCTTGGCACCCACGGCGCAGGCCGCAGCCGCAACCCCTACTCGCTCGCCGTCACACCCAGCGGGACGACGTACCTCACGACCGGGACCGAGGGACTGCTGCGGATCGACTCCGATGGCAACGTACTGGCCACCCCGCTCTCCGCGGCGGACACGTCGGTGTACACCTCGGGCGACGAGGTCTGCGTGGTCACCGAAGCCGGTGACGCCGACGCGCTGCGGTGCTCGACCGACGACGGCGCGTCGTGGGCCATACAGCCCGTCCCCGGATTCGGTTGAGCCTCAGACGACCCAGCCGACGTTGTCGGCGACCAGGTCGGCCATCGGGTAGATCCCGCGGATGTCTTGGCGGCGCTCGAAGAGGTTGATGACGTCGTGCACGTTGCGGTCCGCCAGCTCGCGGCGGCGCTCCATCTCGTCGTAGATCGTGTTGTCTTCCATGTCCCCACCTCAGGAATCTCCGGGCGGTCGCTCCGCCCCCGTGACTTGGATCGTTCCAAGTCTGCCTTACGCAGGAGTTCCAGGTGTGTTAACTCCAGGCAACAATCAGGGTTGCGCGACGTCGCGACCGCGCACGTGGAGCGCGGCCGAGAGCAGCAGGATCGCGACGCCGGCGAGCGAGAGCGCGAGCCCCACGAGCGCCGGGGCACGCAGGCCCCAACCGGCGGCGATGACCAGACCGCCCAGCCAAGCGCCGAGCGCGTTGGCGATGTTGAGCGAGGCGTGGTTCATCGCAGCACCCAGGGTCTGGGCGTCACCGGCGACATCCATCAGCCGCAGCTGCAGGTTGACGACGAGCACCGAGCCCAGCATGGTGATGAGGAAGACGACCGGCAGGGCGGCCCAGCCGTGCGGGGCGGTGACCCAGAAGGCCAGCATGGTGGCGGCCATCCCGACGCCGCCGATGATCAGCGAGCGGAAGATCGACCAGTCGGCCATGATCCCTGCGAGCCAGGTCCCGGCCACCATGCCGAGGCCGAAGGACAGCAGGAAGACCGCGACCGACCGCTCCCCCAGACCGGCCACGTCGGTGACGACAGGAGCGATGTAGGTGTAGACGGCGAACATGCCACCGAAGCCGACCGCACCGGCGAGCAGGGTCAGCCACACCTGCGGCACCTTGAAGGCGGCCAGCTCGCGGCGACCGCTCGCGGCCGCGTCGCCGGGGAGCGAGGGGACGAACCGTGCGACCAGAGCCAGCGTCACCAGGGCGAGCCCTGCGGCGGCCCAGAAGGCCGCACGCCACCCCAGCTCCTGACCGAGCACGGTCGCGGCGGGGACGCCGATGACGTTGGCGACCGATAGCCCGAGCATCACCTGGGCGACCGCGCGGCCCTTGCGGGACGGTCGGGCCAGGCTCGCGGCGACGAGGGATGCGACGCCGAAGTAAGCGCCGTGTGGCAGCCCGGCGGCGAAGCGCGCGAGCATCAGCTGCTCGTAGGAGGTGGCCAGGGCACTGACCCCGTTGCCCACGGCAAAGGCCGCCATCAGCGAGATCAGCAATGCACGCCGGGGCAGGCGCGCACCCATGAAGGCCAGCAGCGGCGCACCGACGACGACCCCGACGGCGTACGCCGAGATCACGTGGCCGCCGGTGGGGATGGAGACGTCCACGCCCGCGGAGATCTGCGGGAGCAGACCCATCGTGACGAACTCGGTGGTGCCGATCGCGAAGCCACCCATCGCCAATGCGACCACGGCGAGGCCGAAGTGCCGGGCCGTCACTGCCGGTGCGTCGAGGTCGTCACCGGGGCGCCCGGTCGTGGCAGCAGTCGTCGTCATCACCTGGCGCAAGGCAGGACCCCCGAGGAGTTATTCCCCGGGGGTCCTGGATGTGACTGGGGTCGCGGTCAGCCGATGGTGGCGATGGCCTCGTTGAGCGTCGCCGAGGGACGCATGACGGCGTCGGCCTTCACCGGGTCGGGGCGGAAGTAGCCACCGATGTCGGCCGGCTTGCCCTGCACCGCGAGCAGCTCGTCGACGATCTTCTGCTCGTTCTCGCGCAGCGTGCCCGCGAGGGCGGCGAAGGCGGCCGCCAGGTCGGCGTCCTCGGTCTGCTTCGCCAGCTCCTCGGCCCAGTAGAGGGCGAGGTAGAAGTGCGAGCCGCGGTTGTCGATCGTGCCGAGCTTGCGCCCGGGCGAGCGGTCCTCGTTGAGGAAGGTCTCGGTGGCCCGGTCGAGGCTGGCACCGAGCAGCTCGGCGCGCTGGTTGGCGTCGTAGGACGCGAGGTGCTCGAGCGACGCGGCGAGGGCGAAGAACTCACCCAGGCTGTCCCAGCGGAGGTAGTCCTCCTTCACGAGCTGCTGCACGTGCTTGGGGGCCGAGCCGCCGGCGCCGGTCTCGAAGAGGCCGCCACCGTTCATCAGCGGCACGATCGAGAGCATCTTGGCGCTGGTGCCGAGCTCGAGGATCGGGAACAGGTCGGTGTTGTAGTCGCGCAGCACGTTGCCGGTCACCGAGATGGTGTCCTGACCCTTGCGGATCCGCTCCAGCGAGTACGTCGTCGCGGCAGCGGGGGTCATGATCTCCAGGGTCAGGCCCTCGGTGTCGTGCTCCGGCAGGTAGGCCTTGATCTTGGCGATCAGGTTGGCGTCGTGGGCGCGGGCCTCGTCGAGCCAGAAGATCGCCGGGGTGCCGCTGGCGCGGGCGCGGGTGACGGCGAGCTTGACCCAGTCGCGGATCGGCTCGTCCTTGGTCTGGCAGGCGCGCCAGATGTCGCCGGCCTGCACGTCGTGGGACATGAGGACGTCGCCTGCGGCGTTGCGGACCTCGACGGTGCCCGCTGCGGGGATCTCGAAGGTCTTGTCGTGCGAGCCGTACTCCTCGGCGGCCTTGGCCATCAGGCCGACGTTGGACACCGAGCCCATCGTCGAGGGGTCGAGCGCGCCGTGGGTGCGGCAGTCGTCGATCGTGGCCTGGTAGATGCCGGCGTAGGACGAGTCGGGGATGACCGCCAAGGTGTCCTGCTGGTCGCCCGCGGAGTTCCACATCTGCCCCGAGGTGCGGATCATCGCCGGCATCGAGGCGTCGATGATGACGTCGGAGGGCACGTGCAGGTTGGTGATGCCCTTGTCGGAGTCGACCATCGCGAGCGAGGGACCCGAGGAGAGGCCGGCCTCGAAGGCGGCCCTGATCGCCGCGCCGTTGTCGAGGCCGTCGAGCCCACCCAGGATGCTGCCCAGGCCGTCGTTGGCCGAGAGGCCGGCGGCGGCCAGCTCCTCGCCGTACTCGGCGAAGACATCGGCGAAGTAGGCGCGCACCACGTGGCCGAAGATGATCGGGTCGGAGACCTTCATCATCGTCGCCTTCAGGTGGGCGGAGAACAGGACGCCGTCGTCCTTCGCCTTCGCGACCTGCTCCTCGAGGAAGGCGTCGAGGGCGGCGGCACTCATGAAGGTGCCGTCGACGACCTCGCCGGCGAGGACCTTCAGGTCCTGCTTGAGCACGGTCTCCTGGCCGTCGGTGCCGACGTGCACGATCGACAGGGTGTCGTCACCGTCGAGGACCACGGACTGCTCGTTGCTGAAGAAGTCACCCCGGTCCATCGTCGCGACCGACGTCTTCGACTCGCCGCTCCACGCGCCCATCGAGTGGGGGTGCGACTTGGCGTAGTTCTTCACCGACGCCGGCGCGCGACGGTCGGAGTTGCCCTCGCGCAGGACGGGGTTGACCGCTGAGCCCTTCACCTTGTCGTAGCGGGCGCGGGTCTCGCGCTCCTCGTCGGTCTGCGGGTTCTCGGGGTAGGCCGGCAGGTCGTAGCCCTGCGACTGCAGCTCGGCGATGGTTGCCTTGAGCTGCGAGATCGAGGCGGAGATGTTGGGGAGCTTGATGATGTTGGCCTCGGGCCTGGTCGCCAGCTCGCCCAGCTCGGCGAGGGCGTCGTCGACGCGCTGGTCCGCGGTGAGCCGGTCCGGGAACTGCGCGAGCACGCGAGCGGCCAGGGAGATGTCACGGGTCTCGACCTCGACACCGGCGGTCTTCGCATAGGCGGCGATGATCGGGAGGAACGAGTACGTCGCGAGCAGCGGCGCCTCGTCGGTGTGGGTGTAGATGATCTTGGCCATGGGTTCGACAGCTCCTGGGTGGTCGGTCCGGCGATAACTCTTGACGTCAAGATACCTGACATCGCGAAGGGTTGCGACTCGCCTACCCTCGCACCCGTCGAATCGCGCGGCTAGAGTTCGCGTGGCCTACGCGGGGTACGGCCACCACGACTGGGAGGACAGCTCACGATGAGCGACACCATCGACACACCGACCACCGGCCAGAAGTTCACGGCCGAGGCGCTGGGCACCTTCGTGCTCGTCTTCTTCGGCTGCGGGGCCGCGATGCGCAGCGGCGGGGACTACGTCGCCACCGGGCTCACCTTCGGCCTCACCGTGATCGTCATGGCCTACGCCGTGGGCCGGATCTCCGGGGGGCACTTCAACCCCGCCGTGACGCTCGGCGCCGTGCTCGGCGGTCGCCTCCCGTGGAACCAGGTCGGCATCTACATGGCCGCCCAGCTGTTCGGCGGTCTGCTCGCCGGCGCCATGCTGTTCGGCCTCAACCACGGTTTCGCGGGCTTCAGCGCCGAGGGCAACATGGCGCAGAACTTCTTCGGCGACCAGGGCACCGGCTTCGCGTGGTGGGCCGCCCTGCTGCTGGAGATCATCCTCACGGCCGTCTTCCTCTGGGTGATCCTCGCGGTCACCGACGAGCGCAACGAGGTCAACGTGGCGATGGGGCCGCTGGCCATCGGCCTGGCCCTGGCGATGATCCACTTCGCCTCGATGAGCGCCACCGGCACCTCGGTCAACCCGGCCCGCTCCATCGGCGTGGGCGTCTTCGCCGGCACCGACGCCATCATCCAGCTCTGGCTGTTCGTCGTCGCCCCGCTCGTCGGAGCGGCCATCGCCGGCCTCACCTACCCCGTCCTCTTCGGCCACGGTGCCGAGCCGGTCGCGGGCTCCGGGCTCAGCTTCGGCGGCGGCCGCAAGGACCAGTTCGTCCCCGGCAGCTACGAGGCCCAGTGGAACCAGGGCCAGCAGGGCGGCTGGGGCCAGCCCGGTGCCGCGTGGGGCGCTCCCCCGCAGCAGCAGTGGGGCCAGCCGGCGCCGCAGCAGCAGCCCGACCCGTCGTACGGCGCGCCGCAGGGTCAGCCCGGACAGTGGAGCCAGCCGCAGCCTCCCCAGCAGCCGGCCCAGCAGCCGGCCCAGCAGCCGGCCCAGCAGCCCGGCCAGCCCGGCCAGTGGGGTGCGCCGCCCGCCCAGCAGCCCGGTCAGGGCCAGCCCGGGCAGGGCCAGCCCGGTCAGGGCCAGCCCGGGGCTCCCGGCCACTGGGGCAACCCGGAGGGCGACGACGACGGACGCACGCAGGTGCGCCGCCCCGACTGACCGACTCCCCGCGGCGACCTCAGGTTCCCCCGACGCACCTAGGCCGGCGGCACCCGCGGATCGAACTCGGTCGAGCGACCGGCTACTCGCTGACGAGCAGAGCCTGCCAGCCGGCATCGAGGTCCTCGATGCTGAGGAGGCCGACCCCCGAGGCGTACACCCGCCGGGTGGTGTCGGCCTGCCCCCCGGCCACCACGCGCGTCTGCACCATCTCGCGCGACTGGTCCTCGACGGTCGTGCTGGACTCCAGGAGGTTGGGCACGCGGTAGGTGATCCAGCCGTCTCCGAGGCGCGGGTCGGCGGGCATGGCCAGGCCCGCCTCGGCGTCGTCCTCGCCGGGCCGCCAGGAGAGCCCGGTGCTCGAGTCGACGCCCACGAGCCAGACGTTGCCGTCCTCGTCCTGGGCGTAGAACCGGGTCTCCTCGCCGCTGTCGCCCTCGACGTCCGTCACCGTGCGCACCGCCGTGGCGCTGAGCCCGGCGACCTCGCTGGTGCCGGCCAGGACCTCGGCGTCGATGGTCCCCAGTGGTCGACCGTCCTGGGTCACGTCGTAGTGCCAGGCGGCACCGGGGGCCAGGGCGAGCCACGGGTTGTCGATGCCGGCCACGAAGTCGTCGGGTGCCGGTGACGGGGTCGGGATCTCCAGCCCGTTGATCCCCGGGGAGTCGTACGGCGCGGGCTGGCCGAGCCCCGCACAGGCCGAGAGCGCCCCGCCCAGCAGGAGTCCACCGAGCAGACCGGTCGCGCGGCGGCGGCGCTCGGCGGGGGACATGGGCGCCAGCATGCCAGCCGCAGACCAGCCCGCCACGACCAGCACCGGGGGCGCTGCTAGCGTCAGCGGGACAGACGCTCGCGCTCACCTCACGAGGAGAACCCACCGTGACCTCCGAACCCCTCAAGGTCGCCGTCACCGGCGCCGCCGGCCAGATCGGCTACAGCCTGCTCTTCCGCCTCGCCAGCGGTGCCCTGTCCGCCGGCCGCCCGATCGAGCTGCGACTGCTCGAGATCGAGCCCGCCCTCAAGGCCCTCGAGGGCGTCGTCATGGAGCTCGACGACTGCGCGTTCCCGCAGCTCGCAGGAGTCCAGATCGGCTCCGACGCCGAGAAGATCTTCGACGGCGTCAACCTCGCCCTGCTCGTGGGAGCCCGCCCGCGCGGCCCGGGCATGGAGCGCGGCGACCTGCTCTCGGCCAACGGCGCCATCTTCACCGCGCAGGGCAAGGCCCTCAACGCGGTCGCGGCCGACGACGTACGCGTCGGGGTGACCGGCAACCCGGCCAACACCAACGCCCTCATCGCGATGACCAACGCGCCCGACATCCCGCGCGAGCGCTTCTCCGCGTTGACCCGCCTCGACCACAACCGGGCGATCTCGCAGCTCGCGGCCAAGACCGGCGCCAGCGTCACCGACATCACGAAGATGACGATCTGGGGCAACCACTCCGCCACCCAGTACCCCGACCTCTTCCACGCCGAGGTCGGCGGCCGCAACGCTGCCGAGCTCGTGGGTGACCAGGCCTGGCTGGAGAACGACTTCATCCCGACCGTCGCCAAGCGGGGCGCAGCGATCATCGACGCCCGTGGTTCGTCCTCGGCCGCCTCGGCCGCCTCGGCGACCATCGATGCAGCCCACGACTGGCTGTTCGGCTCGGCGCAGGGCGACTGGGTCTCGATGGCCGTCGCCTCGCGCGGCGAGTACGGCGTCCCCGAGGGCCTCATCTCCTCGTTCCCGGTGACCACCTCCGGCGGCGACTGGTCGATCGTCGAGGGCCTCGAGATCGACGACTTCTCCCGCGCCCGGATCGACGCGTCCACCGCCGAGCTCGCCGAGGAGCGCGCCGCGGTGACCGAGCTCGGACTCATCTGAGCCGACCGGGCACGAAAGTCCGCCCCAGCTCGCTGACCGGGCACGAATGTCCAGCACCTTCCGGACATTCGTGCCCGGTCGACGCACATCTCGAGACTTGTGTGCCCGGTCGGCTGGCGTGGTCGGACCGGGTGTCAGAAACCCGGCTGGTCCGGGATCGAGCCGGCAAGGAAGATCAGCGCACCACCGAGCACGGCCAGGATCACCGCGTCGAGCACCTTGTGCCGCACCGCGAGCATGCCGGCGTCACGCGCCCTGAGCAGCAGGCGCACGACGGCGGCGAAGACGAGCGAGCCGCCCATCAGCCGGATGCCCGTGCGCCACTCGTCGAGGGCGACCAGCACCAGTGAGACCGCGACGACGACCAGGACCAGCAGGTAGAAGGCTCCCCCGATGGTCGAGGGATAGCGACGCGGCTCGTCCGGGTCGACCGGCGCGGGCGAGCCGGGGCCCCCCGACCCGGGGGGGGCGAGGGGGGGGGGGGCGGAGGCGGCAGGGGCCGGGGCGCCGAGTCGGCGCTGAGCACGCAGTTGTGG
>JBBSOR010000097.1:0-13765 GCA_038259535.1 Propionibacteriales bacterium | reverse complement strand
TCAGTAGTACCAGGGGTAGGGCGACCAGTCGGGCTCGCGCTTCTCGAGGAACTGGTCGCGACCCTCCTGTGCCTCGTCGGTCATGTAGGCCAGGCGTGTGGTCTCGCCGGCGAAGAGCTGCTGGCCGACGAGGCCGTCGTCGAGGAGGTTGAAGGAGTACTTGAGCATCCGCTGGGCGGTGGGCGACTTGCCGTTGATCTTGCGTCCCCACTGCAGCGCCTCGCGCTCGAGGTCCGCGTGATCGACGACGCGGTTGACCGCACCCATCCGGTGCATCGTCTCGGCGTCGTACTCGTCGCCGAGGAAGAAGATCTCGCGGGCGAACTTCTGGCCGACCTGCTTGGCGAGGTAGGCCGAGCCGTAGCCACCGTCGAAGGAGCCCACATCGGCATCGGTCTGCTTGAAGCGGGCGTGCTCGCGGCTCGCGAGCGTGAGGTCCGCGACCACGTGCAGGCTGTGCCCGCCGCCGGCGGCCCAGCCGGGGACGACGCAGATGACGACCTTCGGCATGAACCGGATGACACGCTGGCACTCCAGGATGTGCAGCCGCGCGAGCTTGGCCTTGTCGATCGGGTGGGGCTGCGCACCGGCATCGTCGTGCCCGGCCGTCTCGTACTGGTAGCCGGCGCGTCCGCGGATCCGCTGGTCGCCGCCGGTGCAGAAGGCCCACTTGCCGTTCTTGGCGCTCGGGCCGTTGCCGGTCAGGATCACGCAGCCGACGTCGGCGGACATCCGCGCGTGCTCGAGCGTGCTCAGCAGCTCGTCGACCGTGTGCGGCCGGAACGCGTTGAGCACGTCGGGACGGTCGAAGGCGATCCGGACGGTGCCGTGCTCGCGGGCCCGGTGGTAGGTCAGATCCGTCAGGTCCTCGAAGCCGGGCACGACGTCCCACGCCTCCGGGTCGAAGATCTCGCTGACACCCTCGATCGCACTCATGTCGGGAGGTTATCCGTGGGCGGCCGGAAGATCGTCGCCGCCCGCGGTGTTGTGGCAGGTATGGCACTCACCGGCACCTATGTCCCGAGCACGTCCGAGTGGGTCCGCGACCAGGTCGCGGACTACGAAGCCACCGACGGCGAGAAGTCGGGCACGCTTCCCGGCACCAGCTACCCGATCGTGGTGGTCACCTCCGTCGGCGCGAAGTCCGGCCACCTCCGCAAGAACCCCGTGATGAAGGTCGAGCGCGACGGCGCCTACCTCGCGGTGGCCTCCAAGGGCGGCGCCCCGGAGAACCCCGAGTGGTACTACAACTTCGTCGCCCACCCCGAGGTCGAGGTGCAGGACGGCGCCGAGAAGCACGTCTACCGCGTCCGCGAGCTCGATGGTGTCGAGCGCCAGGACTGGTGGGACCACGCCGTGGCCACCTGGCCGACCTATGCGTCGTACGCCGAGAAGACCGACCGACTGATCCCGCTGTTCCTCCTCGAACGGTGACCCGAGGGCGTGCCTGGCCCCACAATGGCGCCGTGACCGCCCCCGTGAGTGCCCACTCGGCCTTCGACGAGCCCGTCGACGTGCCGCCGGCCCGCTGGATCGGGTCGCTGGTGCTGCTCAACCTCGGCCTGATGGCCGGCTGGTTCGGACCGATCCAGGTCCTGCTCGCCCAGCAGGCCGACCGCGTCGCGGCCGCCGAGCCGGGTGGGCTCAGCAAGGAGCTGCTGCTCTCGGTCGTGCTCTTCGTCGGTGCGGCCATCTCGCTGCTCGCCAACCCGGTGTGGGGGGCGTTCTCGGACCGTACGCGCTCGCGGCTCGGCCGCCGCGTCCCGTGGGTGATCGGCGGGGTCGTGGTCGGCGCGGCCGGGCTGCTGCTGCTCTCGGTCGCCGGCAGTGCGCTCACGATGGTGCTGGCCTGGAGCCTGGTCCAGCTGGCTCTCAACGCGGCTTGGGCCGGCGGAACCGCGGCTGTTCCCGACCAGGTGCCCGTGGCGCGGCGGGGACTGATCGGCGGGATGATCGCGATCGCCGGGACCGTCGGCGTGCTGCTCGGCATCAAGATCGCCGAGCTCACCGGCTCCATCGCCCAGGGCTACGCCGTCATCGCCGTGGTCATGCTCGTGCTGTCGGTGCCCTACCTCCTCGGCTCGCGCGACCTAGCGCTGCCGCCCGACCACGAGCTCGCGCCGATGGACTGGAAGTCGCTGCTGCGCTCCTTCTGGATCTCACCGCGGGAGCACCCCGACTTCGCGTGGGCCTGGGTGACCCGGTTCCTGGTCAACCTCGGCAACTGGATCGCGCTCAACTACCTCTTCTACTACCTCACCGACGGCCTCGGCTTCAGCGACGACGAGGCCACGGCCAACCTCGGCGTCCTCGTGCTGATCTACGGCGGCACGACGGTCGCGACCACGGTGCTCGTGGGCCACTGGAGCGACCGGCTGGGTCGGCGCAAGGTGTTCGTGAGCTGGTCCGGCGGGCTCATCGGGGTGAGCATGCTGGTGCTCGGGCTCTGGCAGGACTGGCCCGGCGCGCTGCTCGCCGCGGTGATCCTGGGCGCCGGCTTCGGGGTCTACCAGGCCGTCGACTTCGCTCTCATCACCCAGGTGCTGCCCGCTGCCGACGGGCGCGCCAAGGACCTCGGGGTGATCAACATCGCCTCGGCGCTGCCGCAGGTCCTCGCTCCGGCCGTGGCCGGCGTGATCCTCGTCGTCGTACGAGCTGCGGGCGGGTCCGTGGCGACCGACGGCGAGTCGTGGTCGGTGGGCTACGGCGCCGTCTACGCGGTCGGCTTCGTGATGTGCGTCCTCGGGTCTGTCTTCGTCACGAGGATCAAGTCGGTCGCCTGAGCACCGCCCACCGGAGTGTCGTACGCCGACTCGCCCGCGAGCGGTGTGTGAGGGGGGTTCGCGGGGCGTGGAATGCCCCTGGCGCACCGCCCACCGGAGTGTCGTGCGCCGTCCAGCGAAGGTCGGAACTCCTGGGAGCCTCAGTGGCCGCTGATCGTGATCGCCAGGCCGAGCAGGTGCTCGAGGCGGGCGAGCTCGGAGTCGAGGAACTCCGGACCACCGCGGCGACCCAGGAGCATCACGTCGTCGCCGAAGGGCGCCGCCAGCTCGACGTAGGTCTCGTCGCCGGGCAGCCGGGTCGGCGCCGTGATCGCACCCAGCTCGAACGACGTGGGCGCGGCGTCGGTCGCGTGCACCACCCTCGCGCCGTCGGCGCCGGGCCGGACCCGCGCGGCCCAGTCAACGCGGAAGGCGATGGGGAGCAGGTCGACGAGCCGGTCCCGGGCGGTCGCCGGGTCCTCCGTCAGCGACTCGACCACCTCGAGGTCGAGGAACAGGTTGCCTCCCGCGGCGTAGCGGTTGATCCAGAGCACGCTCACCCCGTCGAGCCGGCTGCACGCCGAGACCACCGAGTCGGGCATCGTGCCGGGCGGGATCTCCAGGAGGACGTCGTCGACTGCGAAGCTGTCGCGCTTCTCCACGATCTCGATCGCCTCGATGTCGCCGCCGGCCTCACCGATCGCGCTCGCGACGCGGCCCAGCGATCCTGGGACATCGGGAAGCTCGACGCGCATCAGGTAGGGCATGGGCCGAGGCTATCTGTGATCTGTGTCGGCGACGTTTCACGATTCCGTCAGCCGGGCCCGCAGCCCGCTGGCGCGCAGGGCCTGCCGGGCGATCGCGGCGCGCACCGCCGACTCGGACCCGATGACGCGCACCTTGCGCTGGGCACGGGTCACGGCGGTGTAGAACAGCTCGCGGGTCAGCAGGCGGGAGTCCTCGTCGGGCAGCAGCACGGTGATCTCGTCGGCCTGGCTGCCCTGGGACTTGTGGATCGTCATCGCGTGCATCGTCGCCACGTCGCCGAGGCGGGACGGGGCGAGCTCGAGGAAGCCGACCCCGGTGCCGATGGCCGCCCGCGGACCGGTCGGGCTCGCGACCACCACGCCGGTGTCGCCGTTGTAGACGCCGAGCGTGTAGTCGTTGGAGGAGACCAGGATCGGCCGCCCGGCATAGGCGTCGTCGAGCACCGACACCCCCGTCTCGGCGGTGAACCACTGCTCGATGCGCCGGTTCCAGTGGCGTACGCCGAAGGGTCCGTCACGGTGCGCGCACAGCAGCCGGTGACGATCCAGCGCCGCGAGCGCACGCGGGGCATCACCCGCGGCCGCGGCGTCGTGCACCACGAGGGCGTGCGGCAGCACGGCGGAGCGGATCGCGCCGGCCGGGTCGCCCTCGGCCACCCAGTCGACGGCCTCGCCGCCGGTGCGCAGGGCCACGATCGCGCGGTCGGCGTCACCCAGTCGCAGTGCCTCGGCCAGCTCAGCGATCTCGGCGCCGTAGCGGTGGGCCGTCCTCAGGGCTGCGACGGGGCTGTCGGCACGCTGCTCGTAGCCGCGGACCAGGTCGGTCAGCACCGCCCCCGCATCGACGGAGCTCAGCTGGTCGGGGTCGCCCACCAGCACGAGTCGCGCCTCCGGTCGCACCGCCTCGAGCAGGCGCGCCATCATCGTCAGGGACACCATCGAGGCCTCGTCGACGACGACGAGGTCGTGGGGGAGCCGGTTGCCCCGGTGGTGGCGGAAGCGGGTGCTGTTGCCGGGGTGCTGGCGCAGCAGGCGGTGCATCGTCATCGCCGTGACGTCGACCAGCCGGTCGCTGTCGGCGCCGCCGAAGCGGGCCGCGGAGCCGCGCACCGACTGCTGCAGGCGAGCGGCGGCCTTGCCGGTCGGGGCCGCGAGCGCGATCCGGAGGGTCTCGCCGCGGGCCTCGGCCTGCTCGACCAGGGCGACCAGCAGCCCCGCGACGGCTGTCGTCTTCCCCGTGCCGGGCCCGCCGGTGATCACGGTCGTCGCCTGCGTGGCGGCCCGCTGGCAGGCGGCTCGCTGCTCGGCGGAGTCGGCGTCGGGGAAGACGCGCGTGAGCGAGGCGTCGAGCAGGGACTCGTCGACGGAGTGGACCGACCGGCCCCGTTCGCGCAGGTCGTCGAGGACCTGGGTCTCCTGCTCGTGGTAGCGGTCGAGGTAGACCAGGCCGTGCTCCAGGTGCACCACTCCCGCGGCGACGAGCGCGCTCGCCGACACGGCTCGGGTCCACGCCCGCGGCTCCGGCCACGGCAGGTCGAGGTCGGGGAGCGACGCGGGCACGGCGGCGACGTCGAGGCACACCGACCCGTGGCGCACCGCCCGCACGGCGAGCGCCACCGCCAGCAGGACCGGCTCGTCCGCCTCGCCGACGAGTCGGCCCAGGGTGGTCGCGACGTGGACGTCGGCCGAGGTCAGCACCCCGGCCCCGTTGAAGTGCGCCAGGAGGCCGCCGGCGGACAGCGCCAGGTCGCGGTCGTGGGCGTCGGCCGGCTCGAAGAGGTCGTTCATCGGTTCACCACCCCGTCGAGGAGGTCGGACAGCTCCAGCACCAGCGACACCGGCGGGCGCCACGAGAACACGCCGCACGGCATCTGGTCGACCACGGGCGTCGCGGGCCCGCACATGCCGCGGAGGTAGAGGTAGAGCACCCCGCCGAGGTGGGTGCCCGGGTCGTAGGACGGTAGGCGCCACCGCAGGAAGCGGTGCAGGACGACGGTGTAGAGCAGGGCCTGGAGGGGGTAGTCGGAGTGGGCCATCGCCTCGTCGAGCACCTCGGGGCGATAGTCGTGGGCGGTCAGGGGCTGGTCGATCGGCCCCAGCCAGTTGGTCTTGTAGTCGACGGTGAGGAACCGCTGCCGGCCGTCGACGTCGACGCGGAGCACGACGTCGATGGACCCGGTGAGGTAGCCGCGGAGCGACTGGTCGGCCAGGTCGGGGTCGCCGTCGAGCGCGTCGGCGTAGACCCGGACGGCGTCGCCCTCGGGCAGGTGTCGGCGCAGCAGCGGGGCGAGGTCGCCCAGGCGTACGTCGACGGGCGCGGCCACCGTGTCGCCACCCGCCAACGGCACCTCGAAGTCGAGCTCGCGCAACTGGTCGGGGAGACCGAGCGAGAGGAGCGTGCGGTTGCCGGCGAGGGGACCCAGCGGGCTCTCGCACACCGCCACCAGGGCGTCGGCGAGCTCGCCCGGGTCAACCTCGACGGGCCACCACACCAGCTGCTCGTCGATGAGCCGCAGCAGCTCGGCGCGGAAGTCGTCGGCGGCCGGGTCGGCGTGCTCGAGGACCGCGTGGACGAGCGAGCCGAAGGTGGCACCGACCGGCAGCGCGGCCATCGGGGACGGCACGGACGCGGCGATGGCGGCGGTGGCCCCGGCCGCGTCCAGGTCGTCCACCGTCACGTCGGAGTCCTCGTCGGGCACGTGCTCCGGCTCGGACAGCGCCGCGGCTGCGTGGGCGGCGCTGCCGGCGGACAGCGAGGAGTAGGACGTCCGCCGCCAGGTCGTGTCGACCTCCCGCGTGAACGCCCGCACCCCGAGGTCCTCGGTGGACCGCTCGAGCGGCGTCGGGTCCGGCGGGGTCAGCGCGGCGACCTCGACGCGCGGGCCGCCGGCCTCCTCCCACGCGGCGAGGATGGCCATCAGGCGATCCTCCTCGACGACCGGCATGCTGTCGGGCACCGCCGCCATGCCCGGCCGGCGGCCGAGCATCATCCGGTGCAGCGGGGAGTCCGGCGTGTTGCGCTCGGCCGCGGCATACCACGCCACGACCTGCGACTGCGCCCGCGTCATCGCGACGTAGAGCAGGCGCAGCGACTCCCCGGCGTCCTCGCGCCAGTGGCGGCGCACCGCCTCGCGGTGGAACGTGCTCGCGCCACCGACGTCGCGGCACCGGCGACCCTCGTCGTCGTGGAAGAGCGGGACCGCCGGCTCGCGGCCGGTGAAGCGGTTCCACAGGGTGGGGAGGTAGACGACGGGGTATTGCAGGCCCTTGCTGCCGTGGATGGTCACGAGCTGGACCGCCTCGGCGTCGGAGTCGAGGCGTCGGGTGCGTTCGGAGGCGACCTCGAGCTTGTCGTCGGAGACCTGCTCGCGCAGCCAGGCCAGCAGTCCCACCAGGCCGAGCCGCTCCTCGGTCGACACGCGCAGCAGCGACTCCCCGATGTGGCGCAGGTCGGTCAGGGTGCGCTCGCCGCCGACCCGGGCAAGGACCCGCGCGACCAGACCCGCGACCGCGGTCACCTCGACCACCGCCGCCACCCCGCGCTGGGTGAAGACGTCGGCGAGGGTGCGGATCCGGCCGGCGAGGTCGTCGGTGAGCGCATCGCCGCCGGCATCGAGGGACCGGGCGGTGTGGCCGAAGAACGACGTGAGAGCGGCCGCGCGCACCCGGTCGGTGCGGTGCGGCTGCTCCATCGCCTCGAGCAGGGTCAGCCACTCACCGGCCGCCGGCGTGTGGAACACCGAGCCGCCGGCGTTGACGACCGACGGCACCCCGACGGCCGCCAGCGCGGCCTGGACCGCGTCGAGCTCGTTGCGGCGGGCCGCCAGGACCGCGATGTCGCCGGGCTTGAGGGCGCGGCCCTCGAAGGTCGGCGCCGACTCGATGAGCCGCTTGATGTCGTGGGCGGTGTCGGTGATGACGTGGTCGCGCCACAGGGCGACCGGCGGCCTGGACTTCGGCCCCGTGCCGAGCTCGGTGCGTCGCACCACCCGCAGCCGGAAGGGTGCGCCCGCACCGACGAGCCGCGACTCCTCGAGGTGGGCGTCGACCGGGTGCACCACGATGCGCTCCTCGCCGAGCTGGGCGCCCTGCAGGACCGCGTGCACCGACTGGAGCAGCGGCCGGTCGGAGCGCCAGTTGATGCCCAGGGTCTGGGTCGTGGTCGCGGTGTCTGCGGCCTGGAGGTAGGTGACGATGTCGCCGCCGCGGAAGGCGTAGATCGCCTGCTTGGGGTCGCCGATCAGCACCATCGTGGTCGACTCGCCGAAGGCCCGCTGGAACACCTGCCACTGCACGGGGTCGGTGTCTTGGAACTCGTCGATCAGCACGAACTTCCACCGGTGCTGCATCCGCCGCCGAGCGGCACCGTCGGCGGGCTCGAGGGCGTCGGCGAGCTGGCTGAGCAGGTCGTCATAGCTCAGGACGCCGAGACGACGCTTGCGACGCTCCACCTCCTCGAGCACGTCGCCGGCGAATCGCACGCGCATCGCGGCCGTCGAGTCGGGGAAGTCGGTGAGCACGGCGGCCGGCTCGACCACGGCACGGGGGTCGCCGATGACCGAGCGGGCGAGATCGAGGGCGGCCGCCCGGGTCCACGGTGGCTTCTCCTCGTGGCCGAAGCGTGCGAGGTAGAGGTCGTCGACGGTCTCGGAGGTGAGCTGCTCGAGGTCCTCGACCAGCGTGGCGGAGGCGTCGGTGTCGCCGGCCACGCCCAGGCTGCGCAGGACCAGCTGGCAGAACTGGTGGATCGTGGCGATGGTCGCGGCGTCGAAGGAGACGAGCGCGTCGGTGAGCCGCCCCAGCCGCCGGCCGAGCTCCCCTGCGGGAGCGTCGAGCAGCCAGTCGTGCAGCCGGTTGGCCGGGTCGCGCAGCGCGGGGTCGGCCAGGAGCTGGACCGCCTCGTCGAGCTGGCGGCGTACGCGCTCGCGCAGCTCCTGGCTCGCCGCGCGGGTGAACGTCACCACGAGCATCTCGTCGAGGCTCACCTCGCCCAGGGCCACGTGCTTGGTGACCAGGGCGGCGATGGTCCAGGTCTTGCCGGTGCCGGCGCTGGCCTCCAAGAGGGTCGTGCCGGGCGAGAGGTCGGCGGCGATGTCGAAGGTCTCCACGATCAGAGCCCCCTGATCTGCTCGTGGCCGCCGTCGATGAGCGGGCTCCACAGCCGCCATGCGAAGTGGCCGAGGCGGTGGGGTCCGTCCTCGCCGGGACGGGCACCCGAGGCGAGGAGGGTGTAGTCGGCGTGCTCGCCGAAGGCCCGGACGTGCCACGCGTCGGCGTCCTCGCGGGGGAAGCCGGAGTCGTTGAAGCGCGGCGTCTCCCACTCGGCACGGCCCTTGACGTCGGGATCACCGTCGCTGCCGGCCCGCACCCGTCGGGACTCCTCGGCCCAGGCCAGCGACGTCCGCACCGGGATCGGGAGCGGCTCGCACTGACCGGCGTCGTAGAGGGCGACGAGGTCGCGCAACCACTCCGCGGCCTGGTGCTGCGCCAGGGGGCCGATCAGCTGGACCTGTCCGCCGGATCGGTGCCTGCCGATGGTGTGCACGGTCCAGTTCTCGTCCGGGAGGCCGGCGGCGAGGGCGAGCGCGTTGATCCACGCGGCCAGTCGGTGCTTGGCGCCGAGGTTGGAGAAGGAGACCGACACCGCGTTGTTGCCCCACACGTCGCCGACCGTGCCGGAGAGCCGTCGGCCGCCGCCCAGGTCGATGTCGACGTCGAGGCTGCGTGGGGGGCCGCGGCGCAGCTCGAGGGCGCGGATCACCAGGGGGCGGACGACGGTGACGATCTCGTCGAGGACCCCCTGGCCGAGCGGTCCGGGCGGCAGCTGGCCGGTGACCTTGAGGGCCTCGCCGACCGCGATCGCGTCGGCTCCGCCCAGCACGTCGGAGGCCAGCCGGTCGCCGACCGCCCACTTCTCCAGGCCGTCGAGGGTGATCGGGATCGCGTCCTTCACCTCGCCGGCGTCGTAGGGGCGCGCGATCCGCAGCCGCCGGAAGAAGCCGCGGACCGGGTGGGCGAAGAAGTCGTGGAGGTCGGCGAGCGAGACGTCCGTGGCGGACGCGTCGACCGTGGGCAGCGGAGCGGGCACCAGCACGCCCACCTGGTCACGGTCCGAGCGCGCGGCACGTGCACCGGCCAGGGCGAACCGGTCGAAGGTGAAGGCCCCCTCCGCGCGGAGACGCCCGGCGACGAAGTTGGCCTCGTCGAAGGGCTGGAGCGGGTGCTGGGTCAGGACGTGCTCGCGCACCGGCTGCGCCGACGTGCGGTCGAGGGCGTCGAGCAGCTCGCCGAGCGGCACCGCCGGAGGACGCTCCGCGCCGGTGTGCTCGCCGCGGCCGGTGTAGGTGATGACCAGCTTGTCGGTCGCGGCCACGATCGCGTCGAGGAACAGCTGCCGGTCCTCGGCGCGCAGGTCGCGCTCGCCGGTGCGTGGGCGGCGGGCCAGCACGTCGTCACCGTCGACGGTCGACACGCGGGGGAAGACGCCGTCGTCGAGACCGACCAGGCAGACCACCCGGTGCGGCACGGAACGCATCGGCACCATGGTGCAGACGGTCAGCGTGCCGGTGCGGAAGTTGGCGCGGGTCGGGCGACCGCGCAGTCGTTGCTGCAGGAGGGCTCGCACGTCGGCCTGGCGCAGCGTGGTGCCCGTGTCGGCGGCGCCGGCGGCGATCCGCGCGACCTCGCGGTCGAACTGCGCCACCTGCCAGATGTCGCTCAGGGGCGTGGACGTCAGCTGGTGCACCGCGTCGGCCACGGCGGACGTCCAGTCGGTGACGGTCGTGGCGCCCTCGGCGCTCGAGACGAACGTGTGGACCCGCTCGATGAACTCCGCGAAGCGGCCGACGAGCTCCAGGTCGGCGTCGCTGACGTCGTCCACCGGGACGGTGCCGCGGACCTGGCGGTGGTCGAGCCCGGACATGGCCGCTCCGAGCAGCACCCGGCGCAGGCCCGTGACCCACGTGTTGGCGTCGAGCCCGCCGAGACCGAAGGTGTCGCGGTGCTGGGCGTCGTAGCCCCAGCGCACGCCGCTGACATCGACCCAGTGCGCGATCCGCTCGAGCTCCTCGTCGGCGAAGCCGAACCGCGCGCGCACCGGGTCGGCCCCCGCCACGTCGAGCACCTGGCTCGCGCTCATCCGGCCGCGCACCAGCTCGACGAGCTGAGCGGCCAGCGCCAGCAGCGGGTTGGTGGCCGCGAGCGAGCGGTCGGCCAGCCGCACCCGGAGCCGGTGCCCGGGGTGGCCGGCACCCTCGCCCGCGACATCGGCCATCCCGAAGGCCGCCGAGATCAGGGGGGCGTAGGTCTCGATGTCGGGGCACATCACCAAGATGTCGCGCGGCTCGAGCGTCGGGTCGTCCTGGAGCAGCCCCACCAGCACCTCGCGCAGCACGTCGACCTGCCGGGCGGACCCGTGGCAGGCGTGCACCTGGACCGAGTCGTCCCTCTCGTCGGGCGCCGGGCGACCGGCCCGCTCGTCGGGGCCCGGCGAGTGGTTGGCGCGGAGGTCGTGCTGGAGCCACCCCAGAAGCGTCGGGGGAGTCGGGACGGTCGGGGGAGTCGGACTGCTGGCCAGGTCGCCCAGCGTGCGGCGCAGCTCGCGTGCGTCGCGGCCGAGCGAGCTGAGGAGGGGGTGGCCGACGAGGGCGGCGGACGTGTCGCGGGTGCGCGGCACCTGACCCTCGCGGGCCGTCGGTGCGAGCGCGGTCCACAGTGCGGTCGACGCCTGGGGGAGCCAGAGGTGCACGTCGCGCAGCTCGGCCAGCGCGGTCAGGAGCGACACCTCGGTCTCGGGCAGGCGGGTGTGCCCGAAGAGCGACAGCCGTGTCGGCAGGTCGAGGTCGCCACCCCCGGTGCGCAGCCGGTCCACGGTCTCGGCGTGCCGTCGGTCGGGGGACGGGACGTCCGCGACGTCGAGCAGGCGTCGCCACAGCTCGGCCTGCCAGCGCAGGTCGTCGTCGAGGTCGCCACCGGCACCGTCGGAGCCGCGGCCCTCGCGCCAGTCGGTGAGCAGGCCGGGTCGTTGGACGGCGTAGGAGGAGAACAGCCCCGCAAGACGGCGCGCGACGGCGTAGCGCCTGGCCGACCGGTCGTCGTCGGGGTGGCCACCGCCGAGGTGGGTGGTGAGGTCCTCGAAGCCCGGCACGCCCATCACGTCGTCGATGACGCCGAGCAGGGGCCACGCGAGCCGGTCGGGGCTCCACGGGTCCTCGGCCTCACGGTCCAGCACCAGCGAGACCAGTGAGTGGGGGGTCACGAAGTCGACGCCGGCACACACGCCGTCGCCCCCGCGCGAGCCGACTCCCAGGCGGTGCGAGAGGCGCTGGGTCAGCCAGCGCTCGACGCCGCGGGCGGGCACGACGACGACCTCCCGGGCGAACGGGTCGGGCAGGGGGGTCACCAGCAGCTCGGCGAGGCCGTCAGCGAGCGCGTCGGTGCGCTCGGCGGTGTGCAGGTGCAGGGTCACGGCGTCACCCTATGAGCGCAGACCGACATCGGGTCGGTGAGGTGCTGGGCGCGGGTCGGGGCGGTCACCGGTACTCGGGGTTGGGGTGGTCCGGGTCGGAGAGGTCCCAGTTGAAGGTGACGTTTCCGTGGGCGGGGATCCCACCGGCGTCCTTGAGGCGACGAGCGGTGTGCAGCATGTTCCAGGCCGCGAAGACGGTGTTGCGGGTCGTCCAGTGGTTGTGGGCGCCCCGGTCGTCGTCGAGGTAGGACGGCCCGGGCCCGGCCTCGCCGTTCCAGTAGGCGTCGACCTGCGGCGGGATGGTGAAGCCGATGTGGCTCAGGGCGTAGAGCATCTGGGCCGCACAGTGCTTGCCGCCGTCCTCGTTGCCGGTGACCACGACGCCGCCGACCTTGCCGTAGTAGCTCCACTGGCCGGAGGAGTTGAGCTCGCCGGACCAGCCGTAGAGTCGCTCGATCGCCAGCCGGGTCAGCGAGGACTGGTCCCCGAGCCAGATCGGGGTGGCGAGCACGACGATGTCCGCCGGCTCGACGAGACTCCGGTAGAGGTCCGGGAACTCGTCGGCGTCCCACCCGTGCTCGCGCATGTCGGGCATCACCCCGGGCGGGATGACGTGGTCGACCAGTCGTACGACGTCGACCCGCGCGCCGACCCCCGCGAGCACCCGACGGCTGATCTCCAGCAGGCCGTCGGTGTGGCTCGGCTCGGGGGAGCGTTTCAGCGTGCCGTTGAGGATCACGACCCGCAGGTCGTCGTAACGGGTCGTCGCGGCGGCGACCTCGGCATCGATGAATCGTGCAACACCTTCGGGGATCATGTCCGCGACCCTACGAGCATCCGGCGCCCGTGACCGCTTGCTGGCGGTGCGAAACCGCGTCGGCAAGGATCACCCCATGGACTACGTCGGCTGGGGGCTGGGGCTGCTGGCCGTGGGCGCGTCCACCTTCGTCCTCGCCCGGGTGGCGCGCATCGAGCTGGGCTGGCTCCCGCTCACCGCCCTGCTCCGTGCGGTCGTCCAGCTCGCCGTCATCGCGTCCATCCTGCGCGGGGTGCTGGCCGTGCCGTGGACGGTGGCGCTCTTCGTCCTGCTGATGCTCACGACCGCGTCGTTCACCGCGGGGTCCCGGCTCGACGAGCTCCCGCGCGGCCGGGTGCTGGCGCTGCTCGGGGTGCTCTGCGGGGCGTCGCTCACGCTCGCGCTCGTCCTGGCGCTGCGCCTGGTCGACCTCGAGGCGCGCTACGTCGTCGCGGTGGCCGGCATCGTCATCGGCAACGCCATGTCAGCCGCCACCTTGTCGGGCCGCAACTTCCTGCGCGGCGCCCGATCGCGCCGCGACGAGGTGGAGGCGTGGCTGTCGCTGGGGGCCACGCCCGCACAGGCCTACGACGAGATCGGCCGCGACGCGGCCCGCGAGGCCCTGCTGCCGACGCTCGACCAGACGCGTTCGACCGGCCTGGTGACCCTGCCCGGCGCGTTCGTGGGCGCACTCTTCGGTGGCGCCACACCGATCGTCGCCGCGCAGTTCCAGCTGGTGGTCCTGTCCGGCATCGCGCTGACGATGCTGACCACGGCGGTCGTCGTGACCCGCCTGGCCGGCCGGTCGCCCTACGTCGTGGAGCAGGCGCTGGCGTGAGGACCGGGTGGCTCGTCGTGGGCGGCCCCCCCGGGGGGGGGGGGGCGCCGGCGGGTAGCGGGTGGGGGGGGGCCGGGGCGCCCGTGGTGGGGTGCTTGTTGTTGTCGCCGGGCTGGGTGGGGTTGGGGCCCCTCT
>JBBSOR010000096.1:0-14082 GCA_038259535.1 Propionibacteriales bacterium | reverse complement strand
GTCGTCCACGAGATGCTCGAGGTCGGCGTGATCAGCCCCGAGCCGATGAAGGCCAGCGACCTCGGCGTCGGCGAGGTGGGCTACCTCATCACCGGCGTGAAGGATGTCCGCCAGTCGCGCGTCGGTGACACCGTCACCAGCCAGCACCACGGGGCGACCGAGTCGCTGGGCGGCTACAAGCACCCCAACCCGATGGTGTTCGCCGGGCTCTACCCGATCGACGGCGACGACTACCCCAACCTGCGCGACGCCCTCGAACGCCTCCAGCTCAACGACGCCGCCCTCGCCTACGAACCGGAGACCTCCGGCGCGCTCGGCTTCGGCTTCCGCTGCGGCTTCCTCGGCCTGCTCCACATGGAGATCGTGCGTGAGCGCCTCGAGCGCGAGTTCAACCTCGACCTGATCTCCACGGCCCCCAACGTCGTCTACTCGGTCGCGATGGAGGACGGCACCGTCATCGAGTGCACCAACCCCAGCGAATACCCCGACGGCGGCAAGATCGCCGAGGTGCGCGAGCCCGTGGTGCGAGCCACGATCCTGTCGCCGTCCGACTACATCGGCACGATCATGGAGCTCTGCCAGTCCAAGCGCGGCACCCTGCAGGGGATGGACTACCTCTCCGAGGACCGCGTCGAGATGCGCTACACGCTGCCGATGGGCGAGATCGTCTTCGACTTCTTCGACCAGCTCAAGTCGCGCACCAAGGGCTATGCCTCGCTCGACTACGAGCGCGACGGCGACCAGGCCTCCGACCTGGTCAAGGTCGACATCCTGCTGCAGGGTGAGCCGGTCGACGCGTTCAGCGCGATCGTGCACAAGGACGCCGCCTACGCCTACGGCGTGATGCTGGCCGGCAAGCTCAAGGACCTCATCCCGCGCCAGCAGTTCGAGGTCCCGATCCAGGCTGCCATCGGTGCCCGCGTGATCGCCCGCGAGAACATCCGAGCGATCCGCAAGGACGTCCTCGCCAAGTGCTACGGCGGCGACATCACCCGCAAGCGCAAGCTGCTGGAGAAGCAGAAGGAGGGCAAGAAGCGGATGAAGATGGTCGGCCGCGTCGAGGTCCCCCAGGAGGCGTTCGTCGCTGCCCTCTCCACCACGCAGCCCGCGGAGAAGTCCGGCAAGAAGTAGCGGTGCCGGCGATCGTGCGCAGCGACGAGGTCGCCCCGCAGCCGTGGGCCAACGGCGGCGGGACGACGCGCGAGCTGTTGCGCGCCGACGACGGAGCCTGGCGGATCAGCCTCGCGGACATCGAGACCGGCGGCCCCTTCTCCACCTTCGCGGGCCGGCACCGGATCCTGACGGTCGTCGAAGGTCCCGTCCTGGGGCTGGAGGTCGACGGAGCGGCTCACCTCGTGGAGCCACAGCGTCCGTTTGCCTTCTCCGGCGACGCGGCGGTCGTCGCGTCGGTGCCCGAGGGGGCGGTGCGCGTCCTCAACCTGGTCGTGGACCCCCGGGCCGTGTCGCCGTTCATCACGGTGCTCGAGCTGGGTCGGACCTCGGTGCTGCCGCTGGCCGTCGACCAGGCCGCCTACGTCCTGAAGGGCAGCGGCGCCGGCAGCCTGGTCGCCGGTCCGGGTGAGGTTGAGGGCCGCTGCAGCCTCGCCGTCATCACCCTGCAGCCCGCCTGATCGACCCGACGCTAGACCAGCTCACGCGTGACCGTGACCCCGGTGACGGTGATGTCGAGGGCCGCCTCCAGGGCGGCGACCGGCGCATCGAGCTCGTCCCTGCGGGGTCGACGCGTGCGGGCGAACCAGGTCACCTCCAGCGGGCGGCGCCCGGACGAGCCCGGCGCGCGCCAGTAGCCGGTGATCCGCCCGTCCACCAGGAGCGGCGGGAGCACCAGTCCGTTGGCACCGCTCCACGGCCGGGTCAGGTGGGCGGGCTCGGCGAACCGTTGGCGACCCGCGGGGTCGTAGCCGCACATCAGCGCGTCGAACTCCGGCAGGAGCCACACCCCCGGCAGCGACCGTGGAGCCGGGACCTCTGGCAGGTCGACGTACGTCCTGCCGTCCGGGCCGCCGGCGTCCACCAGGTCGAGCCCGGTGAGCACCTCGTCGACCACGCGCAGGCCCAACCCCGACCACCAGGCCAGGTCGTGGCGCGAGGCCGGACCGTGGCTGCGGAGGTGGAGGCGGACGACGTCGGCGAGGACGGCATCCGCGGTGGCGGGTTGAGTGCGGTAGCGGGGGGCGCCCTGTCCCGCCCAGTCCCCGTTGACCGGTCGGCGGACCAGGCCGCCGTGCCCGAACGCGAGATACCGCCCGCCCTGCTGCCGGCTGGCCTCGTCACGGCCCTCGTGCACCATCAGCCAGTCGTGCAGGTGCGCCAGGAGCTCGTCGGGGGTGCGCCACTGGGTCGCGAAGGCCTCCGTGTCGGCCCAGAGGTCCTCCAGGCTGGAGCGTTCGAGGCGCAGCATCCGTTGCCACAGGGCGCGCTGCCCGACCCGGGTGGCGGCGCCCAGGACGGCGTACTGATCCGGAGTCGCTGTGTGGACGGTCCCCCGCACAGTGCTGCCTCGCACGATCGTCCCGGCCTCGTAGGCCGCGGTGATCTCGTCGCGGGTGGTGCCGGGGTGACGGGCGGCGAGTGCCAGGAACGGCGACCGTGCGGTCTGCGCCTGGACGGGACCGACCCGCTCCATCGTCGACGCGACGTCTCCCGACGGCTCGGGAAACTGTCGCGCGAGGGCCAGCCCGGCCAGGTCGTCCCAGGAGAAGTCCACGCTAGTCGCGCATCGGGCCACCGGGGCGGTCGTAGCCCTCGGCCACGATCTCCGCCACCACCGACAGCGCGATCTCCCCGGCCGCCTTGCCGCCCAGGTTGTGGCCCGCCGGCACGTGCAGCGTGGACACGTCGACGCCCTCCTCGACCAGCTCGTCGAGCAGGCCTGCGGCGCGGCGGCGGCTCGCCATCATGGCGACGTACGACGCCTGGGAGGCGAGCGCGGCACGCAGGACCGCGGGCGCGTCGGGTGCGTCGTGGTCGCAGAGCACCACGGCGTCCCCGAGCCGAGGATCGAGTCCCGGCCCGCCGTCGTCGGCCGCCTCGACGAGCACCTCACGGCCGACCGCGGTGGCGATCGTGGCGATGGCTCGCGAGATCGGGTTCTCGCTGAGGACCAGGATCCGGCCGTGCTCCGGTTGGCTCTCCGACCACGGCTGCTGGCGTTCGCTCATGACGACAGGCTCGCACACCATGTGTGTGCCAGATCACACTCACGGGCTACGGTTCCCTAGATCGCGTGCCTGATATCGCCGACCCCCGTCGGCAGAGAGAGTGACGAGATGACCGCAACAGTGATCGTCGGCATCGACGGAAGTCAGCCGAGCAAGCGAGCCGTGGCCTACGCCATCGGCCTCGCCGAGGCGCAGGAGGTGAACCTCGTGGTGGCGCACGTCATCCCCTGGTCTCCCTACTCCTTCAACACACCCAGCGAGAACGAGGAACGTGCTGAGAAGAAGAAGCAGGAGATCGCAGCGGCCTCGGCGCAGATCGTCGACCCAGCCGTCGAAGCGGCGGCCGAATCCGCCTGCGACGTGACCCCGGTCGTGCGACACGGCGACCCGGTCGACACGCTCCTCGAGCTGGCGCGCGACTTCGCCGCGACGGCGATCATCGTCGGGCGGACCGGTGACAGCCGCGTCAAGAGAGCGCTGTTCGGCACCATCCCGGGGCACCTGGTCCACGAGAGCACGATCCCCGTGACGGTCGTGCCCTGATGGCGACCGTGATGGCCACCGTGATGGCCACGGAGCCGCTCTTCGACCGGATCCTCAACAAGATCACCGAGATCGTCTTCTACCCGATCAACATCGGCGGGGTCGACATCTTGCCGATCGTCGTGTGGCTGGTCGTGGCCGCCACCTTCTTCACCTTCTACCTCGGCTTCCTCAACATCCGCGGTTTCGCCCACGCCATCAACCTGGTGCGCGGGCGCTACTCCAAGCCCGAGGACGCCGGCGAGGTGTCGCACTTCCAGGCACTGGCCACCGCCGTCTCGGGGACGGTGGGACTGGGCAACATCGCCGGTGTCGCCGTGGCCATCACCCTGGGTGGGCCGGGAGCCACCTTCTGGATGATCCTCGCAGGATTCCTCGGCATGAGCGCCAAGCTGGCGGAGTGCACGATGGGGGTGAAGTACCGCAAGCACCACGCGGACGGCAGCGTCTCCGGCGGCCCGATGTACTACCTCCGCGACGGGCTCGCCGCGCTCGGACTCGCCGGTCTCGGCAAGGTCCTGGCCGCGGCCTTCGCCGTCTTCTGCATCTTCGGCTCACTCGGCGGCGGAAACATGTTCCAGGCCAACCAGGCCACCGCGCAGATCCTGGCGGTGACCGACAACGAGGGCAACACCACCCTGACCTGGATCATCGGCATCGTCTTCGCCCTGGCCGTCGGTCTCGTGATCATCGGCGGCATCAAGTCCATCGCCCGCGTGACCGAGAAGGTCGTGCCGTTCATGGCGGCCCTCTACCTGCTGGCCTGCCTCGTGGTCATCCTGACCAACATCGGCCAGGTTCCCGGAGCCTTCGGCGACATCGTCTCCGGTGCCTTCAGTCCTGAGGGCATCACCGGCGGCGTCGTCGGTGTGCTGATCGTCGGGTTCCAGCGTGCGGCCTTCTCCAACGAGGCCGGCATCGGGTCCGCATCGATCGCGCACTCGGCGGTCAAGACCAGCGAGCCCTCGACCGAGGGGCACGTGGCCCTGCTCGAGCCGTTCATCGACACCATCGTGATCTGCACGATGACGGCTCTCACGATCGTCATCAGCGGGGTGTGGAAGGACGGCGCGGGCGTGGAGGGCGTCGCCCTCACCTCGTCGGCCTTCGAGACCGTCGTGCCGTGGTTCCCCAACGTGCTGGCCATCGCGGTCATCCTGTTCGCGTTCTCGACGATGATCTCGTGGTCCTACTACGGGATGAAGGCGACCGGCTACCTCTTCGGTGACAACCCGGCTGCGGAGAACGCCTACAAGGTCATCTTCTGCATCTTCACCGTCCTGGGGTCCGTCACCGCACTGGACGCCGTCCTCGGCTTCTCCGACGCGGCCATCTTCTTGATGTCGGTTCCCAACGTGATCGGCCTCTACATCCTGGCTCGTGTCCTCAAGGAGGAGCTCACCCAGTACCGCGCGAAGATCGCCAGCGGGGAGATCCAGCGAGTGAAGTAGCCACCGTTCCCCGGACGGCAACCTAGGCTGCCCGGGTGAGCGTCGCCATCCCGCCCGGCCTCCACGCCCAGCATGCGCTGGGGGAGGACTGGGCGGGATGGTTGGCCGGGCTCCCGCGCCGGACGGGCGACCTCCTGGACGAGTGGCACCTGACCCAGGTCGCCACGCCGCTGCACGGCTTCTGCTCGCTGGTGGTCCCCGTCGTCGATGACGAGGGTCGGGGAGCCGCGCTCAAGATCACCTTCGACGGCGACGACGAGTCGCTCCACGAGGGGCTGGCCCTGCAGCGCTGGGGCGGCCGGGGTGCCGTCCGCCTGCTGCGCGCCGACCCGCGTCGGCGCGCACTGCTGCTGCCGTGGCTCCCCGGCCCGGACCTGGGCGCGGAGTGGGACGTGACGGCGTGCGAGGTGGTCGGCGCTCTCTACCGGCAGCTCCACGTCCCCGCGATGCCGCAGCTGACGACGCTCGCGTCGCACGTCCAGCGGTGGCTGGGTGACCTGGCCGAGCTCGCCCAGCAGGCCCGTGAGCTGCCCGTCCCGCGCCGCTACGTCGAGCAGGCGCTCGCGATCGGGCCCGACCTCGTCGTGCCGGACGGCAGCCGGCCGGTGCTGGTCCACGGCGACCTCCACTACGCCAACGTGATGGCCGACGACGCGGGGGAGTGGCTGGCCATCGACCCCAAGCCGATGAGCGGCGACCCCCACTACGAGCCGGCCCCGATGCTCTGGAACCGGATGGACGAGCTCAGCGATCCGGGGGCGGTCGGCTCGGTCCGCGACGGCCTGCGCCGTCGCTTCCACACGCTCGTCGACGCCGCTGGTCTCGACGAGGCGCGGGCTCGCGACTGGGTGGTCCTGCGGATGGTGTTCGACGCGGGATGGACCGTGCAGGACGCCCGGCGGGCCGAGCGCCGGCTGACCTCCGACGAGCAGGACCGGGTCACCCGGTGCGTCGCGATCATCAAGGCAGTCCAGGACTGAGCCGGACCGGAGGGCCCGGCGAGGACGATCCGGCGAAGATTCGACCGGTTCGGGCCCTGGGCCGAGACAAATGGGGGGTTTGCTACCACTCGGTAAACAGAGTGATCTAGGTTACAGGCCAAGTCAGCCACACGACCCCGCCGTGTGACGCGACCGCGTCACGCTCCGACGAATGAGTAGGTAACAGATGCCGGTCCCTATCGACACGACCTTCCTCGACACGATGCCGGCCAACGTGGCCGTCCAGTTCTTCGACCGCGTTGCCGCCTCACCGGACAGCGAGGCCTTCCGGTTCCCGCGCGGTGAAGCGTGGGAGTCGGTCACCTGGAAGCAGGCCGGCGACAAGGTCGAGGCGCTCGCGGCGGGGTTGATCGCGCTCGGTGTCCAGCCGGAGCAGCGCGTCGGCATCGCCTCCGGCACCCGCTACGAGTGGATCCTGGCCGACCTGGCCATCATGTGCGCGGCCGGCGCCACGACGACCGTCTACCCGAGCACCAACGCCGAGGACACCGTCTACATCCTGGGCGACTCCGAGAGCCACGTGGTCTTCGCCGAGGACGACGAGCAGCTCAAGAAGCTCACCGACCACCGCGCCGAGCTCCCGCACGTGAGCAAGGTGGTGACCTTCGACGGCAAGGCCGACGGTGACTGGATCATCACCCTCGACGAGCTGGCTGCGTTGGGTGCCGAGAAGCTCGCCGAGCAGCCCGATGTCGTCCGCACCACCTCCGAGGCGATCGCACCCGACCAGCTCGCGACGCTCATCTACACCTCCGGCACCACCGGCCGACCCAAGGGCGTCCGCCTGCGGCACTCGTCGTGGGTCTACGAGGGCGAGGCCATCCGGGCGCAGGGGATCCTCTCCGAGAGCGACCTCGAGTTCCGCTGGCTGCCGATGGCGCACTCGTTCGGCAAGGTCTTGATGTCGACGCAGATGGCGTGTGGCTTCGCCGCTGCGATCGACGGCCGCGTCGACAAGATCGTCGACAACCTGGGTGTGGTGAAGCCGACCTTCATGGGCGCCGCCCCCCGCATCTTCGAGAAGGCCCACGGCCGCATCGTGACCATGCAGGCGGCCGAGGGCGGTGCCAAGGAGAAGCTCTTCAAGGCCGCCTTCGCCACCGGGCTCGAGGTCGCGCGCCTCAAGCGCGACGGCAAGTCGGTCCCCCTCGGGCTGAAGGCCAAGCACGCCGTCTTCGACAAGCTGGTCTTCACCAAGGTGCGCGATCGCTTCGGCGGCAACGTACGTTTCTTCATCTCCGGTGCCGCTGCTCTCAACCGCGACATCGCGGAGTGGTTCGGTGCCGCGGGCATCACGATCCTCGAGGGCTACGGCCTGACCGAGACCTCGGCCGGCTCGTTCGTCAACCACCCCGACCGCAACAAGTTCGGCACGGTGGGGCCGGTGTTCCCGGGCAGCGAGGTCAAGCTCGGCGACAACGACGAGATCATGATCAAGGGTCCCGGCGTGATGGACGGCTACCACAACCTCCCCGAGGAGACCGCCCGGACACTGACCTCCGACGGATGGCTGCACTCCGGCGACAAGGGCGCCCTCGACGAGGACGGCCACCTGGTCATCACCGGTCGCATCAAGGAGCTCTTCAAGACCTCCGGCGGCAAGTACATCGCGCCGCCGGCGATCGAGTCGAAGTTCAAGGCGGTCTGCCCCTACGCGAGCCAGTTCATGGTGTTCGGCGAGGAGCGCAACTACGTCGTCGCGCTGGTGACCCTCGACCCGGACGCCATGGCCGGCTGGGCCGAGGCCAACGGCATGAGCGGTGCGTCGTACACCGAGATCGTCCAGTCCGACGCCGTGCAGGCCATGGTCACCGACTACGTCGAGGAGCTCAACAGCCACCTCAACCGCTGGGAGACCATCAAGAAGTGGATGCTCCTCGACCACGACCTCACGGTCGAGTCGGGCGAGCTCACCCCCTCGATGAAGGTCAAGCGCAACGTCGTCCAGGGCAACCACCAGGGGCTCATCGACCAGATGTACGCCTGATCCCGTCGGCAGGCTCCGACGGGCACGGGAGGCACGCGTGGTTGGATAACCCGCGTGCCCCCCGCGCAACCTGACGGTGACGTCGCCCCCGAGGACGGCCTGCTGCCCGACGAGGCGTGGGCCGAGTTCGGCAGCAGGCCCTTCGGCCTCTACATCCACGTGCCGTTCTGCAGCGTTCGCTGCGGCTACTGCGACTTCAACACCTACACGGCCCTGGAGCTCGGTGACGAGGTCGGCGCCAGTCGGTCGTCCTACGCCGAAGCCGCGATCCGCGAGATCCGCTTCGCCCGGCAGGTGCTGGGGCACCGCGACGTCAAGATCGACACGATCTTCTTCGGCGGCGGGACACCGACGCTGCTGAAGCCGGCCGACCTCGGCGCCATCGTGGCGAGCGCCGCCGCCGAGTTCGGCCTGGCCGACGGCGTGGAGATCACCACGGAGGCCAACCCCGACAGCGTGGCCGCCTGGGACCTCGAGGAGCTGCGCACGGCGGGCTTCAACCGGATCAGCTTCGGCATGCAGTCGGCGGTCGACCACGTGCTGCGCACCCTCGACCGCACGCACGACCCGATGCGGGTCCCGGCAGCGGTGGACTGGGCCAGGCGCGCTGGCTTCGACGACGTCAGCCTCGACCTGATCTACGGCACACCGGGAGAGTCGCTCGACGACTGGGAGACCTCGGTGGACGCGGCGCTGACCTGCGGTCCCGACCACATCTCGGCGTACTCCCTCATCGTCGAGGACGGCACCGCACTGGCCCGCCAGGTCAAGCGCGGTGAGCTGCCGATGCCCGACGAGGACGACCTCGCCGACAAGTACCACCTCGCCGACGAGCGGTTCTCCGCCGCCGGTCTGGGCTGGTACGAGGTCTCCAACTGGGCCAGCTCGCCCGATCACTGGTGCCGCCACAACATGCTCTACTGGACCGCCGGGCACTGGTGGGGCGTGGGCCCGGGCGCGCACTCCCACGTCGGAGGCACCCGGTGGTGGAACGTCAAGCACCCGTCGGCCTACGCCGAACGCCTGGGCCGGGGTGTCTCGCCGGCCATGGCCCGCGAGGTGCTGGGCTACCGCGACCGAAAGGTCGAGCGGATCCTGCTCGAGATCCGGTTGGTCGAGGGCCTTCCGGTCACCGCGCTCGACTCGACGGGCCGCTCGCAGGTCGCTCGCCTCGTCGCCGACGGCCTGGTCGAGCTGGCCACCGAGCGCCTGGTGCTGACCCAGCGCGGCCGGCTGCTCGCCGATGCCGTGGTGCGCGACCTCGTCGACTGACGGTGATCCCCCGACCTGATCACCCCCGAGCGAGCTCAGGGCTGGGTCGTGAAGTCGATCAGCTCCTCGACCCGGCCGAGGAGCGCGGGCTCGAGGTCGGCGAAGGACGTCACCCGGCCCAGGACGTGCTTCCAGGCGCGCGCCGTGTCGGCCTGGTCGCGGTGCGGCCAGCCGAGCTGCTGGCAGGTGCCCTTCTTCCAGTCGATGCCCTTGGGCACGTGCGGCCACTGCGCGATCCCGAGGCGGTCCGGCTTGACGGCCTGCCAGATGTCGATGAACGGGTGCCCCACGACCAGCACGTGCTTGCCGATGGGGGAGCGGGCGATGCCCTGCGCGATGCGGGCCTCCTTCGACCCCGGGACCAGGTGGTCCACCAGCACGCCGACGCGGCGTTGCGGGCCCGGCTTGAAGTCGCGCAGGTGGTCGGCGAGGTCGTCGACGCCCCCGAGGTACTCGACCACCACCCCTTCGACCCGCAGGTCGTCGCCCCAGACCTTCTCCACCAGCTCGGCGTCGTGGCGACCCTCGACGAAGATCCGGCTCGCCCGGGCCACGCGGGCCCTGGCTCCCGGCACGGCGACCGAGCCTGACGCCGTCCGCTGGGGGGCAGCGGGAGCGCCGCCTCGCACCGGGCGGGTGAGGATCACCGGCTTGCCCTCGATCAGGAAGCCGGGCCCGAGCGGGAACGTACGCCGCTTGCCGCGCCGGTCCTCCAGCGTCAGCGTGTCGATATCGCGATCGACCGCGACCACCTCGCCGCACCAGTCGGTCGTGACCTCCTCGACCACCATGCCGAGCTCGGTCGGGACCTCGACGGCGCGGCCGTTGGCCGGCTTGCGCCAGTCGGTGTTGAGGACGTCGGTTCCGTAGCGATCCAGAGGCACCGGTCTACGTTAGGGACGTCGCGACAGCATCCGGGGGAGGCCACGCCGTGGAGAACAGAAGACGACCGACGAGCAACAGCAGCATCGCTCGCGGTCTCGGGGGACGCAGCGGGTTCTCGGAGGACGAGCGCGACGACATCCCACGCGCGGCCACCTCCAAGGCCGAGCGGGTGGCGGCGGTGCGCAACTGGCACGACGCCATCAACCACTTCGAGGACTACGAGGACCACAACCGGCTCCGCCTCGGGCGGCTGCTGCCGTCGGCGGAGCTCCTGGTCGCCGCCGCAGTGGTGCTCATCTTCTGCGGCGGCTATGCGGGTTTGATCGCCTACCTCGCGCTGACGCGCTGAGGAGTCAGCTGCCGGCGCCGCCGCCCGACGCGGTGTCGCCCTCCTGGTCGGGTGCCTCGCTGGCGCCGTCGTCGTTGCCCAGGCCCTCCTGGGTGGCGTCCATCTCGAGCTCCTCGCGGCTCTTGGTCCCCTCGGCGTCGGGGTCGAGGGGCTCGGCTAGCGGGTTGTCGTCGCCGGGCTGGAGGTCCTCGGGCAGCTGGTCGTCGGCGATGCCGCCGAGGGTCGCGGAGTCCGGAGACGCGGTGCCACCGGAGTGGTCCGCATCCGCCGGGCTGGTGCCGCTGCCGGCCTCGGGAGTCCGGGTGGAGGCGGCCGGATCGGTCTGGGGGTCGCTGTGCTCGCTCATCCTCCAGTCCTACCGACCGTGACGCGCCGCGACCAGCCCCCTCGGGGTGGGACGCTCACACCAGCGGGAGCCGCTTCTGGCTGCGCGGCAGGTGCTCGTAGCCCAGGCGTACGGCGCTCTCGAGGCGCTCGCGGTCCCACGGCCACTCGCCCTCGGCGAGGGCCTGTGACTGGGGCACGCCGCGGAAGGCGAGGTCGCGGATGGTCTCGGCGATCACGCCGAGCTCGACGCGCTGGTCCTGCACGAAGTCCCGGTCCACCACCTGCCCGTGGCCCGGCACGACGACGGTCGCGTCGGTCATCAGCCCGAGGACCAGGTCGAGCGTCAGCGGCCACTCCATCGGCCACGAGTCGTCCCCGATGAAGGGCGGGTCCGACTCCTCGATGAGATCGCCGCCCACCAGCACGTCGGCGTCGGGCACCCGCACGACCAGGTCGCCCGCGGTGTGGCCGCGCCCCGGGTGGATCAGCTCGACGGCGCGGTCGCCCAGGTCGAGCTGCACGGCGGAGGAGAAGGTGTGCGTGGGCAGGTGGAGTGTCGTCGCGAGGATCTCGTCGCGGCGCGGGTGGTCGGTGGCCCGCTCGTACATCTCGAAGGTGTGGCCCGCCGACTCCTCGATGTGGTCGCGCGCCCACCCGGTCGCGTGGACCGGCAGGTCGCCGAACTGCTCGACCATCGTGGCGTTGCCGAAGTGGTGGTCCCAGTGCTCGTGGGTGTTGACCAGGCCGGTGAGCCGTCCCGCGCCCAGGCGTCGTACGTCGTCGGCGACGACGCGCGCCTGGGCGGCGGAGCCGTGCGTGTCGACCATCAGCAGGCCCTCGGAGCCGCCGATCAGGGTGATGTTGACGTGCATCCAGTCGTAGTGCGCCACCCAGACTCGGGGAGCGACCTCTTCGAACCGGGGGGTGGAGTCGGGCATGTCAGCGAGCCTACGGACTCCTAGTACCCTTGGCACTCAGGGCAAACGAGTGCCAGAACGACCCATCACCGATGTGCGAGCGAGGAGGGCTGCCGTGGTCGACGACCGCAAGCTCGACGTGCTGCGCGCGATCGTCGAGGACTACGTCGCCACCGAGGAGCCCGTCGGCTCCAAGGCGCTCGTCGAGCGGCACGGTCTGGGCGTCTCCCCGGCGACGGTGCGCAACGACATGGCCGCGCTGGAGGAGGAGGGCTACATCCACCAGCCCCACACCAGCGCCGGCCGGGTGCCGACCGACAAGGGCTACCGCCTCTTCGTCGACAAGCTCGCCACGCTCAAGCCGATGAGCATGGCGGAGCGCCGGGCGATCTCGACGCTGCTCGACGGGGCGGTCGACCTCGACGACGTGGTGCAGAAGTCGGTGCGGCTCCTGAGCCAGCTGACCCGGCAGGTCGCGATCGTGCAATATCCCTCCTTGTCACGCTCCACGGTCCGCCACGTCGAGCTGGTGGCGCTGACCCCGACGCGGGTGATGGTGATCCTGATCCTCAGCACCGGACGCGTCGAGCAGCGCCTCGTCGAGCTCGACGAGGCCCTCGCGGACGTCGACCTCGCCGAGCTGCGGGTCGCGGTCAACCGCGCCAGCGCCGGGGTCCAGATCGCCGCGGCAGCCGCCGCGGTGGTGGACCTGCCCGACGCCCTACGACCCGAGCAGGCCGACCCGGCCCGCACGATCGTGACGGTCATCGCCGAGGCGATGTCCGACCACCGCAACGACGAGCGGGTCGCGGTCAGCGGCACCGCCAACCTGGCACGCTACGGCGACTTCGACACGGCCGTGCGGCCGCTGCTGGAGGCGCTTGAGGAGCACGTCGTGCTGCTCAAGCTGCTGGGGGAGTCGGGCGTGGACGCCGTGACCGTCCGCATCGGCCACGAAGGCCCCTACTCCGAGCTCGCCGCGACCAGTGTCGTGGCCACCGGCTACGGCCCCCAGGAGCTGCACCTCGGCTCCCTGGGCGTGGTCGGCCCCACCCGTATGGACTACCCCGGATCCATGTCAGCCGTGCGCGCCGTGGCGCGCTACGTCTCGCGGATCCTCGATGAAGGAAACCAGTGACCCAGGACCCCTACGAGATCCTCGGCGTCTCGCGTGACGCCAGCGCCGACGAGATCAAGAAGGCCTACCGCAAGTTGGCCCGACAGCTCCACCCCGCCGTCAACCCGGACCCGGTGACGCAGGAGCGCTTCAAGGACGTCTCCCGCGCCTACGAGGTGCTCAGCGACGCCGGCAAGCGGGCGGCGTACGACCGGGGCGGCGACGCCTTCAGCCAGGGCTTCGGCGGCGGTGCCGCCGGCCAGGGCTTCTCCTTCACCGACATCATGGACGCGTTCTTCGGTGGTGGTGCTGCCGGCGGCGCCGCCGCGGGCCGCGGACCGCGCTCGCGTGCCCGCCGCGGCCAGGACGCGCTGATCCGCCTCGACGTGGTGCTGGCCGAGGCCGCCTTCGGGGTGACCCGCGAGATCAAGGTCGACACCGCGCTCACCTGTGAGGCCTGCGAGGGGCAGGGCACCGCGCCCGGCACGTCGCCGATCACCTGCGAGACCTGCCACGGCCAGGGCGAGGTCGCTGTCGTGCAGCGTTCGTTCCTCGGTGACATCCGCACCGTGCGCCCGTGCGCGGCGTGCCGGGGATACGGCTCGATCATCCCGGACCCGTGCCGTGAGTGCTCCGGCGACGGCCGCGTGCGCACCCGCCGCACCCTGACGGTGAAGATCCCGGCCGGGGTCGACCACGGCACCCGCGTCCAGCTCGCCAGCCAGGGTGAGGTGGGTCCGGGTGGCGGTCCCGCCGGCGACCTCTACGTCGAGATCCACGTCGAGCCGCACAAGACCTTCACCCGCGACGGCAACGACCTGCACACCACGATCTCGCTGCCGATGACGGCTGCGGCGCTCGGCACCCAGCTGACCCTGCCGCTGCTCGAGGCCGACGTGGCGACCGGCGACTCCGACACGTCGACGACGTTCGCCCTCGAGGTGAGGCCCGGCACGCAGTCCGGCACCGAGCAGGTGATCCGCGGCTTCGGCGTGCCCAGCCTGCGCGGCGGTCGCGGCGACCTCGTCGTGAGCATCTCGGTCGACACCCC
>JBBSOR010000095.1:0-14185 GCA_038259535.1 Propionibacteriales bacterium | reverse complement strand
GTCCGACTGTGATCCACGAGGGGCTGCCCACGCAGCTGCCGGACATCGACCCGGAAGAGACGCAGGAGTGGCTGGAGTCGTTGGACGCACTCTTGGAGCAGAAGGGGCGCACCCGCGCGCGCTACGTGATGCTCAAGCTGCTCGAACGGGCCCGCGAGAACAACGTGGGAGTGCCTGCGCTGCGCAGTACCGACTACATCAACACGATTCCGCCCGAGCGCGAGCCGTGGTTCCCCGGCGACGAGGAGGCCGAGCGCCGCATCCGCGCCTTCATCCGCTGGAACGCAGCGGTCATGGTCTCGAGCGCCAACCGCAAGGGCCTCGAGGTCGGCGGCCACATCGCCACCTACCAGTCCTCGGCCAGCCTCTACGAGGTCGGCTTCAACCACTTCTTCCGCGGCAAGGACCACGACGGCGGCGGGGACCAGATCTTCATCCAGGGCCACGGCTCACCGGGCGTCTACGCCCGCGCCTTCCTGGAGGGACGCCTCAGCGAGGAGCAGCTCTACCGCTTCCGCCAGGAGGTCCAGCACGGCAAGGGTGCGGGCCTCCCGTCCTACCCGCACCCGCGCTTGATGCCCGACTTCTGGGAGTTCCCGACCGTGTCGATGGGCCTCACCGCCATCAACTCGATCTACCAGGCCCGCTTCAACCGCTACCTCGACAACCGCGGCATCACCGACACCGACGAGCAGCGCGTGTGGGCCTTCATGGGTGACGGCGAGATGGCCGAGCCCGAGTCGCTGGGCGCGATCCGCGTCGCCGCGCGCGAGGAGCTCGACAACCTCACCTGGGTCATCAACTGCAACCTGCAGCAGCTCGACGGTCCGGTCACCGGCAACGGCAAGATCATCCAGGAGCTCGAGTCCAACTTCCGCGGCGCCGGCTGGAACGTCATCAAGGTCGTCTGGGGCCGCGAGTGGGACGCGCTGCTCGCCAAGGACGTCGACGGCGTGCTGGTCAACCGGATGAACTCCACGCCCGACGGGCAGTTCCAGACCTACTCCACCGAGGACGGCGCCTACGTCCGCGACCACTTCTTCGGCGGCGACCCGCGCCTGCGCAAGATGGTCGAGCACATGTCGGACTCGCAGATCGAGAAGCTGCCTCGCGGTGGCCACGACTACCGCAAGGTGTTCGCCGCCTTCGACGCCGCGTCCAAGCACACCGGTCAGCCGACCGTGATCCTCGCCCACACCGTCAAGGGCTGGACGATCGATGCGCTGGAGGGCAAGAACGCCACCCACCAGATGAAGAAGCTGACCCTCCCGGACCTCAAGAAGTTCCGTGACCGGCTCTACCTCCCGATCAGCGACCGCGACCTCGAGGAGTCCTACGAGAAGACCGGTGGCGCGCCGTTCTACCACCCGGGCGCCGACTCCCCCGACATCCAGTACATGCTCGAGCGTCGCGCCGTCCTCGGCGGATCGATCCCGCGTCGCATCAACCGGGCGACCGCGCTCAAGCTGCCCGGCGACGAGCTCTACTCCGAGCTCAAGCAGGGCTCGGGCAAGAACAAGTTCGCCACGACGATGGCCGTGGTCCGGCTGCTCCGCGACTGGATGAAGGACCCGGAGATCGGCGAGCGCCTGGTGCCGATCGCGCCCGACGAGTACCGCACCTTCGGCATGGACTCGATGTTCCCGAGCGCCAAGGTCTACAACCCCGGCGGCCAGCAGTACGACTCGGTGGACCGCAAGATGTTGCTCTCCTACAAGGAGTCCAAGCAGGGCCAGATGCTGCACGAGGGCATCTCCGAGGCCGGCGCCATGGCGTCCGCCACCGCGGCCGGGTCGTCGTACACGACGCACGGCGAGCACATGATCCCGTTCTACATCTTCTACTCGATGTTCGGCTTCCAGCGCACGGGTGACTCGATCTGGGCGATGGCCGACCAGCTGGCCCGCGGCTTCCTGATCGGCGCGACCGCCGGTCGTACGACGCTGACGGGCGAGGGCCTCCAGCACGCGGACGGCCATTCGCCGCTGCTCGCTGCGACCAACCCCGCTGTCGTCCACTACGACCCGGCGTTCTCCTACGAGATCAGCCACATCATGCAGAACGGCCTCGACCGGATGTACGGCACCGGGGGCGAGCACGGCGACGGCGAGAACGTCATCTTCTACATCACGGTCTACAACGAGCCTGTCTCCATGCCCGCCGAGCCGTCCGACGTCGACGTCGAGGGCATCCTCAAGGGCCTGCACCGCGTCGCGGTCGCCGAGGGCGAAGGCCCGCGAGTCCAGCTGATGGCCTCCGGTGTCGGCTTCCCCTGGGTCCAGGAGGCGGCTCGCCTGCTGGCCGAGGAGTGGGGCGTGCAGTCCGACCTCTGGTCGGTGACGTCCTGGAACGAGCTGGCCCGCGACGGTGCCGCCGCCGAGCAGTGGAACCTGCTCAACCCCGGCGAGGCTCCTCGCTCCGCCTACGTCCGCGACAAGCTGTCCGGGTCGCAGGGCCCGGTCGTGGCCGTGTCGGACTTCATGCGAGCCGTGCCGCTGCAGATCGCCCGGTGGGTCCCGGCCGACTACCGCGTCCTCGGTGCCGACGGCTTCGGCTTCGCCGACACCCGCCCGGCCGCCCGCCGCTTCTTCCACATCGACGCGCAGAGCGTCGTCGTCCAGGCCCTCCAGGCCCTGGCCGACGCCGGCGAGCTCCCGGTGGAGAAGGTCGTCGAGGCGGCACAGCGCTACCGGATCGACGACCCGACCGCGGTCAAGGACGTCAAGCAGGAGGGCGGCGACGCCTGAGGTGTCGCACCCTCACCTGGTGGGTCACGCCTCCCGCGCATAGGCCGCGGGAGGGTGGCCCACCAGTTGCGTGAAGGCCCGGATGAGGTGGGACTGGTCGGCATAGCCGAGCCGGCTCGCCAGCTCGGCCCAATCGACCGCCGCCTCCCCGTGCGCGGCCGAGGTGACGTCGAGCAACCGGAAGCGCTGCACCACCCACTTCGGGCTGATCCCGACGTAGGACCCGAAGCGCCGCTGAAGGGTCCGCAGGCTCACACCGGCGAGCGCGGCCACCTGCTCGGCCCGCACGAGCGAGGTGTCCTCCTCCACGCGTTCGACGAGATCGGCCAGCTCGCCCGCCAGCGGATCGTGCTGGGGAGACAGTCCCCGGAGCCACTCGGCCAGCACGACCGCGCCGTGCTCCGGGCGCTCGCACGCGAGCACCTCCAGCGCGACCCGACGATCGTCCACGCCCAGCACCTCGGCCGCCGGGACCTCGCGCCCGCGCAGCGCCGCGACATCGTCACCCAGGAACGGACGGAAGCCCGCCGGCCGGAATCCCGCGGCGACCGTGTGCCCCGTCCCCTCCAGCCGGCGTTGGAACATCCGCGGGTGCACGCCGTGCACGAGCAACCGCGGCTCGCCGTCGACCATCTCCGCCGAGACGTGCACGACCGGGCGCGGCACCACCTGCTGGACGTGCGGCTCGGGCGTGTCCCACCGCACCCACCAGAAATAGTCCACCAGCCCGGCGAGATCGGCGGCAGGCTCGGTGCGGCCGACCTCGATCCGCTGCTCCGCGCTGCTCGGTCGCATGATCGCCGCCCGGGCGCGACCCGATCGGGTAGGCACGCGACCACCCTAGGCGGCTGTCGCCTTTGTCCAAGCCCGGCAGGCGCGGACGGTGCGACAGTCGGATCGACCCACCGGACCAGCAGAGGAGAGACCGTGTCCCACCAGGAGCACACAGCCCGGATCGCCATGGTGACCCTGGACTGCGCGGAGGTGGCTCCGTCCGCCGAGTTCTGGTCGGCGCTGCTGGGCTGGGAGGTCGTGGCCAGCACCGACGACTACGCGATGCTCACCGCCCCCGAGGGTGGACCTGCCCTCGGCCTGGGCCGGGTGGCGGACCACCAGCCGCCGGCGTGGCCCGACGAGGGCGGTCGCAAGCAGTTCCACCTCGACCTCGCGGTCGCTGACCTCGCTGCCGCGACCGACAGGGCGCTCGCGCTCGGAGCCCGGCTCGCCGACCCGCAGCCCGATCAGACGTGGCGCGTGCTGATCGACCCGGCCGGGCACCCGTTCTGCCTGACCGACGCGGCCAACTGGGGCTGACCCGGACCGGATCAGGCCCCGGCGAGGCGTCGTACGGCGTGGACGGGGGCCAGGGGCGACTCCCCGGCCTCGGCCTGGATCGGCGTCATCAGTCCGCCCTCGTCGAGCAGCTCGCGCCAGCGCTCGCGGTCGTACTGGCTGGCAGTGGTGGTGCGGATGAAGTCGCGCACGATCTTCACGAACCGCTCGGGGTGGTCCTTGTGCGGGAAGTGGCCGGCGTTGGGGATGATCTGGATCCGCGCCGTCGGGGCCAGGGCGCTGGCGTTGCTGGCGTGGTCGACGGGGATGACGAGGTCGTCCGCACCCCAGATCACGCACATCGGCATCGCCTCGGTGAGGTAGGCGCGGTCGGCCATCGTGACGATCTGGCCCTTCCAGTCGACCACCGCGCGCACGACGTGGCGGATCGCTGCGCGGGTGCGTGGGTCCTTGAAGGAGTCGTAGATGGCGGCGACCTCGTCGAGGTCACGCAGCTGGGTCACGCCGCTGCGGGCGAGCAGGCGCATCGTGGTCGTGGTGAGCTGGCGCAGACCGGGCGCCGACAGCACGCCCATCACCTGGTGGAAGCCGGGCGTGGTGATGACGCGGATGGCCGGTGTGACCTCCGGGCCGAGACCACCCGAGCTGACCAGCACGAGCCGATCGGTGCGCTCGGGGTACTGGTAGCCGAACTGCATCGCCACTCCCCCGCCGAAGCTGTGCCCGACGACGGTGGCACTGTCGATGCCGAGCACGGTGAGCAGGTCACGCATGCCGTTGGCGTAGCCGCCGACGCTGTAGTCCGCGCGGGGCTTGTCGGACTTGCCGTGCCCCAGCAGGTCGGGTGCGATCACCGTGTGGGTGCGGGCCAGGGACTCCATCACCGGGGCCCAGGTCGTGTGGTCGCAGGCGAGCCCGTGCAGCAGCAGGATGACCGGCCCCGAGCCCATCCGGACGTACGCGCGACGGTGCCCGTGCACGGTGACATACCGGACGTGCGGGCTGCGGCGACGAGACACTCGACCTCCAACGATCGGGACAGGTCCCGGATTCAACCAGAGCCTGGTTGGTCGCCGGTCGGGGCACTCGCGCCGACGCCAGGTCGTGACCTCGCCGGGCCCGACCGAGGTCTCCCGCGGCTTCGTGGGAATCCCACTACGGCAGGCACGCCACTACAGTCGAGCCATGCCTGCCTCCCGACGACGCGCGGCCCAGGCCCTGCGCAACTCGTCCGGGGTGCTCAGCACGGCGGCGACCGGGCGGATGTCGAGCGACCTGCCGTGGTTCGACGACCTCAGCGCCGAGGACCGCTCCTGGGTCGGCCTCATCGTCCAGGCCGGCATCCGTGGCTTCGTCGAGTGGTACGACGTGGAGGTCGAGGCGATGGCCCACGACCCCCTCGACGTGGTGGTCTTCGGCGCCGCGCCGCGCGAGCTCACCGGCGTCATCTCGCTGCAGCAGACCGTGGAGCTGGTGCGGCTGAGCATCCGGGTGGTGGAGACCAACATCGACACCCTCCTCGACCCGCAGGACGCCGGCGAGGTCCACGACGCGGTCCTGCGCTACGCCCGCGAGGTCGCCTTCGCCACGGCCGCGGTCTATGCCCGCGCCGCCGAGTCCCGCGGGGCGTGGGACGCCCGCCTCGAGGCCCTCGTCGTCGACGCGGTCGTGCGTGCCGAGGCCGACGAGACCGTGCTCTCGCGCGCCAGCGCCCTCGGGTGGGGCGCCCACGGAGACGTGGCCGTGGTGCTGGGCGCCGTGCCCCCGCACCGCGCGGAGCTCGACGTCTTCGAATCCGTACGCCGCTCGGCTCGCGCCGGCGACATGGACGCCCTGTGCGCCACCCAGGGCGATCGGCTCGTCGTCATCCTCGGCGGCGTCACCGACCCGCTGGAGGCGGCGACCCGCCTGCTGGACCACTTCGGCGACGGTCCGGTCGTGGTCGGACCCGTGACGGCCGACCTGGCCCATGCCAGCGCGTCGGCCCGCGCCGCCCTGTCCGCCCACCGGTCCGCGAGCGGCTGGCCCGACGCGCCCCGACCGGTCGCCAGCCGCGACCTGCTCCCCGAGCGGGCGCTCGCCGGCGACGGCCACGCCCGGCGGCACCTGGTCGACGAGGTCTACCTGCCGCTGATGGCGACGCGTGGCCCGCTGCTCGAGACGCTCGGCGCCTGGTTCGAGCACGGCTCGTCCATCGAGGGCACCGCGCGTGCCCTCTTCGTGCACCCCAACACCGTGCGCTACCGGCTGCGCCAGATCTCCGAGGTCACCGGGTGGTCGCCGACCCGGCCGCGGGAGGCGTTCGCCCTCCAGCTGGCGCTCATCCTCGGGCGCCAGTCCGGGCGAACTGAATTGTAGGAACCCTACAAAGATCTGGGAGTCAGTTCGTCGGCGCCGGACCCGCGCGAGCGGCTCCCGACCCGGCACAGTGGTCACGTGCTCGTCATCGTCGCTCCCGGTCAAGGGGCCCAGACCCCAGGATTCCTCACGCCGTGGCTGGAGGACCGCACCTTCGCCGCCCGGTTCGACTGGCTGGCCACGGTCGCCGGCATCGACCTGGCCCACTACGGCACCCAGGCCGACGCGGACACGATCCGCGACACCAAGATCGCCCAGCCGCTGCTGGTCGCGACCGGCCTGGTCGCCGCCCTCGACCTGTTCCCCCACCCGGCCGACACGTTCTCCCGCATCGGGGCCGTGGCCGGCCACAGCGTCGGCGAGCTGACCGCCGCCGCCGGTGCCCGCGCGATCACGGCAGAGCAGGCGATGGTCCTGGTGCGTGAGCGCGGCAACGCGATGGCCGAGGCCGCCGCCACCACCGCCACCGGGATGACGGCCGTCCTCGGTGGAGACCGCGAGGAGGTCCTGGCCACCGTCGAGCGCCACGGCCTCACTCCCGCCAACGACAACGGCCCCGGCCAGGTCGTGGCCGCGGGCACCATGGAGCAGCTCGCCGCCTTCGCAGCCGACCCGCCGGCCAAGGCACGCCTGATGCCGTTGAGCGTCGCGGGCGCCTTCCACACCACCCACATGGCCTCCGCCGTCGACCGGATGGGCTCGCTGGCCGGCTCGGTCTCGACCCACGACCCGCGCACGCCGTTGATCTCCAACCGCGACGGCCAGGTCGTCCACGACGGGCGCGAGGTCCTGCGCCGCATCGTCGGCCAGATCGCCAACCCCGTGCGCTGGGACCTGTGCCTGGAGACGATGACCGACCTCGGGGTGACCGGCATCCTCGAGATGCCTCCCGCCGGCACGCTCACCGGGATCGCCAAGCGCGCGCTCAAGGGTGTCGAGACCTTCGCCCTCAAGACGCCCGACCAGCTCGACGCCGCCCGCGACTTCTGCGACAAGCACGGCGAGGCCTCGATGATCGAGACCACTCCCACCTGGCGGATGGTCGTCTCCCCCGCCAAGGGCACGTTCCAGCTCTCGTCCGAGGCGATCGAGCGCGACGTGCTCGAGCCCGGCGTCGTGATCGGGGCCGTCGCGAGCCTGCGCGACCGCATCGAGATCACGGCCGCGCACGGCGGCTCGGTGGTCGAGTGGCTCGTCGAGGACGGCGATCTCGTCTCGCCTGGCCAACCCCTGCTGCGCCTCCACCCCGAAGGATCGATCTGATGACCACCCTGACCACGACCACCGGGGCGAAGCACGCCGCCGTTCTCGGCGTCGGCGCCTACCGACCCGTCCGTCTCGTCCCCAACTCCGACGTCGTCGACGCGATCGATTCCAGCGACGAGTGGATCCAGCAGCGCTCGGGCATCAAGACGCGCCGCTGGGCCGGCCCGGAGGAAACAGTCCAGATGATGTCGGTCGCAGCGTCCAGGATCGCCCTCGAGCGGGCGGGGCTCGAAGCCAGCCAGATCGACTGCGTGATCGTCGCCACCGTCAGCCACCTGCTCCAGACCCCCGCAGTGGCCACCGCGATCGCGCACGAGCTCGGCACCGACCACGCCGCTGCCTTTGACATCTCTGCCGCGTGCTCGGGGTTCTGTCACGGCATCGCGCTCGCCTCCGACATCGTCCGCGCCGGCAGCGCCACGCGCGTCCTGGTCGTCGGCGTCGAGCGCCTCACCGACATCCTCGACCTCACCGACCGCGGCACCGCCTTCATCTTCGCCGACGGCGCGGGAGCAGCCGTGGTCGGGCCCAGCGACACCCCGGGCATCGGTCCGGTCGTGTGGGGCTCCGACGGCGAGCAGTTCGACCTGATCCGGCAGCGCGAGGACTGGCGCGACGTGGTCGGCACTCCCGACGTGCCCGGAAGCGGAGTGATGCCGCACCTGACCATGCAGGGCAACCCGGTCTTTCGTTGGGCGTCCTTCGCCATGGCAAAGATCGGACAGCAGGCGCTGGACGCAGCCGGCGTCACCCTCGACGAGCTCGACGTCTTCGTGCCCCACCAGGCCAACATGCGCATCATCGACGCGATGGCGCGGTCGATGAAGCTGCCCAGCACCGTCCGGATCGCGCGCGACGTCGCCGACCAGGGCAACAGCTCGGCCGCATCGGTGCCGCTCGCGCTCGATCGGATGATCGCTGAGGGAGAGGCCAAGTCCGGCGACGTAGCACTGCTGATCGCCTTCGGGGCCGGGCTCTCCTACGCTGCGCAGGTAGTCACCGTCCCCTGAACCGGTTCACCCACCTGATTCACTACCACCTTCACCACCTGATTTTGACCCAGCACCACACCAACATGAAGGGAAGGCCCATGGCCACCACCGAAGAAATCCGTGCCGACCTCGCTGACATCGTCAACGAGGTGGCCGGTGTCGACGCCGACGACGTCCAGCTGGACAAGTCCTTCGTGGACGACCTCGACGTCGACTCGCTCTCCATGGTCGAGGTCGTCGTGGCCGCCGAGGAGAAGTTCGGCGTGACCATCCCGGACGACGAGGTCAAGAACCTCAAGACCGTGGGTGACGCCGTCGCCTTCATCGAGCGCTCGCAGGGCTGAGTCCCTCATCGGTCACGGGTGGTCGGCCCTGCGCCGCCCGCCCGTGACCGGCCCCTCCCCCACCTTCACGAGAACGGAAACCCCCTGATGCCCTCGACCCGCGTAGTCGTCACCGGCCTCGGCACCACCTCCCCCGTCGGTGGGGACGTCCCCACCACGTGGCAGGCGCTGCTGGCCGGCACGTCCGGCATCAGGCACCTCACCGACGAGTGGGTGGACCAGCTCCCCGTGAAGATCGGCGGTCGTGTCGCCGTCGAGCCCTCGGAGATCCTCGACCGGGTCAAGGCACGCCGACTCGACCGGTCCAGCCAGTTCGCCATGGTCGCGGCCGACCAGGCCTGGGCCGACGCGGGCCTCGAGGGCTCCGGCCTGGAGCCCGAGCGGCTGGGCGTGTGCCTCGCCTCGGGCATCGGCGGTGTCACCACCCTGCTCGCCAACTACGACATCCTCCTCGAGAAGGGCGCCCGTCGGGTGTCCCCCCTCGCCGTGCCGATGCTCATGCCCAACGCCCCGGCCGCCAACGTCAGCCTCAAGTACGGCGCCCGCGCGGCGGTCCACGCGCCCACATCTGCGTGCGCCTCCGGCAACGAGGCCATCGCGATGGCCATCGACCTGATCCGCCTCGGCCGGGCCGATGTCGTCATCGCCGGCGGCACCGAGGCCGCGATCCATCCGCTTCCCATGGCGGCGTTCGCCAACATGATGGCGCTCTCCAAGACCGGCAGCGAGGAGGGTGGCGACCCGACCGCCGTCTCCCGCCCCTGGGACACCGCCCGCGACGGCTTCGTCCTCGGCGAGGGCGGCTCCGTGCTGATCCTCGAGTCCGAGCAGCACGCCCGGGCCCGCGGCGCGAAGATCTACGCCGAGGTGCTGGGCGCCGGCATCAGCAACGATGCCCACGACATCGCCCAGCCCGACCCCGAGGGCCGCGGCGGCACGCGGGCGATCAAGATGGCGCTCCGCGAGGGTGATGTCGACCCCGCGACGGTCGTCCACGTCAACGCGCATGCCACCTCGACGCCGAAGGGCGACATCGCCGAGGGCCTGATGCTGCACGCCGTCCTCGGCGCGCACGTCGACCGCTGCGTCGTGACCAGCACCAAGTCGATGACCGGTCACCTGCTCGGTGGTGCCGGCGCGCTCGAGGCCATCGCCACCATCATGGCGCTCCACGATCGCGTCAGCCCGCCGACGATCAACCTGGACAACAAGGACCCCGAGGTCGACCTCGACATCCCGACGGCGCGACGCGATCTGCCCCAGGGCGACATCGTGGGGCTCAACAACTCCTTCGGCTTCGGCGGAGCCAACGTCGCGGTCGCCTTCGGCAGCACGACGTGACCCTGCGCCAGGCTCCGGGCGAGACGGCCATTGCCGCCAAGCCCGCCAGGCTGCCGCGTGAGGAGGACCCCCGCAACCCGGTCCTGCGCCTCACCGCCCTGCTCGACGAGGGCACCTTCGAACCGATCACGCCCGACGACGACTCGGGCATGATCGCAGCCGTCGGGCGTGTCCACGGCACCTCCGTCGTCGCCTTCTGCAGCGACGCGACCGTCATGGGCGGCGCGATGGGTGACGTCGGCTGCCGCGTCGTGGTCGACGCCTACCACCGCGCCATCACCGACGGCATCCCGATCATCGGGCTGTGGCACTCCGGCGGGGCCCGGCTGGCCGAGGGCGTGCTCTCCCTTCACGCCGTCGGCCGCATCTTCCACGTGATGACGCAGGCCTCAGGCGTGATCCCGCAGGTCTCGGTGGTGCTCGGCCCCGCCGCCGGCGGCGCCGCCTACGGTCCCGCCCTCACCGACGTCGTCATCCTCGGACCCGAGGGCCGCATCTTCGTGACCGGGCCCGACGTGGTGCGGTCCGTGACGGGCGAGGACGTCGACATGCTGCGCCTGGGTGGCCCCGAGCCCCACGGCCGCCGGTCCGGCGTCGTGCACATCCTCACCGAGTCCGAGCGCGAGGCCCTCGACCGGGCCCGCACCGTCGCCTCGCTCCTCGGCGCCCAGGGCAGTCTCGACGCCGGCTCCGTGGAGAACCGCGACCTCGGGGCCCTGCTCCCGGAGTCAAAGAAGCGTGCCTACGACGTGCACCCGCTCGTCGACGGCCTGCTCGACGAGGGCACCCTGCAGGAGCTCCACGCCCGCTGGGCCCCCAACATCGTCACCGCCCTCGGCCGCTTCGGCGGTCGCACTGTGGGAGTGGTGGCCAACAACCCCCTGCGCCTGGGCGGCTGCCTCGACTCGCTCTCGGCCGAGAAGGCCTCCCGCTTCGTCCGCATGTGCGACGCGTTCGGGGTGCCGCTCGTCGTCCTGGTGGACGTCCCCGGCTACCTCCCGGGCGTCGGCCAGGAGTGGGACGGTGTGGTGCGCCGCGGCGCCAAGCTGCTGCACGCCTTCGGTGAGTGCGTGGTGCCGCGGGTGACGCTCGTGACCCGCAAGACCTACGGCGGCGCCTACATCGCCATGAACGCCCGCTCGCTGGGCGCGACCCGCGTGTTCGCCTGGCCGGGCGCCGAGGTCGCCGTGATGGGTGCCGTGGCGGCCATCCGCGTTCTTCACCGACGCAAGCTCGCCGACGTCTCCCCCGACATCCGACCCCAGGTCGAGGCCGAGCTGGCGGCCGAGCACGAGCGCATCGCCGGAGGGGTCGACAAGGCCGTGGAGATCGGCGTCGTCGACGAGGTCGTCGAGCCCACCCGCACCCGCAGCGCCATCGCCGAGGCGATGCGCCACGAGATCGACACCGTCGGCGTGCGCCGCGGGCGGCACGGCAACATCCCGCTCTGAAGGAGCCCCTCAGACCACCTGGTGGAGCCAGCGGACCGGCGCGCCCTCGCCGGCGTGACGGAAGGTCTCGAGCTCGTCGTCCCACGGCTTGCCGAGCAGGTTGTCGATCTCGAGCAGCAGCGTCGTGTCTCCCAGCGCAGCCTTGACCACGGCGGCCTTCAGCCGGTCCTCGGGGATCAGGATGTCGCCGTGCGGCCCGGTGATCGCGTGGAAGATCCCCAGGTCCGGGGTGCACGAGAAGCGGGTGCCCTCGGTGGAGCTCGTGGGCTCCTCGGTGATCTCGAAGCGCAGGTGGTTCCAGCCTCGTAGGCCGGACGCCACCGCGGCAGCCGTGCCGGCCACCCCGCTCCAGGACAGTTCCGCCCGATAGGCACCCGGCTGGGCAGGCTGAGGCGTCCAGTCGAGCGAGACGGCCACTCCGAGCACTCCGCCCACGGCCCACTCGATGTGCGGGCAGAGTGCGGAGGGAGCAGAGTGCACGTAGAGAATGCCCCGCGTCCCCGGACCGTCCGGGCGGGAAGCAATGCGTGTGGTCACCACGACCTCCTTGAGTTCCGACGCTTCAGATGCGCCTTCCCCAGCGGTCTGTCGTCGTTGCTCAACGCGAGTCGAGTGACACGTATGTGATTAGTGGCTCCATTGTGACCCATGGGGCGCCGGAACACCAGCACGCCGCACGTGCGGCGACGTCAGGACTGCTTGCGCTCCAGCAGGTCCGCCCGCTCGGCAGCGTCGGTGAGCTCCTCGGCGTCGATGGCGTGGGTCCGGTGGAACCAGGCCAACGCGTCCGACTCGCGGCCGGCCGACTCGAGGGTGTCCGCGTAGGCGTAGCGGAGTCGGACCGCCCAGGAGGAGCGGCTCTTGGAGGTGAGCGGTGCCAGCTCCAAGGTGCGCAGCGCTGCGTCGAGCTGGCCCATGTCGCGCCGGGCACCAGCCTCGACGATCGTCATCTCGGCCTTGGCCTCGGTGCTGAAGTTGGCGACCGACGGACTCTTGGCCAGCTTGATCGCCTGCTCGGGGTTGCCGAGGGCGCGGTGACAGTCGGCCATGATCGGCAGGTAGTCGGTGGCACCGTTCATGCGCTTGGCAGCACGCAGCTCGGCCAGCGCCTCGGCGTAGTGGCCAGCGGCGTACGCGGCCTCACCCGTTGCCTCGCGCACGACGGCCAGGCGCGAGGCACGCGCACGGGCCGCCAGCGTGTGGCGGTAGGCCAGCTCGGGGTCCTCGTCGATCAGCACGCCTGCGGCGGCAAGGTGCCGGGCGACGCGTGCAGCCAGCTTCTCGGGAAGACCCTTCAGCTGGGCGCGCACACCGCGGTCGAGCTCGGCTCCGGTGACGTCCGCGGGCAGATCGGGGCCGTCGTACTCGGCCTGGTCGACCGTGCGCGGCTTCTCCTCGGCCCTGCCGCGGAAGGCACGTTCCGGGGCACCGGAGGGCTTGCCGCCCCCCTTGGCACCCTGATAGCCACCACGGGCGCCGCTGCCGGCGGCACCGCGCGACCCGCCTCGGGCGTCACCCCGGGAGTCGCTGCCACGCGAGCCGGACGAGCCGCCGCGCGACGGGGCACCACCCCGCCCGCCGGCCGAACCGCCTCGGGCGTCGCCGGAACCACCTCGTGCCGGACGCTGTCCTCGACGGTCCTCGGCCACAGCCGCACTTCCCGACCCACACCCTCTGGCCCCGTTCCCGACACCACGGTACTCACTGAAGCTCTGAAATGCAGAAGTGGGGCCACCCCCGGGGTGGCCCCACTCCGCAATGTATGTCCGGCGGCGTCCTACTCTCCCACAACCTCTCGGTTGCAGTACCATCGGCGCTGAAAGGCTTAACTTCCGGGTTCGGTATGGGACCGGGTGTTTCCCGTTTCGCTATGGCCGCCGTAACTCTTTCAACCTGACACTTTCCTCACCACCGGTGACCCATGTGTTGGGGTGTTTGGGTGGTTGGGTGGTTGGGTGTGTTGGTTGGGAACTGCTTAGTGGACGCGAACAGTGTGTGTGTTCGTTACGTATGCGCTTGGATCGTACTCACGTGTGTGTGGTTTTGTACGGTGTTGGGACAAGCCCTCGGCCTATTAGTACCGGTCGGCTGGGCATTGCTGCTGTACACCTCCGGCCTATCAACCCCATGTTCTGTGGGGGGCCTTACCCACTTACGTGGTGGGAAACCTCATCTTGAAACGTGCTTCCCGCTTAGATGCATTCAGCGGTTATCACTTCCGAACGTAGCCAACCAGCCGTGCTCTTGGCAGAACAACTGGCACACCAGAGGTTCGTCCATCCCGGTCCTCTCGTACTAGGGACAGCCTTTCTCAAGTTTCCTGCGCGCGCGGCGGATAGGGACCGAACTGTCTCACGACGTTCTAAACCCAGCTCGCGTGCCGCTTTAATGGG
>JBBSOR010000094.1:0-14647 GCA_038259535.1 Propionibacteriales bacterium | reverse complement strand
GCGGCCTGGGCCCGTTGCTGCGCCTTGATGATGCGGGACGCGGCAATGAGCTCCATGGCACGCGTGATCTTCTTCATCGACTCCGTCGACTTGATCCGCGCGCGGTACTCACGTACCGAGAGAGCCATGACTCAGCCCCGCTTCTGCTTGACGATCTGCTCCTGCTCGACGTCCTCGTCCTCGAGGGCGACGTGCTCTTCCTTGCCGGCCTTGATGCTCTGGCCGTCGGAGGTCTCGAACTGGTCGAGGAAGGAGTCGTAGGCCTGGGCGAGCTGGTCCTCGGTGGAGTCCTCGAACTTCGAGGTCTCCCGGATGCCCGCGAGGATGCCCTCGTGGCTGCGGCGCAGGTAGTCGAGGAACTCGTTCTCGAAGCGGAGCACGTCGTCGGTGGGCACCTTGTCCAGGCGACCCGACGTGCCGGTCCACAGCGAGACCGTCATCTCCTCGACCGGGTAGGGCGAGTACTGCGGCTGCTTGAGCAGCGCCATCAGGCGCTGACCGCGGTCGAGCTGCTGGCGCGAGGCCGCGTCGAGGTCGGAGGCGAACATCGCGAACGCCTCCATCGCGCGGAACTGCGCCAGGTCGACCTTGAGCGAACCGGTGACGGTCTTCATCGCCTTCGTCATCGCCGAGCCGCCCACGCGCGAGACCGAGACGCCCACGTCGATGGCGGGACGCTGGTTGGCCGCGAACAGGTCGGACTGCAAGAAGATCTGGCCGTCCGTGATCGAGATGACGTTGGTCGGGATGAACGCCGAGACGTCGTTGGCCTTGGTCTCGATGATCGGCAGGCCCGTCATCGAGCCCTTGCCCATCTCGTCGGACAGCTTGGCGCACCGCTCGAGGAGCCGACTGTGCAGGTAGAAGACGTCACCGGGGTAGGCCTCGCGGCCCGGCGGGCGACGCAGCAGCAGCGACACGGCGCGGTAGGCCTCGGCCTGCTTGGTGAGGTCGTCGAACACGATGAGGACGTGCTTGCCGTCGTACATCCAGTGCTGGCCGATGGCCGAACCGGTGTAGGGGGCGAGGTACTTGAAGCCCGCCGAGTCCGACGCCGGGGAGGCCACGATGGTCGTGTACTCCAGCGCGCCGGCCTCCTCGAGGGCGCCACGCACGGCGGCGATGGTCGAGCCCTTCTGGCCGATGGCGACATAGATGCAGCGCACCTGCTTGTCCGGGTCACCGGACTCCCAGTTGGCCTTCTGGTTGATGATCGTGTCGATCGCGATCGTCGTCTTGCCGGTCGAGCGGTCGCCGATGATGAGCTGGCGCTGGCCGCGGCCGATCGGGGTCAGTGCGTCGATCGCCTTGATGCCGGTGGCGAGCGGCTCGTGGACCGACTTGCGGACCATCACACCGGGAGCCTGGAGCTCCAGCGCGCGCCGACCCTCGAGCGGGGTGATCTCCCCGAGGCCGTCGATCGCGGTGCCGAGCGGGTCGACGACGCGCCCGAGGTAGCCGTCACCCACGGGGACCGAGAGGATCTCGCCCGTGCGACGCACGACCTGACCCTCCTCGATCTTGTCGAAGTCACCCAGGACCACGACACCGACCTCGCGGGTGTCGAGGTTGAGCGCGATGCCGAGCGTGCCGTCCTCGAACTCGAGCAGCTCGTTGGCCATGACCGACGGCAGGCCGCTCACGCGGGCGATGCCGTCGGCGGCCTCCGCGACCGTGCCGACCTCTTCCTTGGCCGCCGAGTCGGGCTTGTAGTCCGACACGAAGCGCTGAAGCGCGTCCCGGATCTCGTCCGGACGGATGGACAGCTCCGTCATTTCATCTCACCTGTTCTCTGGGTGTGTCTGCTCGAAAAGTTCTTGGATGTCAGTTGTGGCGTCAGCCGGCGAGCCTGCGTCCGGCGTCGTCGAGACGGCTGGACACCGTCCCGTCGATGACGTCGTCACCGATCTCGACGCGGATGCCGCCGATGACCTCGGCGTCGACGATGACGTTGAGGTGCACGTCTCGACCGTAGGTGCGTGCCAACGCACCGGCCAGCCGCTGACGCTCGGCGTCGGCGAGGGGGCGGGCGACGCGAACGGTCGCGACTCCCTCCCCGCGGACCTCGGCCGCGACCTTCTGGTAGGCCGCCAGGGCGACGGCCACCGTGCGGTGACTGCCGGACAGCGACTGCTGCACGAGCGCCACCGTGGCGGGGAGGACCTTGTCGCCGAGCAGACCCTGCACCAGGCCCGCCTTGTCGGCACGGCTGCGGGCCGGGTCGGAGAGCGCGTCGCGCAGCTCCGGGTTGGCCTGCACGAGGCGACCCACCGCGAAGACCTCGTCCTCGAGACGGCCGGCGTCGCTGCCGGTGGAGCGCACCGTGGCGACGACGCCGAGCTGCTCGAGGGCGTCGCTGAGGTCGCGACCCGACGTCCACCGCTGCGAGACCGCAGCGGCGACGACGTCCAGCGCCTCGGGCGAGACCTTGCCCTCGAGCACGCCGCGGAGCAGGTCGGCCTTGGCCTCGCCGCGCAACGACACGTCGGTGGCGACTCGACGCAGGCCCGGCTCGGCGCGGAACAGGTCCGCCGTCCCGAACAGGTCCTGGCCCACCCGGCCCAGGTCGCCGGTGCCCGGAAGCACTGCGGCGGCCGCGGCATAGGCGTCTGCGGACGCACCTCGCATCATCAGTTGACGCTCCCCGATGCGGCGCCGTCGGACGCCTCGAGGTCGGCGAGGAAGCGCTCGACGACGCGACTCTGTCGAGCCTCGTCCTCCAGGCTCTCGCCGACGATGCGGCCAGCCAGGCCGGTCGCGAGGGCACCCACCTCGGCACGGAGCGAGGTGACCGCCTGCTGGCGCTCCGCCTCGATCTGGGCCTTGCCGTGCTCGACGATGCGGGAGGACTCGGCCTGGGCCGTCTCCCGCATCTCGGCCACGATCTGGGCACCCTGCTCACGCGCCTCCTCACGGATGCGCGCCGACTCGTGCCGGGCGTCGCCCAGCTGCTTCTCGAGCTCGGCGAGCTTGGCGTCGGCCGCGGCCTGCTTCGACTCGGCCGCGGCGATGCCGCCCTCGATCGCCTGGGTGCGCTCGGCGAAGGTCTGCTCGAAGCGAGGAGCGACGAACTTCCAGATGAGGAAGAGCAGCAGCCCGAAGACGACGAGCGACAGGATGAACTCGACGGGCACGAAGCCGAGCGGGTTCTCCGGGGCGTGTCCGCCCTCGGTGGGCTCGGTTCCTTCCGCGAGGAAGATCAGATTCTGCATGAGGCAGTCCTAGGTCAGTGGAGGGCCAGCGTCAGTTGAGGACGAACGCGAGGGCGATGCCGATGATCGCGAGCGCCTCGGCGAGCGCGAAGCCCAGGATGGCGATCGACTGCAGGCGGCCCTGGGCCTCCGGCTGACGGGCGACACCGGAGATGTAGGCCGCGAAGATCAGGCCGATACCGATACCGGGGCCGATGGCCGCCAGGCCGTAGCCGATCATGTTGAGCGAGCCGTTGAGAGTGCCGTTCACGGCAGTTTCCTTTCGGTTGGTGCTACTTCAGGTGGGGGGTGGTGCAGATCAAGGTCGTGCGGGTGGATCAGTGCTCGTCGGCCAGCGCACCGGAGATGTACATGGCGTTGAGCAAGGTGAAGACGTAGGCCTGGAGGAACTGCACCAGGAGCTCGAGGAAGGAGATCGCGATGGCGAGCACCCAGGCGAGCGGACCGGCGACGTAGCCGATGCCGCCGTACTCGACGAGGAACAGGCCACCCGTCGAGAACAGGATGAGCAGCAGGTGGCCGGCGAACATGTTGGCGAACAGACGCAGCGCCAGCGTGGCCGGGCGGACCAGGATGTTGGAGAAGAACTCCAGCGGGACCAGGAGTGGATACATCAGGGGGCTCACGCCGGACGGGACGCTCTGCAGCTTGAGGTAGCCGACGAGCCCGTGCTTGTGGATGCCGACCCCGTTGTAGATGACCCAGCTCAGCGCGGCCAGCGCGTAGGCCATCGAGGCACGCGAGAACGTCGGGAACTGGATGCCCGGGATCGAGGCGAAGGCGTTGTTGACCAGCAGGAAGAAGAAGATCGTGACCAGGTAGGGGACGAACCTGATGAAGTCGTGGCTGCCGATGATGTCGCGGCCGATCGAGTTGCGGACCATGCCGTAGGCGCTCTCGCCGGCGAACTGCAGGCGGCCCGGCACGAGCGCGGCGCGGCGGGCGGCGGCGTAGAAGAACACGAAGACGACGAGAGCACCGAGCAGCAGCTGGACCATCGGCTTGGTGACCGCGAGGTCGCCGACGTGGAACAGCGCGACTTCGGAGAAGTCGAAGCTGTTGGGGCCGGGGGCAAGGAATTCCCCGCCGGACTCAGCCATCGTGATGCCGAACATCGAGTCAGTCTCCTACTGGCTTGTCTTGATTTGCGCCTGCCCTGTTGAAGCGGGCGTACGTCATGTAGATCCCGAAGCCGGCACCGATCAGGATGCCGATCGCCACGAGGAAGGTCGTTCCCAGCCAACGATCGAGGACCCAGCCAGCCAGACCGTAGAGGCCCACACCCGAGACGACGTAGCCGAAGGCGTGCCAGGGGTCGCCCTCGGGGGTGTCGTCGGGTCCGGCCGTCGGGGGGAGCTGTCGAGCCATCGCGTCCCGCACACTAGCAGCGGAATCGGTCATCACTCACCCCCGGGGTGATCGGCCAACGGGTCGGCGGGGGCGGGCGTGGCGCTGGTGTCGTAGAGGGGAATGCGCTGGCGGGTGACCGCGACCAGCTGGCCGACGAGCCACAGCATGGTGACCGCGATGACGCCCGCTGCGAACCAGCCGCGCGACAGGGTCTCCTCGCCCACCCCGGCGCGGTCGATGGCCAGGACGCACACCGCCAGCACGAGGAGCTGGAGGAGATAGGTCATCAGAGCCACCAGGAGCGAGGCCGCGGGCATCAGGCGGGCGACGAAGCCCACGGCGGCGATGCCCAGCGCGAACACGGCGAGGGTCAGCACTCCCCCGGTGGCCGCGCCGACGACGGCCGCACGGCCGTCGGTCAGCGAGGCTGCGACGACCAGGACGAGCACCGCGACCGCGCCTGCCGCCACTGCGACGAGGAGCGGGGAGAACCCGTTCCTGGTGCGTGGCTTCGACTCGGTCGTCATGGCGGCGGCCTGTCTCTCGGGGGTCGTTCTGAGTGCTCGTGAAAACTATCACAAAGTTTCGGAGGGGCTCCAATCAGCCTCGCTGCCCTCGTCCCGGCCCTCGATGACCGCGTTCTCGGGCAACCCGGTGTCGCCCAGCCCGGTCTTGCGGGGCCGGTGCACCTTGGGCAGCACGAACGTCAGCAGGACCGTCAGGGCCAGCATCGATCCGGCGCTCCACCACACCCAGGGATCGTCGAAGAGGCTCACGATCACCGCTCCCGTCGCCAGGGTGAAGGCCCACATCCACATGATCAGCACCGCGCGGCGCTGGGAGTGGCCGATCTCGAGGAGGCGGTGGTGCAGGTGCTGCTTGTCCGCACTCATCGGCGAGCGGCCCGCACGCGTGCGTCGGACGACGGCGAGCACGAGGTCGACCATCGGCACCATCAGCAGCGAGATCGGCAGCAGCACCGGCAGCACGGTCACGAAGAGGCTGTTGCCCTCCGAGGCGGGCATGCCGACGAACTGCCCGGTCAGGGTCAGGGCGCTCGCCGACAGGACGAGGCCGATGAGCATCGATCCGGAGTCACCCATGAAGAGGCGGGCCGGATGGAAGTTGTGGGGCAGGAAGCCCGCGCAGGCGCCCGCCAGGGCGGCGCTGAGGAGGGCGCCGGTCGTGGCCAGCGTGAGGTTGTTGAGGTCCGAGACGGTGTAGCAGTAGAGGAAGAACGCGGACGCGCCGATCCCCACCACGCCGGCCGCGAGGCCGTCGAGACCGTCGACGAAGTTGACGGCGTTCATGGTGCCGATGACCACCACGAGGGTGAGCAGTGCTCCTTGCGCGTCGTCGAGGGCGAACTGCGTGCCGTCGGCGCCGGGGAAGTAGTAGAACCGCACCCCCATCGCGACCAGCAGACCGGCTGCGAGGACCTGCCCGCCCAGCTTGGTGAGGGCATCGAGGTCGAAGATGTCGTCGATGACGCCCACTGCGCACACGAGCGCGCCCGCCAGGAGCACCACCCCGGCGTCCTTGAAGACGAAGACCTCGCTGCGCAGCCCCAGGAACGGCAGCTCGCGGGCCACCAGGTAGGCGGCGGACATCCCGCCCAGCATCGCCAGGCCGCCGAGGTAGGGGATGGGCTCGGCATGGACGTCGCGGTCGCGCACTGCTGCCACCGCGCCTGTGCGCAGGGCGATCTCCCGGGCGACGACGGTGAGGAGGTAGGTCACCGACAGGGCGACCAGGAAGACGAGGAGGTACTCCCGCACCCCTCGGCCCTCGTCCGAGAGCACCACGCCGTGCTCCTCGATGGCTGCGTTGAGCACCTCGAGGGACAGCGCACCCAGGCGCAGCACGCGGCCCTCGGGCACCGTGACGTCGATGATCGTCGAGGCCTCACCACCCGGCGAGGTCCCGGCGTCGACGATGACGGTGACCACGTCGCCCAGCATCTCCTCGGCCTCGTCGGCGTCGGTGGCGGCGGGCCGTCCGGTGAGGTTGGCCGAGGACACGGCCAGCGGACCGGTGCGCTCCAGCACGGCCAGGGCCACCTCGTCGTCGGGCATCCGGACCGCGACGGTGCCGCGGGTCTCCCCCAGGTCCCACATCAGCGAGCCCTGCTGGCGGCACACGAGGGTCAGCGGTCCGGGCCAGAAGGTCTCGACCAGGGTGCGGGCCCAGGGCGGCACGCCCTCGGCGAGCGCGTCGAGCGTCGTCGCCGCGGAGACGAGCACGGGCGGCGGCATCTCCCGGCCGCGGCCCTTGGCCGCCAGGAGGCTGCGCACGGCGTCGTGGGAGAACGCGTCGGCGGCGATGCCGTAGACGGTGTCGGTGGGGATCACCACCAGCTCACCGCGTCGTACGGCACCGGCGGCGGCGGTCACTGCCGCCTCCCGCTCCTCCTCTGTCGAGGTCGCATGCCTGTCCACGTGGCTCATCGTGCCAGTCGGGCGGTCAGGTAGCGCGCTCGACCCGCGAGGTCACGGTGGTCGGTCACGTCGAGCCAGCGCCCGGTGGCGGCGAAGACGCCCGGTGCCGACTCCCCCTGCACGTCGGCGTGCTCGGAGCCCACCACTCCCCCGGGGCGCAGCAGCACGGCAGCGCGCCGCTCGAGGACGCGGATCGCGTCGAGCCCGTCATGGCCGGAGAAGAGCGCCAGGTGCGGGTCGTGGTCGCGGGCCTCGGCGGCCACGGACTCCCAGGCCTCGAGCGGGATGTAGGGCGGGTTGCACACGACCACGTCGACCGTGCCCACGAGGTCCTCGAAGGCCGTCGCGAGGTCACCGTGGCGCAGGTCGACGCCGGTGCCGGCGAGGTTGCGCTCGGCCCACGCCAGCGCGCCCTCGTCGAGCTCGACCGCGTGGACGTCGGCGTCGGGCACCTCGTCGGCGAGGGACTTGGCGATGGCGCCCGAGCCGGTGCAGAGGTCCACGATGCGACACGGCCGGTTGTCGTGCTCGGCTGCGAGGGCGGCCTCGACGGCCCAGCCGGCGAGCAGCTCGGTCTCGGGCCGCGGCACGAAGACTCCAGGTCCGACGGCCACCTCGACGTAGCGGAAGGCTGCGGAGCCGGTCAGGTGCTGGAGGGGCTCGCGAGATGCGCGCCTCGCCAGCAGGGCGTCGTACTGCTCCTGCTCGGGGTCGCCCAGGTCGTCCACGAGCGGGAGCCTGCCCAGCGCCACGCCCAGGACGTGGGCCAGCAGCAGGTCGGCGTCACGCTCGGGCGAGGACACGCCGGACTCGCGCAGGACCGCGGCACCTGCCCGTCGAGCAGCGCTCGCGCGCATCAGGACTCCAGTGCTGCCAGCCGAGCGGCCATGTCGGTCTCGACGCACGAGTCGAGCACCGGCTGGAGGTCGCCGTCGAGCACCTGGTCGAGGTTGTAGGACTTGTAGCCGGTGCGGTGGTCGGAGATCCGGTTCTCGGGGAAGTTGTAGGTGCGGATGCGTTCGGAGCGGTCGACGGTCCGGACCTGGGACCGTCGGGCCTCACTGGCCTCCGCGTCGGCGGCGTCCTGGGCCGCCTGCAGGAGCCGCGCGCGCAGGATGCGCATCGCCGACTCCTTGTTCTGCAGCTGGCTCTTCTCGTTCTGGCAGCTCGCCACGATGCCGGTCGGCAGGTGGGTGATCCGCACGGCGGAGTCGGTCGTGTTCACGCTCTGGCCCCCGGGGCCCGAGGAGCGGTAGACGTCGATGCGCAGGTCGTTGTCGTCCAGGCTCACGTCGACCTGCTCGGCCTCGGGCATCACCAGGACGCCGGCGGCGGAGGTGTGGACGCGGCCCTGCGACTCGGTGACCGGCACCCGCTGGACCCGGTGCACGCCGCCCTCGAACTTGAGCAGGGCGTAGGGCGCCTGGCCCGCCTCGACGGTGCCTCGCGCCTTCACGGCTGCGGTGACGGACTTGAAGCCGCCGAGGTCGGAGTCGGCCGCGTCGAGGATCTCCACGCTCCAGCCGCGGGCCTCGGCGTAGCGGGAGTACATCCGCAGCAGGTCGCCGGCGAACAGCGCCGACTCCTCGCCGCCCTCGCCCGACTTGATCTCCAGCAGCGCGTCCTTGCCGTCGGCGGCGTCGCGCGGCACCAGCAGCCGACGCAGCCGCTCACTGGCCACCTCGCGACGCAGGGCGAGGTCGTCGGCCTCCTGCGCGAAGGCCGGATCCTCCGCCCCCAGCTCACGGGCCGCCTCGACGTCGTCGCCGAGGGCCAGCCAGTCCCGCCACGTCGTCACGACGGCGCTCAGCTCGGCGTAGCGCTGGTTGAGCTGCTTGGCCAGGCGCTGGTCGGCGTGGGTCTCGGGGAGCGCCAGCCGTTGCTCGATCTCCTCGTGCTCCTGCTGCATGCCTTCGACGGCTTCGAACACGGCTCTCCTCCTTGCGCCACGAGCGGCTGGACAGACGACAAGGCGCCGGCCACCCGCGGTGAGCGGGAGACCGGCGCCTGGCGTGTACTACTTGCTCTCGGCAGCAGCCTTCTCGGCCGGGGCCTTCTTGGCGTAGCGAGCCTCGAAGCGGGCCACGCGGCCGCCGGTGTCGAGGATCTTCTGCTTGCCGGTGTAGAACGGGTGGCACTGCGAGCAGACGTCGGCGCGGATCGAGCCGGAGGTCGCGGTGCTACGGGTGGTGAACGCCGCGCCGCAGGTGCAGGTGACGGCGGTCTCGACGTAGTCGGGGTGCGTGTCCTTCTTCATGGGTTTCCTCTCGAATTGTTCCGGGTCGCCCGCGTGGATCGCTCAGGACGTGAACCGGAACCGACACACAAGTGTGCCACTGGTGTGAACAACGGCGTGAATCCGGCCATTCCCTGGTGTCGTCGACCCGCCCGGACCGCCTCGACTCGGCCGTCCGCGATCAGCGTGACCCGACGATCTTGGCCACGGCCTGCGGGGAGTCCGCGCCGGCGAGCTGCTTGCGCAGGCTGCCGACCACCGCGCCCTCGGCGGGCGCGAGCAGCTTCTCCTCGTGGCGGGTGCCCGAGGCGGCCACGTCCACCGCGGGGAAGATGCCCTTGGCAGCCCGGTCCGAGCTCAGCACCAGGTCGAGGTTGGCGGTGCCCGCCAGCTCCTCCAGGAAGAACTCGTCGGTGGCCGAGCCCGTGCCCACGCTGACGGTCGCCAGGATGGTCAGCGACCCGGCGTCCTCGAGCTTGCGGGCGGCCCCGAAGAACTCCTTGGTCGGGTGCACCGCCGACGCGTCCACCAGGCCGCCGAGGATGCGGCCGTTGGCCGGCGCGGCCAGGTTGTAGGCCCGACCCAGGCGGGTCAGCGAGTCGAGCAGCACGACCACGTCGTGCCCGAGCTCGACGAGCCGCTTGGCGCGCTCGATGGCCAGCTCGGCGACCAGGGTGTGATCGGCCGGCTGGCGGTCGAAGGTCGACGCGACGACCTCTCCCTTGACCGCACGCTGGAAGTCCGTGACCTCCTCCGGACGCGTGTCGACCAGGACCACCATCACGTGGCACTCGGGGTTGTTGGTGGTGACCGACTGCGCGATCGACTGCAGCAACGTCGTCGCCCCGGTCCGCGGCGGCGTCCGGACCAGTCCGCGCTGGCCCTTGCCGATCGGAGCGGCGATGTCGATGACGCGACCGATCAGGTTGGCGTCATCGGTGGCCAGGCGCAGGCGCTGGTGCGGGTGGACCGGCACCGCGTCGCCGAAGTCCGGGCGCTCCTTGGCACCCTCGGACTCCGTGCCGTTGACGCTGTCGATACGGACCATCGGGTTGAACTTCTCCCGACGCTCCCCCTCACGCGGCTGCCGCACCTGTCCGACGACGGCATCGCCGCGACGGAGGTGGTGCTTGCGGACCATCGACAAGGAGAGGTAGACGTCGTCGGAACCCGGCAGATAGCCCGAGGTGCGCACAAAGGCACAGTTGTCGAGCACGTCGAGGATGCCCGCGGCCGGCACCAGGACGTCGTCCTCGAGGATCGTGGTGTCGGGCTCGCTGCGACCCCCCGCACGCACGGTCGTGCGGTCGCGACCGCGGCGGCGGCGGTTGCGGCGGCTGCCGCCCTCGTCGTCCTCGTCGTCGTCCTGGCCCTGGTTCTGGCCCTGGTTCTGGCCCTGGTTCTGGCCCTGGTTCTGCTGGTTGCGGTCCTGCCGGTCCTGCCGGTCCTGCCGATCCTGGCGGTCCTGCTGCATGCGGTCCTGCTGGTTCTGCTTGGCCTGGGGCTGCTTCTGGTCCGGCTTGCCCTGGTCCGGCTTGCCCTGGTCCTGCTGGGGCTGGTCCTGCTTGGCCGGCCTCTGGTGCTGCTTGCCCCGGTCCTGTTGGGGCCGGTCCTGCTGGGGCTGGTCCTGCTGGGGCAGGTCGTGCTTGGCCCGGTCGTCCTGCTTCTCCGCAGCCTGCTCGGCCTGGCGCTGCTTGCGCGTGCGGGTCCGCACCGTCGGCTGGGCCGCGCCCTGCGCGGGCGCCTCGGCGGCGGCGGGCTCGTCGCGCGCCTCCGCCACGGGCTGCTCCGCCGGGGGCTGCTCCGCCGGGGCGGACGGGCCGGACTGGGCCGCCTTGATGGCGTCGACCAGCTGGGCCTTCTTCATCGTCGCGGCACCGGGGATGCCGAGGCCAACGGCCATCGACTTGAGGTCGGCCAGCAGCATCGAGCTGATGCCGCCCGACTTGGCGGCGGCCTTCTTGGCGGGCTTCTTCGCCGGGGCAGCAGAGGGGGTCTCGGTCACGTGGGTCCTTCGCACGTTGCGTCGCCCGCGACCGAGGAGCGGCCAGCGAGGCGGATGGTGGTGCCCATGCACGCGGCCCCCGCGCTAGCAGGTGGGCCGGGACGGGCGGGTACGCCGAACGGCGTGCCGTCAGGTTAGCAGGGTTGCACCGGCGGGTTCGATCACCAGGGCGTGGCACTCCCAGCCGATCGGGCAGCGCCCGACGAGGGCGGAGGTGTCGGCGGTGCCGAAGGCCAGCACGGTGGGACCCGCGCCCGACACCACGGCGGGCACGCCGTCGGCGCGCAGGCGTCGTACGAGGGCCAGCGTCTCGGGCATGGCCGGCTCGCGTTGGTCCTGGTGGAGCCAGTCACGGGTGGCGGCGAGGAGGTGCTCGGGTTGACCGGTCAGTGCGGCCACGAGGAGGGCGGCCCGACCGGAGTTGGCGGCCGCGTCGGCGTGCGGCACGGACGCGGGCAGTAGGCCGCGCGCGACCGCGGTCTCGACGCCGGACGGTGGGACGAAGACCACGGCGGTGATCCGCGGGTCGACACCGGCGCGAACGGCGTACCAGCGGTCGTCGTCGCGCCCGGAGATCACGAAGCCCCCATAGAACGCGGGGGCGACGTTGTCCGGGTGGCCCTCGAGGTCGGCGGCGAGGTCGAAGAGCGCTTCGTCGGAGGCGAGCAGCTGCCCACCCGCGACCAACCCCCGCGCCAGCACGACCCCCGCGACGATCGCCGCGGACGACGAACCCAGGCCGCGGGCGTGCGGGATGACGTTGCGACATGCGAGGCGCAGCCCGGGCGGCTGGGCGCCCATCAGGTCGAAGGCGGCCCGCATCGCGCGCACGACGAGGTGCGTCTCGTCGCAGGGCACGCCGTCTGCTCCGGCGCCCTCGACCTCGACGACGAGCCCCTCGGGCAGCACCTCGGCCTCGAGCTCGTCGCGCATCGACAGGGCGAGCCCCAGCGAGTCGAAACCGGGGCCGAGGTTGGCGCACGTCGCCGGCACGCTGACCCGCACGACACCGTCGACGAAGGTGGTCATGCTCAGACGAGACCGGCGGCCGCGGCAGCCGCGTCGACGTCGGCGTCGATGACCGTGTCCACGATGTCGCGGTGGCTCTCGAGCGCGGTCGCGGTGTCCTTGAGCCCGTGCCCGGTGACCGTGATGACCACCCTCGCGCCGGCATAGCTCTCCCCCGCGGCGAGCTCGCTGAGCATCCCAGCGATGCCGGCGGCCGAGGCGGGCTCGACGAAGACCCCGTCGCGACGGGCCAGCTCGGCCTGGGCAGCCAGGATCTGCGCATCGCTGACGGCGGCGAACCGGCCCTCGGACTCCTTCGCGGCCATCTCGGCCAGGTGCCAGGAAGCGGGGTTGCCCACCCGGATGGCCGTGGCCTTGGTCTCGGGGTCGGGGAACGGCTCCCCCGTCACCAGCGGGGCGGCACCGTCGGCCTGGAAGCCGCGCATCACCGGCAGCCGGGAGGTGCGGCCGAGCCCGGCGTACTGCTGGTAGCCGAGCCAGTAGGCCGCGATGTTGCCCGCGTTGCCGACGGGCAGCAGGTGGACGTCGGGTGCGTCGCCGAGGAAGTCGCACACCTCGAACGACGCGGTCTTCTGGCCCTGCAGCCGGACCGGGTTGACCGAGTTGACCAGCGCGACCGGGTAGTCGCGGGCCAGGCCGCGCGCGAGGTCGAGGCAGTGGTCGAAGTTGCCGCGCACCATGATGATGCGGGCACCGTGCACGACGGCCTGCGCCATCTTGCCGGCGGCGATCTTGCCCTCGGGGATCAGCACGAGGGACTTCAGCCCGGCCTTGGCGGCGTAGGCCGCCATCGACGCGGAGGTGTTGCCGGTCGACGCGCACACGACCGCCTCGGCACCTTCGTGCCTGGCCACCGAGATGGCGGCCGTCATGCCGCGGTCCTTGAAGGAACCGGTCGGGTTGTTGGCCTCGACCTTGAGCCAGACCTCGCCCCCGGTGAGCCCCGACAACCAGTCGGAGTGCACCAGCGGGGTGCCTCCCTCACGGAGCGTGACGGCCTCGAGGCCCTCGGGGAGGTCGAGGAGCTCGCGGTACTCCTCGATGACACCCAACCACTGTCCGTGCGCCATCACTCGTCGCCTCCTTCGACCCGCATGACCGAGGTGACCTCGCGGACGATGTCCATGGTGCGCAGCGCCTCGACGGTCGCGCTCAGCGCGGCGTCGGGTGCGGCATGGGAGACCACGACGAGCTGCGCGTCGGCCCCGCGTCCCTCCTGCCGGACGGTCTGGATCGACACGTCGTGGTCGGCGAAGGCGTTGGCGACCGCCGCGAGCACTCCAGCGCGGTCGTCGACGTCGATGGCGACGTGGTAGCGGGTGCGGGTCTCCCCCATCGGCTGCACGGCCCGATCCGCATAGGCCGACTCCCCGGCGCCGCGGGTGCCGGCGACGCGGTTGCGGGCCACGGTGACGAGGTCGCCGAGGACGGCGCTCGCGGTCGGGGCGCCGCCGGCGCCGGGCCCGTAGAACATCAGCTGGCCGGCGGCCTCGGACTCCACGAAGACGGCGTTGTAGGCGCCTCGCACGCTGGCGAGCGGGTGCGATCGCGGGATCATCGCCGGATGCACGCGGGCCGCGACCTGCTCCAGCCCGTCGGGGCCGGGGCGCAGCTCACAGATGGCGAGCAGCTTGACCACCGAACCCATGTCACGCGCGCTGGCCACGTCGGCCGCGGTGACCTCGGAGATGCCCTCCCGGTGGACGTCGGACGCCGTGACGCGGGAGTGGAAGGCCAGGCTCGCCAGGATCGCCGCCTTGGCCGCGGCGTCGAAGCCCTCGATGTCGGCTGTCGGGTCGGCTTCGGCATAGCCGAGCTCCTGGGCCTCCTCGAGCGCCTCGGAGAAGCCGGCGCCGGAGGTGTCCATCTTGTCGAGGATGAAGTTGGTGGTGCCGTTGACGATGCCCAGCACCCGGGTGACCTTGTCCCCGGCCAGCGACTCGCGCAGCGGCCGGAGGATCGGGATCGCACCGGCCACGGCCGCCTCGTAGTAGAGGTCGCGCTCGGCCTTCGCGGCCGCCTCGAAGAGGGTCGGGCCGTCCTCGGCCAGCAGCGCCTTGTTGGCGGTGACGACGCTCGCGCCGTGGTCCAGCGCGGAGAGGATGAGGGACCGCGCCGGCTCGATGCCACCGATCACCTCGACCACCACGTCGACGTCGTCACGAGCGACCAGGCCGGCCGCGTCCGTCGTGAGCAGGCCGTCCGGGACCTCGACGTCGCGCGGCGCGTCCAGGCGGCGTACGGCCACGCCGACCAGCTCGACCGGCACCCCCACCCGGGCAGCCAGGTCGTCGTGCTGCTCGGTCAGCAGCCGCACCACCTGGGAGCCGACTGCGCCGCAGCCCAACACCGCCACCTTGAGTGCCCGCGTGCCACT
>JBBSOR010000093.1:0-14767 GCA_038259535.1 Propionibacteriales bacterium | reverse complement strand
CCGCGAGCAGGTCTCGAGCCGCGAGGAGATGCTGGACCATGCGGCGCAGATGGCGCTCCGACCCTTCGACCGCTCCCGCCCGCTGTGGGAGGGCGTGCTGTTCGAGGGGATGGGGGAGGGCGCGGCCTACGTCCTCAAGATCCACCACGCGCTGGCCGACCCCCTGGGCATCGTCCAGCTGTTGTCGATGCTCCAGTCGGGCAGGCGCGGCCACACCGCCCGCAAGCCGTTGGGCGAGACGAGCGCCGAGCCGGGGGTCGAGCCGGTCGACCTCGCCGTCTCGGGACTGCGCGGCGACGTCGCGACCCTGCCCGACTCGGCGCTCGCGGCCGTGCGCACCCTCGGCCACGCCGCCGCGCGCCCGCAGGCGGTCGTGGGCTCGGCGCTGCGCTACGGCGCGTCCGTCCGCCGGCTCCTCACCCAGGCCGCGCGACCCTCGCCCGAGCTGTCCCCGCGCAGCGGCAAGAAGTGGACCTTCCTCACCCTCGACGCGCCGCTCGACCCCTTGCGCAGCGTCGCGCGGCAGGGCGGCGGGACCCTCGACGACGCCGCCGTGGCGCTAGTGCTCGGGGGGCTCCGCCGCTACCACGCACGCCGGGGCGGGTCCGTGCGCGAGATCCCGGTCGGCGTACGCGTCTCGCTCGACCGCGCCGACGACCTCGGCAACCGGTTCGCCGGCGCCCTGATCTCGGGCCCCCTCGCGATCGAGGACCCCGTCGACCGGGTCGCGGCCGTGCGGGGCGAGGTGCTGTCGCTGCACACCGAGCGAGCCCTGGAGGTGCTCGATGCGGCGGCCTCGGCCCTCAACCGGATGCCCGCCTTCGTCGGCGCCTCGGCCCTGCGGACCGCCGCCGTTCCCGACGCCTTCGTGCTCACCCTGCCCGGTCCGCCACGGCGGCGCTACATGGCCGGCGCGGAGGTGCGGGGGATGTACGTCCTCGGGCCGCTGCCCGGCGCCGCGCTGACCGTGTGCCTGGTGACCGTCGGCAACACCGCCTGCATCGGCGTGAACGTCGACGCCAGCGCGGTCGCCGACCTCGACGACCTGCGTGAGTGCCTGGTCGAGGGCGTCGAGGAGATGACCGCCGCCGTGACCTAGGCGGCCGCCCTCCCTAGGGTGGTGGCATGAGGGTCGGGGCGCGGATGGCACAGCTGCGCGAGTCCATGTGGTTCGTGCCGGGCCTGATGGTCCTGGTCGCGCTGGCGCTCGCCCAGGGGATCATCGTCGTCGACCTGTGGCTCGACGCCCGTGCCCTCGACGTGCTGCCCGACTCGTTCCTGCTCGGGGTGGAGGGCAGCCGGGGCATCCTGGTCGCGGTGGGCGGTTCGGTGCTCGCCGTCGCGGCGACGACCTTCTCGATCACGATGTCGGTGATCGCCACCGCCTCCTCGACCTACGGCCCGCGCCTGGTCCGCAACTTCATGGCCGACCGCAGCAACCAGCGCGTGCTGGGCCTCTTCGTGTCCACGTTCGTCTACTGCCTCATGGTCATGCGGCGCGTGCAGGACTCCTCCGACGGCATCACCTTCGTGCCCCACGTCGCGGTCTACGGTGCGCTCGTGCTCGCCCTGGCGAGCGTCGCGGCGCTGGTCTACTTCCTCCACCACATCTCCGACGTCATCCAGGTCTCCACCCTCGTGCGCCGGGTGCGCGAGGAGCTCGAGCGGGCGGTCGACGCCCTCTACGGTGACGGATCGACCGACCGGGTGCCCGCCGCTCCCCTCGACCGAGCCTCGGCCGTGGTGCTCGCCGACCGCGCGGGCTTCGTGACCACCATCGACGCAGCCGGCCTCGCCCGGGCCGCGCAGGGGGTGGGGGTCGCCGAGGTGCTGGCCGGGCCGGGCGTGCACGTGATGGTCGGCGAACCGCTGGCACGGGTCAGCGGCGACGCCGAGGCGATGGGCACGCTGGTGCGCGACCACGTCTACATCGGCGACACCCGCACCCCCACCCAGGACGTGCACTTCGCCGTCCAGCAGATGGTGGAGATGGCCGTGCGGGCGGTGTCGCCGTCCACCAACGACCCCTACACGGCGCGCAACGTCGTGGAGGAGCTCGCCTGCGGGCTGGTCCCCGCGCTGCGCCACGACGACCCCGGCCCCGGGTGGGTCGACGAGGCGGGCGTCGTACGCCTGGTCTGGCAGCTGCCCTCGGGCGCCGAGCTCGTCGACCTGGTCTTCGACGACCTCCGGGTCTACGCCGCCAGCGACCCGGCGGTCGTCCTCGCCGCGCTCGGGCTCGCGGGTCGGCTGCTCCGGGTGGCGAGCCCGGAGACGGCCGCCAGGGTCCGGCTCCAGGTGGAGGAGCTGCTGGCCGCCGCCGAGCGCAGCGGGTTGGCCGAGCTCGACCTGCACCGACTGCGGGCCCAGCGGGACCGCCTCACCTGATCTCCTCCGCGGACGAGGTCGGCCCGACGTAGTAGAGCATCCGCCAGTCGGTCCCCGCCTCGACGTTGACGTAGCCGTGCCGCTCGTAGAAGCGGCGGGTGTCCACGTCGACCTCGTCGACGCCGATGTGCATCTCGGGCGACCCGAGGTCGCGGGCCAGGCGCCGGCACAGGTCCAGGACCTGCGAGCCGATGCCCTGCGCGCGTCGCGCGGGCACGACGTAGAGCTCCTCGAGCTGGGACACCGGACCGTCGAACCAGATGGCCGGGCGCAGGCTCACCAGCGCGAAGCCCACGGCGGACCCGGGCGGATCCTCGGCGAGCACCGCGAGGATGCCGTCCAGCGCCAGCAGCCGGGCGAACCGGGCGGCCAGGACGTCCGCGTCGTCGGTCTCCGTGTCGAACTCGGTGTTGAAGTCACCCAGCAGTCGGCCGAGCACCGCGGCATCGGCCGACGTCGCGCGGCGGACATCGGTCACGGAGCCCCCCGGTGGCGGGCGAAGAACGTGTCCAGCACGGCGGTGGACTCCTCGGCCAGCACGCCGGTGACCACCTCGGGCCGGTGGTTGAGGCGCCGGTCACGGACCACGTCCCAGAGTGAGCCGACCGCGCCCAGCTTGTCGTCGTACGCCCCGAAGACGACGCGGTCCACCCGGGCGAGCACGAGGGCACCGGCACACATGGTGCACGGCTCGAGGGTGACGACGAGCGTGCAGCCGGTCAGCCGCCACTCGCCCCGCGTGGCCGCGGCCGCCCGCAACGCCACGACCTCGGCGTGGCCCGTCGGGTCGCCGTGCGACTCGCGGGTGTTGCGGCCGGTGCCGATGACAGCCCCGGTCTCGTCGAGGACCACGGCGCCGACCGGCACGTCGCCGCCCGCCAGCGCCGCACGTGCCTCGGTGAGGGCGAGGCGCATCGGCCCCTGCCAGGGGGAGCCGGCTTCGTCGCGGCTCATGCAGACGTGAGGCCGACGGCGTCGTCGAAGAGCTCGCCGAAACCCAGGCGGCGGGCGATGTCGGAGAGCACGTCGTCAGGGTAGAGGTCGTCGTCGTCGAGCAGCTCGCCCATCTCGATCGCGTGCAGCCCGAGGTCGCCGAGCAGGTCGAGGTCGCCGGCCGGCACCGCTTCGTCGTCCTCGGGCGGTGGCAGGCCCAGGAAGTCGATCGCGGACTGGGCAAGCTCCCACTCGCCGGCCGCGGTGGCGTCCGAGAGCAGCACGCGGGTCCTCGCCCCGGCGACCCGCACCAGGACGAAGAAGTCCTCGTCGACGGCGACCATCCCGACGGCGCCGGACTCACCCGACACCTGGCGCAGGGCGTGGCTCAGGGAGTCGACGGACGCGAACGCGGGGGAGGCGATGTCCTGCACCTGCCAGGCGCCGTCGCGGACGAACGCGACGAGCGCGTAGTCGACCTCGCCGATGAGCTCGGACATGCCGTGACCCTCCCCAGGCTGCTGACCCGTCCAATGTCGCAGATGCGGACGAGCGCGCCAACCCTCTTTCGGACTCGTTCGCCCCCGACGGCGCCCACTAGGATGGAGCCATGCGCCTGCACGTGGTGAACCACCCCCTCGTCTCCCACAAGCTCACCGTCCTCCGCGACGAGGACACCGACTCGCCGACCTTCCGTCGGCTGACCGACGAGCTGGTCACCCTGCTGGCCTACGAGGCCACCCGCGAGGTGCGCGTCGCCCCCCGGGAGATCACCACCCCGGTCGGTCCGACGACCGGTGTCTACCTCGCCCAGCCCCGACCGATGGTCGTGCCGATCCTGCGCGCCGGGCTCGGCATGCTCGACGGGATGATGCGGTTGCTGCCGACGGCCGAGGTGGGCTTCCTCGGCATGGTCCGCAACGAGGAGACCCTGGAGGCCTCGACCTACGCCGAGCGGCTGCCCGACGACCTCTCCGGTCGCCAGTGCTACGTCCTCGACCCGATGCTCGCCACCGGCGGCACGCTCGCCGCGGCGATCCGCTTCCTCACCGACCGCGGAGCCGACGACATCACCGCGATCTGCCTCCTCACCGCCCCGGAGGGTGTCGCCAACCTCGAGGCCGCACTGGCAGACCTCGCCGTCCCGGTGGCCGTGGTGACCGCGGCCATGGACGAGAAGCTCAACGACAAGGGGTACATCGTGCCGGGCCTCGGCGACGCCGGCGACCGGCTCTACGGCGTCGCGCACTGACCTCGCCTTCGGGTCGAGGCGCTCGCGGTAGTAGTCGCCGCGAAGCCGCGCACTCAACTCTCGATGGTCGTGACGCCCAGCGCGACGAGGTCCTCCATGACCTCCCACGGCTCGTGGCGGATCTCCCAGGCCGAGCACTGCACCACCGCCCGGGTCGACGTGGTGAGCTGGCGGTTGCGGCGCCGGTCGCTGGTCGCCTGCGCCGCGTCGTCATGGAAGCTGCCGTCGACCTCGAGGACGAGGGTGCGACCGTCCGGGAGCCGCCACTCCGCGTCCGTGTAGCGCCGGCGGCCTCGGCTGTCGGTCCGTGGCCGCTGGCTGTCCGGAGGACGTACGCCGTAGGTCCGGCACGCCTTGCGGAGGTCCACCTCGGCCATCGAGTGGGCACCTCCGGACACGTCGCCGAGCAGGTCGCGCACGTGCTTCGCCCGGCGCAGCGGCGCGAGCTGATCGAGCCACTCCGTGAGCTTGGCGGCGGTGGTCAGGCGCTGCTGCACGGTCGCGGTGACCGCGCCGAGCGCCGTACGGAGGCGGGGCTCGTAGGCGGCGAAGAGCAGGACGGCGGGCTCGAGACGGCAGACCGGGAGCTCCCCTGGCGACACGAGCACCTTGTAGGGCCTGCGGGTGCGGAAGAAGCGGTAGCCGGCGAGGTGGTCGAAGCTCATCGGGTTGCCGACCAGGATCGTGATCTCGCTCCGATCCCAGTGCTTGAGCCCGTGCTTCCCGGCGGCATTCAGTCCTCCCACCATCGCCGACGGTCCGCCGTGCAGGACGCCGAGCCAGAGTCGTTGATCGGGCGAGAGCGGGCCGGTCGTCGTGCTGACGACCTCGGGAGACCGGCTGGCCCAGCGTCCGACATTGACGTGGTTGCGGATCTCGCCCCGGGTCACCTTGAGACCGCGCAGCTGCCGGTGGCTCAGCAGGCCGGCTTGAGCCTCCGCGAGGTCCTGCCAGAGTCGCTCCGCCATGGAGCGAGTGTCGTGCCACGCGGGCCGTGCCCGCCGGCGTCCTCCACAGGCCCGCGAGTTGAGTGCGCGGCCGCGTGGCGACTACTACCGCGTGCGCACTCGACTCAGGAGACGAGGACGACGTGCAGGGTCCGCGGGCCGTGGACGCCCTCGACCCGGTCGAGCTCGATGTCGCTGGTGGCCGAGGGGCCGCTGATCCAGGTGAGGGCGCGGGCGGGGTCCAGCAGGGTGATCGCGTCGGGTACGTCGGCCACCACCTGGCTCGCCTCGACGATGCACACGTGCAGGTCGGGGACCAGGGTGATCGCGCGGCGGCCCTGGTCGGACGTGTGGTCGAGCACGATCGTGCCGGTCTCGGCGATGCCCACCCGGGCTCGGGTGACCACCGCGTCGATGCCGTCCAGCTCGGCGGCGGTGAAGCCGGCATCGACCACCGCGCCGGGGACGTCGAGGCCCAGGCCGGGAGGTACGACAGCACGCGCGCCGTCGAGCACCGCGGCCACGACCTCCGCCAGGTCGTGGGGGGCACAGCCGGTGACCACGGCGCGGTAGTCCTCGACGCGCTCCACGAACAGCGCCACCAGGTCGCCGCGGTCGGGGACCCGCGGCGGGGTGGGCACGGAGACGACGGGCGAGACGTCGGCCAGTGCCGACCTGACCCGAGCCAGGATCTCGTCGCGCGCACTCATGCCCCACCCCCGTCCCGACCGCCGTCGGTGCGGTCCCACCACGCGCGGAACGACTCCTCCGGAGGAGCGGGGAGGTCGCGTGCGCCGGTCCAGCCGGCCGCCGGTCCGGGGAGCCGGCCGGCGGCGGGGCGGCCGCCGGGCAGCGTCGTACGGGAGATGCGGGTGAGGACGCGGCCGGCCAGCCCGGAGGCGCGCTCCGCCCACGCCAGGCGTCGGGAGTCCGAGAAGGCCCACGCGGTCGCGCGCATCGTCAGCGCCTCGCCCTTGGGCAGGCGGTCGCCCCGGTGCGAGTCGACGACGGCGGCCCGCTGGTCCACGAGCACCGAGGGGATGTCGATCAACACCGGGCACACCTCGAAGCAGGCGCCGCACAGGGAGGAGGCGTAGGGCAGGGATGCGGTCTGCTCGTCGGAGACGCCGCGCAACAGCGGGTTGAGGATCGCGCCGATCGGTCCCGGGTAGACCGAGCCGTAGGCGTGGCCACCGACCCGCTCGTAGACCGGGCAGACGTTGAGGCACGCCGAGCAGCGGATGCAGCGCAGCGCCTGCCGGCCGACGTCGTCGGCGAGCGCCCGGGTGCGGCCGTTGTCGAGGAGCACGACGTGCACCTCCTGCGGCCCGTCGCCGGGCGTCACACCCGACCACGTCGAGGTGTAGGGGTTCATCCGCTCCCCGGTCGACGACCGCGGCAGCAGGCGGAGCATCGGGTCGAGGTCGGCCCAGGTCGCGAGCACCTTCTCGATGCCGACGACGCTGATCAGCACCTCGGGCAGGGTCAGGCACATCCGGCCGTTGCCCTCGGACTCGACGACGACGAGGGTGCCGGTCTCCGCGACGGCGAAGTTGGCGCCGCTGACGCCGACCGTGGCGCGGAGGAACTTCTCGCGCAGGTGCTCGCGGGCAGCCCCGGCCAGCACGGCCGGCTCGTCGGTCAGGTCGGCCGGCGCGGGCCGGCCGGCGCCCGCCATCCGGCGGAGAAAGATGTCGCGGATCTCCGCGCGGTTGCGGTGGATCGCGGGGACCAGGATGTGGGAGGGCAGGTCCTCGCCCAGCTGCACGATGAGCTCGGCGAGGTCGGTCTCCCATGCGGCGATGCCCTCGGCCGCGAGGGCCTCGTTGAGACCGATCTCCGCCGTCGCCATCGACTTGACCTTCACCACCTCGTCGGCGCCGTGGGCGCGGGTGACGTCGGCGACGATGCGGCAGGCCTCCTCGGCGTCGCGCGCCCAGTGGACGGTCGCGCCGGCCCGGGTGAGCGAGGCCTCGAGTGTCTCGAGGTGGGTCGCGAGATCGCGTAGCGCCGCCTCCTTGACGCCGGCGCCGGACAGCCGGAGGTCCTCCCAGTCCTCCACCTCGGCCACGACCGCGGCGCGCTTGTCGCGGATGGTGCGGGTGGCATGGGCGAGGTTGGTGCGGAGCTGGGTGTCGCCGAGGGCCGCACGTGCTGCGGTCGGGAAGGCCGGCATCCCGACGAAGGTGCCGCTCATGCTGCGTCCTCGGTCGCGGCGAGGATCTCGGCGAGGTGCATCACGCGTACGCCGGCCCGCTGCCGCGAGAGCATGCCGCCGATGTGCATCAGGCACGAGTTGTCGCCGGCCACGAGCACCTCGGCGCCGGTGTCGCAGACGTGGCGCGCCTTGTCGGCACCCATGGCGACGGACGTGTCGGCGTTCTTCAGTGCGAACGTGCCGCCGAAGCCGCAGCACTCGGTCGCCATCGGGAGCTCGACGAGGTCGAGGCCACGCACCTGCTCCAGGAGCCGCTGGGGGCGGTCGCCGACGCCGATCATCCGCAGGCTATGGCACGTCGGGTGGTAGGTCACCCGGTGCGGGAAGTAGGCGCCGACGTCGGTGACCCCGAGCACGTCGACGAGGAACTCCGAGAGCTCGTAGGTCCGTGGCCCGGTCTGCGCAACGGCAGCGGCCAGCACCGGGTCCCCCGAGCGCTCGGCCACGATGGAGTGCTGGTGGCGCGCGGACCCGGCGCAGGATCCCGACGGCGTCACGATGGCGTCGTAGCCGGCGAACGCGTCGACGAAGGTCCGCACCACCGGCACGGCCTCGTCGAGGTAGCCGGTGTTGACCATCGGCTGGGCGCAGCACGTCTGGGCTGCGGGGAACTCCACGTCGACGCCGAGACGGCGCAGCAGCCGCACGACGGCCTTGCCCGTCTCGGGGAACATGGCGTCATTGACGCAGGTGATCTGAAGGGCGACCCTCACAGCTCGGCATCCTGCCACGCGCGGGTGCGCGGCTCGTGCCGGCGCAGGTCCTGAGTGCGGGCGACGAGGGCGCGCAGGTCGTCGAGGGTGCCGCTGAGGGCTCCGGCCGCGCGGCCCTGCACGAGCACGTTGCCGAGTGCGGTGGCCTCCACGGGGCCCGCGACGACCGGGAGGCCGATCCGATCGGCGAGCGCCTGGCACAGGAGTGCGTTCTGGCTGCCGCCGCCCACGACGTGGACCTGCCGCACCGTCCGGCCCGACAGCGAGGCGGCCGTGGCCAGCGCGACGGCGTACGCCGCGGCGAGGGACTCCACGATCGAGCGCACCAGGCTGGCGTCGTCGGCCGGTGCGGCCACGTCGTGCTCGGTGCACCACGAGGCGATGCGGCCCGGCATGTCGCCGGGTGCCACGAAACGCGGGTCCTGCACGTCGAAGACGGGGACCGGTCCGGTGACGTCGGCAGCCGCCGCCAACAGGGCGCCGAGGTCGTCGCGCCCCCACGTCCGCAGGGTCTCGCTCAGCAGCCAGGTGCCCATCACGTTGGTGAGGAAGCGGACCGTGCGGTCGACCCCTCCCTCGTGGGTGAAGTTGGCCGCACGTGCCGCCTCGGTGAGCACGGGTGCGTCGAGCTCGAGCCCCACGAGTCCCCAGGTGCCGAGGGAGATGTAGGCCGCGTCGTCTCCGGCCATCGGTACGCCGACCACGGCCGAGGCGGTGTCGTGCGAGCCGACCGCGACGACCGGCAGGCCCGGCGCACCGATGGCGTCGCCGACCTCGGGGAGGACGGTGCCGATGGTCGTGCCCGGGTCGACCAGGTCCGCGAGGAGACCGCGAGGCAGGCCGAGCGTGGCGATCAGCTCGTCGTCCCACGCGCCGGTCGTGATGGACAGCAGGCCGGTGGTCGAGGCGTTGGTGCGCTCGGCGACCTCGGCCCCCGTCAGCCAGTGGGTCAGCAGGTCGGGGACGAGGAGCAGCCGCTCCGCCTCGGCGGCCCGGGGGTCGGCGGCCAGCTGGTAGACGGTGTTGAACGCCAGGAACTGCAGCCCGGTGCGGGCGTAGAGCTCGGCGGCCGGAGGCGAGCGCCTCATGGGTCTCGGCCAGCAGCGCCGCCCCACCGCCGCGTTCTGCGCCAATGACCTGCTCGCCCTCGGCCTGCTCCAGCAGCTCATCAGCTCGGGCGCGTCCGTGCCCAGTGACCTGGCGATCGTCGGCTACGACGACATCGAGTACGCCAGCGCCGCCGCCGTGCCGCTGACCTCGGTCCGTCAGCCGCGCCAGGAGCTGGGGCGGCGGGCCGCGGAGCTGGTGCTGGACGAGGCCGACAACCCCGATCACGTCCACCAGCAGCTGGTGTTCGTGCCCGAGCTGGTGGCTCGGCGCTCGACGCTCGGCTGAGCAGGCTGCTGGTCGAGGAGGCCGTGCGGCGACCCGGTCGGCGCCAGGTGCGCACACATGGCCCACCCGTTCGAAAACACTCGTCCACACGGTGCTTCCTCCAGTTCCAGACTGTCGGTGGGTCCTGCTTGACTGGTGTCCATGACGTTCACCTCGGACCTCCGCTCCTCGACCAGCCGCCCGCTGGTCGAGGACCTGGACGCGTCCGGGATCCTCGCCGCAGCCCGCGACCGCAAGGCCCGCGAGGATCAGGCGGCGGCAGACCTCCTGGAGCTCGCTGCCGCGTGGGCCGACCTGCACCCGCCCGAGTCGATCCATTCCGCCGCCACGCTCACCGCCCGCGGGTGCGAGCACGAAGAACCCATCGCAGGGTTGGGCTGCCCGCTCGTCGCGGAGTTCTGCGTCGCGGAGCTCGGCACCGTCCTCGGCATCTCCACCACCTCGGCCAAGAAGCTCATCGGCCACGCCCTCGAGCTGCGCCACCGCCTGCCCAGGTTGTGGGCCCAGGTCCAGTCCGGATGCGTCCCGGCCTGGCGGGCCCGGCTCGTGGCCGAGGCCACCATCCACACCACCCCCGCCCTGACCCCCGCGGCAGCCGCGTGGGTCGACGCCCCGGTCGCCGCCGTCGCCGGCAAGATCGGCCCCGCGCAGCTCGACCGCCTCGTCGCGGAGACCATCAGACGCCACGACCTTGCCGAGCCCGACCCGACCGCTGACCCCGAGGACGGGTGGCAGCACGTCGACCCCCGCCACGTCACGATCAACAAGGACGACGTCCACTACGCCGGGACCCTGCACCTCGAGGCCGAGCTCGACATCGCCGACGCCCTGGACCTCGACCGAGCTCTCGCCCACAGCGCGGCCACCCAGAAGGCGCTCGGCTCCGAGCTGTCCCTCAACGCCCGCCGTGCCGCCGCGCTCGGCGACCTCGCCCGCACGCAGACCGCGCTGGACCTCTTTTCCCAGGGCGCCACCCGATCGAAGGACCATGACGGACTCCCGGTCGCCCGGGAGGTCGTGCTCCACGCCCACTTCGGCGCCACCACCGACGGCCAGGCGACGGTGTTCGGTCCCACGGGCCGGCTCGAGGAGGGCCAGCGGCTGCTCCTCCTCGAGCAGCTGAAGTCCTGGTGTGCCGACTCGCGCACCAGGATCACGGTCAAGCCCGTCATCGACCTCGACCAGGTCCTGTCCGCGCCCGGATATGCAACTCCGGACCGGATCCGCGAGAGCGTCATCCTCCGCGACCGCACCTGCGTGTTCCCGTGGTGCACACGCCCTGCGAGGGGCTGCGACGTCGATCACATCACCGAACACGACCACCACGCCGACGCCGAAGGCCGACCACAACCCGGCCCGAGCGACACACGAAACCTGGCCGCGCTGTGTCGCTTCCACCACCGCCTCAAGACCCACTCCGCCTGGCGCTACCGGATGGTCGAACCAGGGATCTTCTTGTGGACCAGCCCCCACGGTCACCACTACCGCCGAGACAGCACGGGCAGCAGCGCACTCGATCCGCCCGACGGCGATCGACCTCGGATTCCACGACCCCGCCGACGATGACCCCGCCCCACGCCCCGCCGCAGCGATCCGGCGGGGCCACAGGCATGTCCGCGGCCCTCGATCGGTGGCGTTGGGCACGACGGACCACCGAGGATGCAGCGCGCGGGCCGCGGCAGAGGCGGATAGCTACACGACGGCGGCAGACGGGTGGGTCGCCTAGGGTCGAGTGGTGACCAGCCGTCCTGAGATCGTCTGCATCTGTGGGTCGGCGAGGTTCATGGCCGAGATGCGTGAGGCGAACCGTGAACTGACGCTCGCGGGCGTCATCGTGGTCGCTCCCAGTGAGGCGGAGGAGGCGCCCACTCCCGAGGAGAAGGCCGTCCTGGACACCCTTCACCTACGCAAGATCGACGTGGCCGACCGGGTTCTGATCGTCAACCCCGGCAGCTACATCGGAGAGTCGACGCGGCGAGAGATTGCCTACGCCCAAGCGGTCGGCAAGCCCATCGTCTATACCGGTCCCGTGTGAACGACGGACCACGGTGACGTGCACGACATGCATGTCCGGACGCCCGACGGCCCGTGGCACGCGGTGCACGAGCTCGAGCCCTCGGCTGAGCGACCTTCGCCTAGACGGGACGTGTCGACCGACCCGCCCACCGACCGCGGGACGCGCCCCCACCTGAGACAACCGCGACTTCCCGGCGGGTTTCGATACCTTGTGCCCCGGCCCGCACGCCGCTCAGGTCCCGACCAGGACCCGAGCCCCCACCCAGGAGGCAGCAGTGCGCATCGGCATCCCACGTGAGTCACGACCCGGCGAGACGCTGGTGGCAGCGACGGCGAAGACCGCCGCGCAGCTCGCAGCCCTCGGCTACGACGTCGTGGTCGAGGCTGGCGCGGGCATCGCCGCCGACCAGCCCGACACGGCGTACGCCGAGGCCGGTGTCACGGTCGGCGCAGGCGCCGATGTCTGGTCGAGCGACGTCGTGGTGAAGGTCAACGCCCCCACCGACGACGAGATCGCCCGACTCCGCCCGGGTGCCACGGTCATCGCCCTGCTGGCCCCGGCCCGCAGCCCCGAGCTGATCGAGCGCCTCGCCGGCGCCGGCGTGACCGGTCTCGCGATGGACGCCGTCCCGCGGATCTCGCGCGCGCAGTCGATGGACGTCCTCTCCTCGATGGCCAACGTCGCCGGCTACCGCGCCGTGATCGAGGCGGCCCACGAGTTCGGCCGGCTCTTCACCGGCCAGGTCACCGCCGCGGGCAAGGTGCCGCCGGCCCGCGTCTTCGTCGTGGGCGCCGGTGTGGCCGGCCTCGCCGCGATCGGTGCGGCCGGCTCGCTGGGCGCAGTCGTGCGCGCCTTCGACGTGCGCCCCGAGGTCGCCGAACAGGTCGAGTCGATGGGTGCGCAGTTCGTCACCCTGGACAACCCAGCGATGGAGGCCGCAGCATCCTCCGACGGCTACGCCAAGGAGATGACCGCCGAGCAGGAGGCCGCCACCGCCGCGATGTACGACGAGGAGGCGCGCGCCGCCGACATCGTCATCACCACCGCGCTGATCCCCGGCCGTCCCGCGCCCCAGCTCATCACCGCAGAGACGGTGGCCGCGATGGCCCCCGGCTCGGTCGTGGTCGACATGGCCGCGGCCAATGGCGGCAACGTCGCGGCCACGGTCAAGGACGAGCGGGTGGTGACAGCCAACGGCGTCACGGTCCTCGGCTACACCGACCTCGCCGGGCGGCTCGCCGCGCAGACCAGCCAGCTCTACGGCACCAACATCGTCAACCTGCTCAAGCTGCTGACGCCCGAGAAGGACGGCGCGCTCACGCTCGACCTGGACGACGTGGTCCAGCGTGGGATCGCCGTCACCCGCGACGGCGAGACCATGTGGCCGCCGCCGCCCGTCCAGGTCTCGGCCGCGCCGGCGCCGACCGCGGTGCTGTCGGTCGAGAAGGCGCCGCCCACGCCACCGGACCCCCGCCGCAGGACGTACGCCGCCGGGCTGGGCGCCGTCGTCTTCCTCGCGCTGGCCACCCTCGCGCCCGCCAGCTTCCTGCCGAGCCTGACCGTCTTCGTGCTCGCCGTGGTCATCGGCTTCTACGTCATCGGCAACGTCCACCATGCGCTGCACACCCCGCTCATGAGCGTCACCAACGCCATCAGCGGGATCATCGTGGTCGGCGCGGTCCTCCAGGCGCCGGTCGACAACCTCGCGGTCCAGGTCATCGCCGGGGTCGCCATCCTGCTCGCCAGCATCAACGTCTTCGGTGGCTTCCTCGTCACCCGGCGGATGCTCAACATGTTCCAGAAGGGCTGAGCCCGATGGATTCCACCTCGACCTCGAGCATGGTCTCGTTCGTGACCGGCGCCTACATCCTCAGCGCCCTCCTCTTCATCCTCGCGCTCGCCGGCCTGAGCAAGCACGAGACGGCGCGACGCGGCAACCAGTTCGGCATGGCCGGCATGGCCCTGGCGCTGGTCTCCACGCTCCTGCTGGTCCTGCGCCAGCTCACCGACGACCTGATCGCCGACACGTCGTCGATCCGGGTCGGCCTGGTGATCATCCTCGTCGCGATGACCGTCGGCGCGACGATCGGCATCCGGCTCGCGTCGAGGGTCGAGATGACCGGCATGCCCGAGCTCATCGCGATGATGCACAGCTTCGTCGGGCTGGCGGCCGTGCTGGTCGGCTACAACACCTACATCGAGGTCGCCGCCCTGCCGGGCGGTGTCGCTCGCGCCGACTCCGTGCACAACGCCGAGGTCTTCATCGGCGTCTTCATCGGCGCCGTGACCTTCACCGGCTCGGTCGTGGCCAACCTCAAGCTCAGCGCGAGGATGAAGTCCTCGCCCCTGACGCTGCCGGGACGCCACCAGCTCAACCTGGGCATCCTGCTCGCCTCCGCCGTGCTGATGGTGTGGTTCATGCTCGCCGACGGGTGGGTCGCGATGGCCCCGCTGGCGTTGATGACCGTGCTCGCGCTGGTGCTCGGCTTCCACCTCGTCGCCGCGATCGGCGGCGGCGACATGCCGGTCGTCGTCTCGATGCTCAACAGCTACAGCGGCTGGGCGGCGGCCGCGGCCGGCTTCATGCTCGGCAACGACCTGCTCATCATCACCGGCGCGCTCGTGGGCTCCTCGGGTGCGATCCTCAGCTACATCATGTGCCGGGCGATGAACCGCTCGTTCGTCAGCGTCATCGCCGGCGGCTTCGGCTCCGACGGCAGCGGGCCCGCCGAGGACCGCGACTACGGCGAGCACCGCGAGATCCAGGCCGACGACGTCGCCGACCTGCTCGCCCACGCCTCCTCCGTCGTGATCACCCCCGGCTACGGCATGGCCGTCGCCCAGGCGCAGTACCCCGTCGCCGAGATGACGAGGAAGCTGCGCGAGAAGGGCGTCGACGTACGT
>JBBSOR010000092.1:0-14798 GCA_038259535.1 Propionibacteriales bacterium | reverse complement strand
CACGTCGAGGTGGGCGTTGCGGAAGTGGGCGTTGACGCCGCGCACGAAGGCGATCTCGGCGGGCGCAAGGGTCTCGTTGGCCACCGGCGCGTCGAGCGAGAGACCGGAGCCGTCGATGCCGAGCAGGTCGCACGTACGCCGCCACAGCAGGTCGCGGTCGGCCCCCGGCCGCGGCAGCACCACCAGGTGGACCCGCGACGCCGGCAGGTCGGCCGCCCAGCGCTCGAGGATCCGCGGCACGTCCTGGTGGTGCCAGAAGTTGAAGGCCGGATCGTCCTTGGCGACGCGCTTGAAGAACCGGCGCAGCGTGGTCGCCGAGCCGTGCTTGACCCGCTGCTGCCACGCGCTCGGCACCTGGCGCACCAGGTCTCGTGCGGTGAGGACGACGTGCACCTCCTGGGCCACGTCCCGCAGCCGGGCGAGCGCGGCGTCGGCGTCGGCCCGTGAGGCTTCGACGAGCTGCTCCTGGCTGATCAGGGCGTCGCCCGGCCACGCCCCGACCTCGTCGACCACGCGGTCCCAGGCGCGCAGCTGGTGCTCGCCCATCGTCTCCAGCACCCCCGCGTGGGCGCGCACGACGGCGGACGCCTGGAACTGGACGTCGGCCGAGCCCCCGGGCAGCAGCAGGCCCTGCGCGGCCAGCGCCTCGTGGTGGTGCCACCACAGGCTCTGGAGATAGGTCGTGCCCGACTTGGGAGTGCCGATGTGGACGAAGACGCGGCGGGCCATCAGTGGTCCTCCTCGACGATGCGAGCCTCGATCATCCGGGCGACCACGGTGGTCGCGGCCGCCAGCAGCTCCGTGTCGCTGGTCTGGTCGGGGGTGCGGCCCGAGCGGGGGTCGGCCGGCAGGAGGTCGTCGAGGTCGCCGACCACGTCGTAGGCCCCGGCACGCAGCGTCACGACCATGGCCTCCGACCGCTCACGCACCCAGCCGATGTGCGTGGCCGGCAGCACGAACGACTCCTGCGGCGCACTCCCGGCGAGCAGGTCGCGCGCGAAGCTGCCCTTGGTGAGCCGCGTCAGCGCAACGGAGCGACGCTCGCGCGGCACGACGGTGTTGACCCGGCGAAGCAGCTCGGCCTCGACGATGCCGAGCGAGTCGTTGGGCAGCCGCGGGTCGGTGTCGAGGCCGGTCACGTCGACGCCGAGGACGGCTGCGGTGCGCAGCCACAGCTCGTCGCGCGGCGCGCCGGAAGGGGGGACGACGACGAGGTGCACGCGCTCGGTCGGGAGGCCGGCGGCCCAGCGGTCGAGGATGCGGGGGACGTCCTGGTAGCGCCAGAACTTCTGGTCGTCGTCGCCGCGACGCACTGTCGCGAGGAACGTGCCGAACGGCTGTCGGGCCCCTTGCTTGACCCGCTGCTGCCAGGCCGAGGGCAGCACCCGGCCGAGGTCGCGCACCGTGACGACCAGGTGCACCTCGTCGGCCGCGCCGGCGAGGTCGGCCAGTGCGGCGCCGGCCGCGTCGGCGGAGGAGTCGGAGAAGTGCTCGTGGCTGATCAGCGCGTCGCCGGACCACTCCCGGGTCTCGTCCACCAGCCGGCGCCAGACTCCCCGCTCGCCGGGCCCGAGCTCCTCGACGATCGCGTCCATCCCCTTCACCAGTGCGGCGGCGTGGAAGTGGTCGCGCAGCGCGGAGCCCGGCAGCAGCAGCCCGCGGTCGCGGAGCTCGCCGCGGTGTCGCCACCACAGGTCCTGCAGGAACGTGGTGCCCGACTTGGCCGTGCCACAGTGGAGGAACACGCGCCGGGCCATGGGGTGATCCTATGAGCAGGCGTCGACGGGCAGACTCCTCCCTGTGGCCTGGGATCGCGAGTTCTTCTACGACACCTATCCGCGGGTCGAGGATGCGTTCGCGGCCCGCCTCGACGAGAGCCTCGCCCCGCGAGCGCCGTCGATCCTGCTGCAGGTCGTGCGCGAGCTCGACCTGCGGCCCGACAGCCGGGTGGTCGACGTCGGCTGCGGCGAGGGCGCGCACGCCCTCCGGCTGGCGACCCACTTCGGGGTGCGGGTGCTCGGCATCGACCCGGTCCAGCGCCACCTCGACCTGGCGCGAGAGTCCCGGCGCGAGGCCTTCCCCGACATCGCCTCACGCGTCTCCTTCGAGCGTGGCTCGGCCACCCGCCTCCCCGTCCCGACGTCCTCGCAGGACCTGGTCTGGTGCCGCGACGTGATGGTCCACGTCGATGACCCCGCGGCCGCGTTCGGCGAGTTCGCGCGCGTCCTGCGCCCCGGCGGCTACGTCGTGGCCTACCAGAGCGTGGCCACCGACCTGCTGGGCGCCGACGAGGCCGGTTGGCTCTTCGACGTGATGGGCGTGGTGTCCGCATCTGCCGACCCGACCGTGATCGACGCGGCCATCGCCGCCTCGGGCCTCGACGTCGTGGACACCTTCGACCTCGCCGGTGAGTGGGGGGAGTGGTCGCAGGAGCAGGACGGACAGGCCGGTCGCGCCCTGCTCCACCTGGCCCGGCTGATGCGCGAGCCGGAGCGCTACCGCGCCGAGTTCGGCGACGCGGCGTACGACGTCATGCTCGGCGACTGCCACTGGCACGTCCACCGGATGACGGGCAAGCTCGCCGGCCGGATCGACGTGCTCCAACGGCCTGTGGACGCATAACCTCCTCGACCTCGCTTGACGGGTTTGACAAGGTGGCCCCGGTAGACCGCCAACCGAGGAGGAGCCCCATGGCTGACCAGGACCCCAACGCCGACATCAAGGCCAAGATGCGCGAGGCCCTCGACCGCAAGAAGGGCCACCACCACCCCGACGACTCGGCCGACTCCAAGGAGAAGGCTCACGGCTCGGAGGTCAACGACAAGAACGTCGCCAAGCCGATGCACCGCCGCAAGGCCGGTGGCGGCGGGGTCTGAGCCCGCTCCTCCTACGAGGCGCCGGCGGACGGGTCCATCACGACACTGTCCGCCGGTGCGAAGGCCCGGGCCAGCCAGAACAGGGCCAGCACCAGCACCAGGGGCACGGCGAAGCCGATGCGCAGCGACCCGGCACCCACCGCCCCCGTCATCACCGCGCCCAGGAGCGCACCGGCGTAGTTGAACTGGTTGAAGCGCGCCACGACCGCGTCGACCCGCGCCTGGCGGGTGGCCGGATCGGCGTCGCGACCGGCCAGCGCCGCCGCCGCGGAGAAGCTCAGCGGCGCGACCACCGCGACCCCGCAGCCCAGGAGGGTGAAGCCGACGACGGCCACCGGCCACGTCGGTGCGGCGACGACGATCGAGAGCGACACGAAGGCGATCGCGGCGCCGACCCGCATCAGCCGGACCGCACCGACCCGCTCGGTCAGCCGGTCGCCCACCAGGCGCACGAGCCCGCTCGCGACGAGGTAGGGGAGCGTCGCGAGCGCCACGAGCCGCTGCGGGGCGTCGAAGACGTCGTCGAGGTAGACCGGTCCCCACGTCGCCGCGGCGGTGTCCACCGTGTAGAAGACGACCAGCGCCAGGCCCACCATCACGATCGCCCGCCAGGGGATGTCGGTCTCGGTGCTGGTCGCGGCCACGCCGTGGTCGCGAGGCAGGTAGGGCGCCGCGGCGGCCAGCAGCGGCAGCGTGGCCACCAGCGCGATCGCAGACCACGGCACGTCGGTCGTGGCCAGGGTGAGGACGGCCCCGACCACGCCGCCCAGGGTCCAGGCTCCGTGGCAGGACGGGAGGATCACCCGGCCCATCCGGTGCTCGAGGGCCACCGCCTGCATGTTGCCCGTCGCGTCCACCAGCCCGAGCCCCACGCCGTAGGCCGCGAGGCCGAGCACGAAGACCACCCTGGTCGGCGCCAGGACGAGCACCGCGACCGACGCCGCGACGACCAGCAGGCCGGCGCGCAGCACCACCGCGCTGTCGAGGCGCGGGGCGAGGCGCTCCGCCACCAGCGAGCCGGCGCCCGCGAGCAGGACCATCATCAGCAGCACACCCGAGAGCGCGAGCTCGCCCAGGTCCCACCGGTCCTGGATGCGCGGCAGCCGGGTGGTCAGGCTGATGAAGACCAGCCCCTGGACGCCGAACGCGGCCGCGATCGCCAGCCTGGCCCCGCGCAGGTCGGACCTGCGCGGTCCGGTCGCGGGCAGGGTGAGCGGTTGGTCGGGCATGGCGTGCATCGTGGCAGACTCACGCACATGTCCGACGCCGCTGGTCCAGAGCTCTGGGTGGTCCGTCACGGCGAGACCGAGTGGAGCCGCGACGGCCGGCACACCTCGACCACCGACCTGCCCCTCACCGACGTCGGCGAGGAGACGGCGACGTCGCTGGCGCCGCGGCTGGCCGAGGTGGACTTCGACCTCGTCCTGACCAGCCCGCGCCGGCGCGCCCGTCGTACGGCTGAGCTGGCCGGCTTCGCCGACGCGCAGGTCGACGACGACCTCGTCGAGTGGGACTACGGCGACTATGAGGGCGTCACGACCCCGGAGATCCGCGAGACCGTGCCGGGCTGGACGGTGTGGACGCACCCCTCGCCCGGCGGCGAGAGCGCCGACGACGTCTCCGCGCGGCTGGACCGGGTGGTCGAGCGGGTCCGCGAGCACCGCCGCACCCTGGTCTTCGCCCACGGCCACTCGCTGCGCGTGCTCACCGCCCGCTGGTTGTGCCAGCCGGCCGACGAGGGCCGGTTCTTCCGCCTCGACACCTCGACCGTCTCGGTGCTCGGCTTCGAGCGGGAGACCCCCGTCCTGCTGAAGTGGAACAGCTGACGTGCGGATCGACCTCCACACACACTCCGCGGCCAGCGACGGCACCGACACCCCCGCCGACCTCGTCCGCGCCGCCGAGGCCGCCGGCCTCGACGTCGTCGCCCTGACCGACCACGACGCGATGTCCGGCTGGGCCGAGGCGGCCGCGGCTGCCGACGAGGTCGGCATCACGCTCGTCCCGGGCCTGGAGATCAGCACGTCGTTCCACCACCGCGGCGTGCACCTCCTGGCCTACCTCCCCGACCCCACGCACCAGCCTCTCGTCGCGGCGCTCGACCGGATCCTGGCCGGCCGCACCGCGCGGACCCCGGCGATCGTGGAGGCGCTGCGCGGGCACGGCATCGACATCACCGAGGACGACGTACGCCGGGAGTCGGGCGGGTCCGTCGCCGCGGGGAGGCCGCACGTCGCCGACGCCCTGGTGCGTCTGGGCCACGCCGACGACCGCACCCAGGCCTTCACCGACCTGCTCAACCCCGGCAGGCCGGGCTACGCCAACCGCTACGCCGCGCCGCTGGAGGAGATGATCCCGATCATCGCCGACGCCGGGGGCGTGAGCGTGATCGCACACCCGTGGGGCCGCAGCGGCCGCGCCGTGCTGGATGGTGCGGCGATCGCGGAGCTGCAGCGCCTCGGGCTCGCCGGGATCGAGGTCGACCACCAGGACCACTCCGACGCCGCACGGTCGGAGCTGCGCGGGATCGCCCGCGACCTCGACCTCATCGTGACCGGGAGCAGCGACCACCACGGGCTCGGCAAGGTCGACCACGACCTGGGGGTCAACACGACCGCCCCCGAGCAGTACGAGCGGCTGGTGTCGCTGGCGTCCTCGCGACGATGACCCTCCCGGATCGCATCCTCGCCTACGGGGTGACCGGGAGCGGCAAGAGCACGGCCGCCCTTGCCCTGGGCGAGCGCCTCGGCCTGCCGGTGACCTTGGTCGATGAGCTCACCTGGCTGCCCGGCTGGGTCCCGGTCGAGGGCTCGGCGCAACGAAAGCTGATCCGAGACAGAGTCGCGGGGGAGCGGTGGGTCGTCGACTCGGCCTACGGCGCCTGGCTCGACCTCGTCCTTCCGCGGGCGCAGCTGGTGGTCGGCCTGGACTACCCGCGCTGGCTCTCGTTCGGGCGACTGGTCCGGCGAACAGTGTCGGGGGCGATCACGAAGGAGCCGCGCTGCAACGGCAATGTCGAGAGCTGGCGCAGCTTGTTGAGCCGCGACTCGATCCTGGTCTGGCACTTCCGGTCGTTTGCCCGCAAGCGCGATCGGATGCGCACGTGGGCGGCCGATCCTGGCGGGCCGGAGGTGCTGCTGTTCCGCCGCCCACGGGACCTGGAGGCGTGGTTGGCAACCTTCGAGAACGTCGATCAGGTTTTCGAATAAACGTTCCGCAGATCTGTTTGTGCAGGTGTGAGTGTCGGTGGGCTCTGGGAGACTGGTCTCATGTCCACCTCCACTGAAGCTCCCAGCGCCCGGGTCTCCGCCCGTGGCGTGCTGGATGGTGCGGTGCTGGATCGTGCGGTGCTGGATCGTGCGGTGGCGGCGATGGCCACGCGTCGGCGGGCTGAGGTCGAGGTGCTGGAGTCGGCGCTGGCGTGGGCCCACGCCCACGTCCCGGCCGGCGACGACGAGCACGCCGGGTGGCGTTCGGACGAGATTCCTGTGCCGGGGTCCTATGCGGCGGCGATGTTCGGCGAGCGGGCCATCGCGATCGCCGGGGAGGGCACGCCGGCGGTGGCGGAGTTCGCGGTGATGGAGCTGGCTGCTGCGCTGCGGCTCTCCCACGAGGCGGCGCTGTCGCTGGTCGGTGACGTCCTCGACCTGGCCCACCGCCTCCCCAGGTTGTGGGCACTCATCCGCGAGCAGCGGGTCCCGGCGCACCTGGGTCGGGAGGCCGCACGAGTCTCCCGCGACCTCGATGTCGTCGCGGCAGCGCACGCGGACCGGCTCCTGGCGTGGCAGCCCGGCCGGTTGAACCCCCACCGGGTCGGGGCGCTGATCCACGAGGCCCGGCTCTATGCCGACCCGGACCGGGCGATCGCCGACCACGACCGGGCGATGGGTGAGCGCAAGGTCGAGTGCCGCTACGGCGCCGGTGCGCCCGGCACCGGCGAGGCGTGGCTGGTCCTCGACAAGGCCGACCTGGTGGCGTTCGACTCCACAGTCGGGGTCATGGCCGATCAGATCGGGGCACTGGGCCACCCGGGCAGCCTGGACGTGCGTCGGGCGCACGCGGTCGGGATCCTCGCCGACCCCCAGCACGCGCTCGACCTCCTCGCCGTCGACCCCACCGCCGTCGACCCCACCGCCCCGGACGCCGACTCTGATCCGGTGGTGGGTGCTGCGGTGTGTGCGGCTGAGGACATCGCCCACGGTCCCGCGAACCCGTTCCGCCGCCCCACCCCGCAGCGTGAGGGTGGTGGCGGTGAGGTGGTGCTGGTCTTCCACATCACCGACCGCGACCTCCTCGACACCAACGTCGAGTGGGGTAGTGGTGGTGTGGCGGTGTCGCCGAAGCTCGGCCCGGTCCTGATGGGCCGGCTGCAGTCGTGGCTGCTGATGGCGCAGACGGTGACGATCCGGCCGGTGGCGGACCAGGCGTCCATCGCGGCGGTCGATGCCCACGATCCGCCGGCACGGATGGCTGAGGAGGTCCGGTTGCGTGACCTCACGTGTGTCTATCCCGGCTGCGGGCGCGCGGCAGAGTCCTGCGACCTCGACCACATCGACGCCTACATCCCGCTGGAGGAGGGTGGCCCGCCCGGTCAGACCCACCCCGACAACCTCGCCCCGCTGTGCCGGCGCCACCACCGAGCCAAGACCTTCGCCGAGTTCTCCTACCGACGACTCTCGGACGGGTCGTATCAGTGGACCCTCCCGACCGGACGGACCGTGACCACCGACCCCGTCACCCCCCGACCCCGACACGGACCCCGACGACCCTGACCGCCCCACCGCCCGACACCCACCCGGTGATCGGGCCACCAGCATGCCCGCGCGTCGACCGATGAGCAGGTGGCCGGTCAGGTGGAGAGCTGCCCGATCGCCTTGTCGTCGAGGAACTGAGCGAGCGAGGTCCAGTAGGCAGCCGGATCGGAGATGGTGGCGTGGTCGGCGTCTGCGAACGACACGACGACGGCATCCGGCAGGGCGTCGAGGAGTGCATCGGTCCGCGGTGGCTGGACGATCGCGTCGCGGCCGGCTCGGAGCACCAGGACTGGTGCGCGGATGTCGCAGGCAACAGCGGCAGAGTCCCAGTGATCGCTGATGAGGCTCGCAGCCGGCAGTCCGGGGAACAAGTCCTCCGCGGTCGCGACCAGGCTGTCGAACGGGGTGACGAGCACGAGGTGGGCCAGGGTCCTCCTCGTCGCCACGTGGACCGCGACGGCACTTCCGAGGCTGCGGCCCACCACGTCCACGAGCGCGCCAGGATGACGTGCAGCCACGTGGTCGATGAGTGCCAGGCCGTCCTCGCTCAAGGACTGCTGGCTGGGCACACCTTCGCTGGCGCCGTATCCGCGATAGGCCATGAGGTAGGTCGTGTGCTCCGGGAACCGGTCCGCGAAGACCTCTTGAGACAGGTCGACCCGCTCACCGTTTCCGCCGAAGTAGACGAGTGCCCGATCGCGGCCCGGGTTGACGGCCCAGCCGCGCAGCATCGTCCCTCCCACGTCGAGCGAATACGTCGTGGCGTCCGCTTCGACGCGCGTCCCCCGGCGGGGATAGACCAGCTCCCGCACCAGGGGAGCCACGATGAACTCAAGCACCTCGCACCATCCGCCGCTCGAGCCCGACGTCCTCGGGCTTGGTCGCCCCGTCGAAGGCGAACCCCTGCCTGTCGTAGAACCTGATCGCGCGCTCGTTGCCGTCGAGGACCCAGACGTACGCCGGCGAGGCACCGATCGCGGCCTCGCACAGGGCGTGCCCGACCCCGTCGCCGTAGGCCTCGGCCCGGACGTAGAGCGCCATCAGCTCGAGCGGCGGCAGGCCGTCGTCGGGGGAGTCGCGCCCGGGGCCGGTGCTGGAGAAGCCCAGCAGCCGGTGCTCGGGGGACCACGCCAGCAGGTTGGCGCTCGATCCTGCGGCGATGATCCCGCGCCAGCTCGCGATCCGCTCGGCCCGGCGAGCCCGCCGCCCGGCGAAGACCGACGCGGGCATCAGGTCGGCGTAGGCCTCCTCCCACACGTCGAGGTGCAGGTCGGTCAGCGCCTCCGCGTCGGTGACATCGGGGGCCACGATCCGCATGCTCAACGGCGACCGATCGATTGCGTCATCCGGAGCGCGCGGTTGGGGATGGCCTTGGTCAGCGCGATGATCGTCTTGTACTGAGCGCCGGGGATCGAGTAGGCGCGACCCTTCTCGAAGTCCTTGAGGGACTTGCGCACCAGGAACTCGACGTCGAGCCACATGAAGCCGTCACCGCGAGTGACCTCCATCCGCTCGTGGAACTCGGTCTTGGTGAAGCCCGGGCACAGGGCCATGACCTGCACGCCGCGCGACCGGTACTCCAGGTGCGCCCACTCGCTGAAGCTGTTCACCCACGCCTTCGCGGCTGAGTAGCTGCCGCGGGGCAGGAAGGCCGCCACGCTGGAGACGTTGATGATGCCGCCGTGGCCCCTCTCGGCCATGGCGCCGAGCGCCGCGTGGCTCAGCCTCAGCACCGCGGTGACCAGCACCTCGAGCATCGCGGTCTCCTCATCGGCGGTGTTGTCGAGGAAGCGCTTCTTGAGCCCGAAGCCGGCGTTGTTCACCAGCAGGTCGACCGGCCGCTCGCGGTCGGCGAGGCGGGCCTCGACGTGGGCGAGGTCGGCGCGGTCGGTGAGGTCGGCGACGAGCACCTCGACGTCGACCCCGTGGGCCCGGCGCAGCTCCTCGGCCACCTGTTCGAGCCGGGCGCTGTCGCGTGCGACGAGGACGAGTCCGTCACCGCGTGCGGCGAGCTGGCGGGCGTACTCGTGGCCGATGCCGGCGGTCGCGCCGGTGATGAGGGACGTCGTCCGGGAGGTAGGCATGGGGCCAGCATTTCAGGACCGCCCCACCGGCTGCGACCCGGTCCGGCACAATGGAAGACGATGAGCACCCAGAGCCCGATCACGCTGGCCGTCGCCAACCAGAAGGGTGGCGTCGCCAAGACCACCTCCGTCGCCTCGATCGGAGCCGCGCTGGCCGAGCTGGGCCACCGCGTCCTGCTCGTCGACCTGGACCCGCAGTCGTGCCTGACCTTCTCCCTCGGCATCGACCCGGAGGACCTCGAGGTCTCCGTGCACCACGTCCTCACCCAGGGTGTGGACCCGTTGGAGGTCATCATCGAGACCGAGGACGGCGTCGACGTCCTGCCGGCCACCATCGAGCTGGCCCGCGCCGAGGCCGACCTGCTCACCCGCACCGGCCGCGAGCACGTCATCAAGGGCGTCCTGGAGCAGCTCGCCGAGGACCTCGGTGACGAAGCCTACGACTGGGTCCTGCTCGACTGCCCGCCCTCGCTCGGCGTGCTGACCGTCGCCGCGTTGACCGCTGCCGACGGCGTGCTGATCCCGCTGCAGTGCGAGACGCTGTCGCACCGCGGGGTGGGCCAGCTGCTCGACACCGTCCACGACGTACGCCGCTTCACCAACCGTGGCCTGGAGGTCTGGGGCGTGCTGCCGACTCTCTACGACGGCCGCACCAACCATGCCCGCACGGTCCTGGAGACGATCAGCGAGACCTACGACCTCGAGGTCGTCGAGCCGCCGATCCCCAAGACCATCAAGTTCGCCGAGGCCCCCGCCGCCGGCCGGTCGATCCTGTCGACCAGCCGCAGCAGCAAGGGGGCGCAGGCCTACCGCGACGTCGCCGTGAACCTGGTCGCTCGCGCGGCCAGGCCCACAGCGAAGAGGACAGCGAAGAGGACAGCGAAGAAGACAGCCAAGAAGACGGTGAAGAAGGCCGCCAAGCCCTGAGCCTCAGCCCTGGGTCGGGGCGTCCTTCACCGGGGCGCCGCCACGGGTGCGGCTGCGGCTGCGGTTGCGACGACGCGGTGCGTCGCCCGAGGCCTTCTCACGGGTGCCGCCGTCACGCGAGCCGCCGTCACGCGAGCCGCGCTCGCGCGGAGCACGCTCCTTCTTCTCCACCGGCGCGGGGTCGACGATCCGACCCTTGGTGCCGACCGGGATGCCCTGGTCGTGGAAGAGGTGCTCGGAGGTGGAGTAGGTCTCCTGCGGCTCGGGGAAGGGCAGATCGAGGGTCTTGTTGATCATCTTCCAGCGGTGCAGGTCGGCCCAGTCGACGAAGGTGATCGCGATGCCCGAGGCGCCCGCGCGGCCGGTGCGGCCGATGCGGTGGACGTAGGTCTTGTCGTCCTCGGGGCACGTGTAGTTGATGACGTGGGAGACGCCGCGCACGTCGATGCCGCGCGCCGCGACGTCGGTGGCGACCAGGACGCGGATCTTGTCCTCGCGGAACTTGGCGAGCGCCTTCTCGCGGGCGACCTGGGCCATGTCGCCGTGCAGCGGCGAGGAGCTGAAGCCGCGCTCGGCGAGGTCATCGGCGACCCGCTGCGCCTGACGCTTGGTGCGGGTGAAGACGATGATCTTCTCGGCGTCGTCTGCCTGCAGGATCCGGCCGATGATCTCGGGCTTGTCGAGGTCGTGGGCCAGGTAGATGAACTGCGCGGTGGCCGGCACCATCGTGGTGTCGTAGGACGACTCGGCGCGGATGTTCATCGGGTGGCGCATGTGGACGCGGGCCAGCGAGACGATCGCGGCGGGCATGGTGGCCGAGAAGAGCATCGTCTGGCGGGTCTCGGGGGTCTTGGACAGCAGCGTGATGACGTCGGGCAGGAAGCCCAGGTCGAGCATCTCGTCGGCCTCGTCGAGCACGAGCGCGTGCACGTGCGACAGGTCGAGGGCGCGGCGGTTGGCCAGGTCGATGAGCCGACCGGGGGTGCCGACGACGATGTCCACACCCGCCGCCAGGGTCTCGAGCTGGGTGTCGTAGCCGACGCCGCCGTAGACGGTGAGGACCCGCAGGCCCGTGTCGGCGCTGGCGAGGGAGAGGTCGCTGGAGACCTGGAGCGCGAGCTCACGGGTCGGCGCGACGATCAGGGCCTGCGGCTTGCCCTGAGGCATGTCGGCGTAGGCCGGGTCGCGAGGCGAGACCGAGCGCTGCAGCACCGGGATGCCGAAGGCGAGGGTCTTGCCGGTGCCCGTGCGGGCCTGGCCGATCAGGTCGGTGCCGAGCAGGGCGACCGAGAGGGTCATCTCCTGGATGGCGAAGGGGGTGATGATGCCGGCGCGGTCGAGCGCGTCGCAGATCTCGGCCTGGACGCCGAGCTCACGGAAGGTGGTCGTCACGAATGGTGTCGCTTTCGAATGGAGTTGGATGTCCCACGCGTATGCGGTCAGCCACTCATTCAGCCATCCTTGATGGCCTTGCCGACCGCGCACATACAGGCGGCCACTGGACAGATCGCCAGCGGCTCGGTCGACACGATCCTATCGCTAGGCTGCGAGCATGACTGAATCGCCCGACGAGGACTACCGGCGCGCCGCCATCGACCTTCTCGGTGCGATCGCCTATGGCGAGCTGTCGGCCTTCGAGCGACTCGTCGAGGACGCCAAGATGGCGCCCGGGATCGACGACAAGATCGCGATCGGGGCGATGGCCACCGCGGAGTTCGCCCACCTCCAGAAGTTGGTCGGCCGGCTCGCCGAGCTGGGGGCCGATCCGGCGGAGGCGATGCAGGCCTTCCGGGCCAGCTTCGACAGCTTCCACGCCCACACCTTGCCCGCGGACTACTACGAGGGCCTCATCAAGGCCTACGTCGGCGACGGGCTCGCCGCCGACTTCTACCGTGAGATCGCGGCCTACCTCGACCCGGAGACCCGCGAGGTGATCATCGGCTCCCTGGAGGACTCCGGCCAGACCGCGTTCATCGTCGAGCGGGTCCGGGCCGGGATCATCGAGGACCACCGGCTCGGTGGACGCCTGGCGCTGTGGGGCCGCCGACTGATGGGCGAGGCCCTCACCCAGGCCCAGCGGGTCGCCGGCGACCGCGACTCCCTCACCGCGCTGCTCGCCGGGGGAGTGGACCGCCCCGGTCTCGACCTGGCCGCGATGGGGCGGATGTTCACCCGCCTCACCGAGCTCCACGCCGCGCGGATGGCCGAGCTCGGACTCGACTCCTGAGGCTAGGCGTCGCGGTCTCGGCGTCCGGTGACCGTTGCGGCGACCACGACGAGCACGGCCGCCGATCCCACCTGCCACACGTGGCGCCACCAGTCCATGCCGCGACTGGTGTCATACATGTCACCGCCGGGGTTGTTGCTCGCCACCCCGAACAGCGCGAAGTAGAGGTAGCTGCCGACGAACGCGCCGGTGATGCCGCACACGATCGTCAGCCAGAGCGGGATGTTGTCGCGGGACCCGGGCGCGACGAACTTGCCGAGGAAGCCGATGACAAGACCGAGGACGATCGTCACGATGACGGTCCAGATCAGACCCATGGACGGTCCTCCTTGTCAGCGGCCCGGCGCAGGGCCCGGCACAAGCCCGGCAGGCTCAGCGGAACCCGACGGTGCTCGACGTCGGTGAACCGAGCTCGAGATAGGCGATCTTGTCGGCCACCACCACCACGGTGCGGCCCTTGACGTCGCTGAGGCGCAGCACACCGCTGCCGGCCAGCGCCTCGGCGAGCTGGGACTCGATGTCCTCGGGCGTGCTGTCGGTGTCGAGCACCAGCTCGCGCTGGGCCTGCTGCACGCCGATCTTGACCTCCACGTGATGCTCCTTGACTTGGTTCGGTGTCCGGGGGGTGGTGCGATGGATGACTCGAGTGTGTCGGGTCGGTGGTCGTGGGTCAGTGGTCGTCGGTCATCGGGTAGCCGCGGATGCCGCGCCACGCCAGTCCGGCGATCAGGGCGGCCGCGTCGTCCTGGGTGATGCTGCCGCCGCCCGCGAGCCAGAACCGCGCGGAGACCTGAGCCATTCCCACGAGTGAGACCGCCAGCAGCTCGGAGGCCTCGTCGGGGAGCCCGGTGTCGGTGCGGATCACGTCGGCGATCATCGAGGCGCACTCCACGGTGACCCGGTCGACGCGCTCGCGCACGTCGGGCTCACTGGTCAGGTCGGACTCGAAGACCAGGCGGAAGGCACCCTTCTCGGAGGCGACGTAGCTGTAGAAGACCTTCATCGTCGCCGCGACCCGGTCCTTGTTGGCCGACGTGGACGCGAGCGCCTCGCGGCAGTTGTCGATGATCAGGTCGCAGGAGGCGTCGAGCAGCGCGAGGTAGAGGTCGAGCTTGCCCGGGAAGTGCTGGTAGAGCACGGGCTTGGACACCCCGGCGCGCTCGGCGATGTCGTCCATCGCGGCGGCGTGGTAGCCCTGGGCGACGAAGACCTCGAGGGCCGACTCGAGCAGCTGGACGCGACGCTCCCGTCGCGGCATCCGGCCGCCGCGGGGTCGCGGGGAACCGGTGTCGGGGTGGCCTGCGGTCACAGCGTGCTCCTGGGTACTCCTGAGTAGTGAGGTCCGACCCTATCCGCACGGAGCCCCGCACCCGCGTCCGTATCCCGGGACATGGTGCGGCGTGTCCGGGCCGCCCGGGGAACATGGACGCGGTCGGTGCTGTTGCACCCACACCCGAGCCAAGGAGAAGTCTGTGTCGTTCCCTGCTCTTGTCGAGCCGGCAGCCGAGCTCACCGTCGACGAGGTGCGCCGCTACAGCCGCCACCTGATCATCCCCGATGTGGGCATGACCGGTCAGAAGCGGTTGAAGAACGCCAAGGTCCTGGTGATCGGCGCCGGTGGCCTGGGGTCTCCCGCGCTCCTCTACCTCGCCGCCGCGGGCGTCGGCACCCTCGGGATCGCCGAGTTCGACACGGTCGACGAGTCCAACCTCCAGCGCCAGGTCATCCACGGCGTGAGCGACATCGACAAGCCCAAGGGACTCTCGGCCCAGGAGTCGATCGCCGAGATCAACCCCTACGTCCAGGTCGTCCTCCACGAGGAGCGGCTCGACAACGACAACGTGATGAGCGTCTTCGAGGGCTACGACCTGATCGTCGACGGCACCGACAACTTCGCGACCCGCTACATGGTCAACGACGCGGCCTACTT
>JBBSOR010000091.1:0-15479 GCA_038259535.1 Propionibacteriales bacterium | reverse complement strand
GGGCACGAAGTACGTCACGGAGTCGTGGCACCGCGACGTGACGCTCACCTCGGCGCGAGGACCGAGTGCGCTGCGTCAGGCCGGCCAGAGGGAGGTCGTCGCCCGGCTGATCCTGCGACGCCGGAACCGACGCGGCGACACCGACGCGGCTACCTGACAGTCATCTTCGTGCGCTTCCCGCCCGATGCAACGGGCGGGAACCTCAGCAACCACCGGGTACCCGGTGGTTCCAGAATTCCGTTGGTCACCGATCCCGCAGCGACTCCCGCAGCGCACGGTGCACCCCGGCCGGGGTGAGCACCCCGAGGAAGATGGCACCGCGCCGCACACCGATCATCGGCTTGTCGTCGCGCAGCATCGCGGTGAGCGCGTCCTCGAGCGAGGAGTCGATGTCGATCGCCGAGCCGAGGTCGCCGGTGGAGACGCCGTCGAGCGGCTCGAGGTGCTCCTCGCGCAGGCGGGTCACGGCGAGGGTCCGCAGGCCGCCGGCCCCGACGAAGTCGGCCACCTGCTCGTCGGCCGGGTGGGCCAGGAGGTCGGCCGGGGTGGCGAACTGGGACAGCCGGCCGCCGCCGGCGAAGACCGCCACGCGGTCGCCCATCCGGATCGCCTCGTCGATGTCGTGGGTCACGAGGACCACGGTCTTGCCGAGCTCGGCCTGCAGGCGGCGGAACTCGTCCTGCAGCCGGCCGCGCACGACGGGGTCGACGGCGCCGAAAGGCTCGTCCATCAGCAGGACCGGGGGGTTGGCGGCCAACGCCCGGGCCACCCCGACGCGTTGGCGCTGCCCGCCCGAGAGCTCGTGCGGATAGCGGCGGGCGTACTGCTCAGGGTCCAGGCCGACCGTGGCGAGCAGCTCGTGGGCGCGCTCGCGAGCGGTCGACTTCGACTCGCCGTAGAGCAGGGGCACGGTCATCACGTTCTGCTCGATGCGCTGGTGGGGGAAGAGCCCGATCTGCTGGATGACGTAGCCGATGCCGCGGCGCAGCTCGACCGGGTCGACGTCGGTGACGTCCTTGCCGTCGAGCCAGATCCGACCCGACGTGGGCTCGATCAGCCGGTTGATCATCTTGAGCGTCGTGGACTTGCCGCAGCCCGACGGACCGACCAGGCAGACCATCTCGCCTCGAGCAATGTCGAGGTCGAGCTCGTGGACCGCCACGGTCCCGTCGGGGTAGGTCTTGCTCACTCCTTCGAGCCGGATCATCGACTCGCTGTCCGGGTCGGGCATCGCCGCAACGGGTGAGGTAGCGGCTGCCTCGGAGGCGGTAGCGTCCATGCGGTGACCCTACTGGTGAGCGCGGCAGCGGAGCCCAGCTGCTACAACCGCACGGTCAACGACTGGTGGTGCACGGCCTATCTCGTCGACTACCGCAGCGAGCTCGTCGACGCGACCGTCCAGCACCTCCTGATCACGATCAGCGCGATCGCCCTCGGCATCGCCATCGCGTTCCCGATGGCGCTGCTGGCCCGCCGTTTCACGCGGCTCGAGACCGGCATCATGGGCGTCTCGACCGCCCTCTACACCGTGCCGTCGCTGGCGCTCTTCCCGCTGCTCGTGCCCTTCACGGGCATCTCCGCGACCACCGTGGTGCTGGGCCTCGCGCTCTACGCGCTCACGATCCTGGTGCGCAGCATGCTCGACGGTCTCTCCTCGGTTCCCGACGACGTACGCGAGTCCGCGACCGGCCTGGGCTACGGCCGCACCACCCAGCTGTTCCGCATCGAGCTCCCGCTGGCGCTGCCGGTGATGATTGCCGGCCTGCGCGTCGCCACCGTGTCGACGGTGGCGCTGACCACCGTCGGTGCACTCGTCGCCAACGGCGGCCTGGGCAACCTCATCGCCGACGGGGTCTTCACCAACTTCAAGGCCGAGCTGCTGGCGGCCTGCGTGCTCTGCGTGGTGATCGCGGTCGCGCTCGACGTGGTGATCGTCCTCGCGCAGCGGTTCGCGACACCCTGGACCCGGACGAGGGCGGGCGCATGAGCATCTTCTCGGAGGTGTGGGACTACCTGGCCGACGGCAGCAACTGGACCGGCACAGGTGGCATCCTCGGCTACCTCATCCAGCAGCTGCTCCTCACCGGCACCGCGCTCCTGCTCGCCGTCGCGGTCGGGCTGCCGCTCGCCCTGTGGCTGGGGCACGTCGGTCGCGGGGGGTTCCTCGCGATCAACATCTCCAACGTCGGTCGGGCGATCCCCACCTTCGCCCTCCTCGCACTGCTGGTGACCGCCGACTGGCCGGGCGTGGCCACGTTCGGCCCGTTCGGCCGGGCCGGCATCGCGACCCTCATCGCGCTCACGCTCTTCGCGCTCCCGCCGATCATCACCAACACCTACGTCGCGATCCGCGAGGTCGCCGGTGACGTGAAGGAGGCGGCCCGGGGCATGGGCATGACCGGGTGGCAGCAGTTCCGCCGCGTCGAGCTGCCTCTCGCGCTGCCCCTGGTCGCCGGCGGCGTACGCCTCGCGCTGGTGCAGGTCTGGGCGACGGCCACGATCGCGGCCCTGGTGGCCGGTCCCGGACTGGGCCGCATCATCACGTCCGGCTTCGCCAACAACTACTACGGGAAGGGAATCGCCGGTGCCGTGGTTGTCGCTGTCGTGGCGATGGCCCTCGAGGTGCTGGCGGCGCTCGTGCAACGCGCGATCGACCCGGTGCCCACCACCCCCACGACACGCAGTGAAGACGCACCACAGACCAACGACCTGCCCACGACGGCGTGAGCAGCGACCGGACACGCGTGGCCAGCTCGGCCGCGGGACACAGAAGGTGAATGAGATGCAGCTACGACGAATCGCCGCCAGCGCGTTGGCGATCAGCACGGTCCTCCTCGCAACGGCCTGCGCCGGCGATGACCTCGCCAGTGACGACACCGGCTCCTCCTCGGGCGGAGGTGACAAGGGCACGGTGAAGATCTCCGGCCAGGACTTCGGCGAGGTCCAGATCGTCGCCTCGATGTACGAGCAGCTGCTCGACGCCGAGGGCTACGACGCGTCGGTGCAGCTGGTCGGCACCCGCGACGTCTACATGGGCAACGGGCAGTTCCCCGAGACCGTGCAGCTCGTGCCCGAATATGTCGGCGGCATCGTCGACTACCTCAACTCCACCGTCAACGGGCCCGACGCCGACTCGCTGACCACTCCCGACGCCGACGAGTCGGTCTCGGCCGCCTCCTCGCTGCTCGAGGACAAGGGCATCACGTTGCTCGACCCGTCCGCCGCGGTCGACACCAACGCGTTCTTCGTGACCAAGGAGTTCTCCGAGTCCGAGGGGGTCACCAAGCTCTCCGACCTCAAGGGCACGTCCGTCGTGGTCGCGGCCGCCCCCGACTGTGCCGAGCGCACCGACTGCGGCAAGGGACTGACCGACGACTACGGCATCAACGTCACGCAGTTCCTCCCGCTGGGCTTCGCCTCCGCCGACGTCTTCAAGTCGGTGGCCGACGACGAGTCGCAGCTGGGCCTGACGTCCACCACCGACGGCACACTGGAGTCGCAGGGCATGGTGCTGCTCGAGGACGACCAGCAGATCCAGCCGGCGCAGAACCTCGTCCCGGCCGTCTCCACGGAGTGGCTGGCCGACAACCAGGACGTCGAGGGCATCCTCAACGACCTGATGGCCGCGCTGACCACGGAGAAGCTCACCGAGCTCAACGCCGAGGTCTCGGTCGACCGCGCCAAGCCGGCCGACGTGGCCAAGGAGTTCCTGACCTCCGAGGGCCTGCTCTGACCCGAGCGGCGGCTCAGACGTCGTGGTCCCGCAGCGCCAACGCCGCGGGATCCACGGTCGTCTCGTCCAGCACCGAGGGCGGCACCGCCAGCCGCCACGCCCCGGTCGCCACGTCCTGCGCGCGCGGGGCCGGACCGTCGAGGGTCGCCGCCCACACCATGAGTGCGGTGACGTCGGCCCGCCGGTCCGCGGCCACGAGCCAGCCGGCCAGCCGGTGCACTGGCGGCAGCCCGCTCGCGGTGAGCGAGCGCTGCCCCCAGAACTCCAGTACGCCGGCGCGCAGGAGCCGCCACCATGCCTCGGACGCGCCGGGCACGAGCAGGAAGTAGCGCCACAGGTCGCCGGCCAGCACCCGGTCCACGAAGACACCCTCGACCTCCGCCGAGCCGTGGGCGCGCACGGAGGCCAGCGCCTGCCGCTTGGTCTCCCAGCGGTCGGAGAGGTCCTGCACCGACGAGGCACGCGTCTGGGTGATCGAGCCCTCGCGGATGCGCCAGCGGTAGACGACCTCCTCCAGCACGTCGAAGCGCCCCTCGAGGAAGGCGCGCGTGGTCGTGGGCTGGTCCTCGTAGCGCACGCCCTCCGGCCACATGAGCCCGGCGGAGTCCCAGGAGCTGCGCCGCCACACCTTGTTCCAGGCGAAGACGTCGCCGAGGATCTCGGGCCGGTCCTCGACCCGCGCCCCGCGCAGCGGGCGGTGCAGCCGCCGCATCCACGGCGGCTCGACCAGGTCGTCGCCCTCCCAGCGCACGACGGACCCGGTGGCGAAGTCGGAGCCCGACTCACCGAGGGCACCCAGCAGGTCGGCGTACGCCGTCGGCGGGAGGACGTCGTCGGAGTCCAGGAAGGCGAGGAAGTCGCCACGCACCTGGAGGGTCCCGAGGTTGCGGGCGGCGCCCAGGCCACCGTTGACCGAGTGGACGACGCTGATCCGGGCGTCGCGGTGTGCCCACTCGTCGGCGATGGCGCCGCTGCGGTCGGTGGAGCCGTCGTCGACGATCACCGCCTCCCAGCGTCGGTGCGTCTGCGCGAGCAGCGAACGGACGCAGTCGTCGAGGTAGTCCTCCACGCCCCACGCGGGGATCACCACGCCGAGCAGCGGCGCGCGGGAGAACAGGCGCTTCATGCGGCCGGAGCCTAGTCGTGTCCGACCCCCGGGTCCTCCCGCCGGTAGGCTGCCCGCCGTGACCGAGCAGCCCAGAGCGATCGACGAGATGAACCCCGACGGCGTCCCGCGCAAGGTGCTCCTCGTCGCCGGCGCCGGGCGCAGCGGCACGAGCACGCTCGCCGGGATCGTGTCCAAGCTCGGCATGCACGTTCCGCTGCCCGAGGTGCCGCCCGACGACTCCAACCCACGCGGTTTCAGTGAGCCGCAGTGGGTCGTCGACGTCCACGACGAGTGGCTCGCCGAGGCGCTCGTGCAGGTCAGCGACTCGCGTCCGACCGCGTGGTTCGACACTGGGCGCATCTGCAGTCGCGAGCCCGCCCGGATCCGCGTCAGCGAGTGGCTCGAGCCGCACTTCGCCGAGCACCCCGAGCTGGTCATCAAGGACCCGCGGCTGAGCTGGTTCCTCGGGCTGTGGCGGGTCGCCGCGATCCGCACCGGCGCGACGCCGGTCTTCGCCACCATGTTGCGCCCGCCCGCCGAGGTGGTCGGGTCGAAGCAGAAGTACTACGCCAACAAGCTCGGCTCGGCGCACCTGGCCGCGAGCTGGGTCAACATGCTGCTCCACACCGAGCGCGCCACCCGTCCCGCGGAGGGTGACGGTGGCCGCGTGTTCGTCCGCTACGGGGACCTGCTCACCGACTGGGTCCGGACGACGACCGCGATGGGTCACGCCCTCGACCTCCAGACGATGATCCACACGCGAAGTGACCAGATCCGCGAGGTCCACCGCTTCATCGATCCCACCCTGCGCCGGGTCTCCTCCAGCCTCGACGACCTCGCCCTGCCCCGGCGGCTGCACGACCTGACCGCCGAGACGTGGGAGGAGCTCAACAAGCTGGCCGACGAGGGTGGTGACACCCCAGCGGCGCACGCGACCTTCGACCAGCTCCGCGAGGCCTACGTCGACCTCTACGAGGAGGCCGAGGCGATCAGTCGCTCGAGCGCCGAGCACGCCCGGCTCCAGGCGCGCCGTCGTGCGCTCGCCGAGGCCGCGGCCGAGCCGGAGGCCCGCTCGATCGCGGACCGGGTGCCCCACGACGTACGCGCCGCGATCCCTCCGTCCGTGCGCCGCGGGGTGCGCAAGGCGCTCGGCCGCAGCCGGGACTCGGCGGGCGAGGAGCAGTGACCATCCCGATCGGCTCCGGCCACGGGTTGAGCAACCTCGAGGGCCACAAGGACTTCGACATCGTCTGGCCCTGGAACCTCGAGGGCGGCCTGAGCCGCGGTGCCACGGCGGTCCTGCGGGTGAAGAACGAGGCCCCCGGCCTGCGCTTCGTGCTCCCGCCCCTGCTGCGGGCCTGCGACCACGTGCTGCTGGTCGACAACGGGTCCGACGACGGCACCGCCGAGGAGGCGCTGCGCGTGGCCGACGAGCACGGGCTGGGCCACAGGTTCACGCTGAAGGACTACCCCTTCTCGGTGGCGCGTGCCGGCGGGGAGCACCTCGCCGTCAACGAGCGTTCGGTGCACTCGCTGGCCTACTTCTACAACTGGTGCTTCTCCCACGTCCGCACCCGCTACTCGTGGAAGTGGGACGGCGACATGGTCCTCACCACCGAGGGCGAGGTCTCGATGGGCGACCTCTCCTGGCAGGTCGGCATGGCCGAGGCCGTCATCCGGTTCCCCCGCCACGGGCTCTACATCGAGTCGGAGTCGAAGGCCTACCTGGACCTCGGCCTGCGCAACATCGAGGAGTGGGGCTTCCCGATGAGCCCCGACTACGTCTATGCCAAGGCGCCGGAGTGGGAGATCCGCACCACGCCCGACCGGATCGAGATGTTCGCGCTGCCGCAGGGCCTGTGCGTGGAGCTCAAGTGGCTCGACGGCGACGAGTTCGCCCACTGGACCAACCCGGAGGCCTTCGCGACCTCGATCCGCAACCGCCGCAAACGCCGCGAATGGCTGGTCTGGAACGCCCTGCATTCCGGGGAAGTGCCCGAGGGTGTCGTGGAGATCGTCGCGCCCGACGGCGTGCACGTCGTCGACCACGTGACGCACACCTGGCTGCCGCGCGCGCCGCGGCCGTTCGTCGTCGAGGACCCGGACCACGCCAAGCTGCACCTGCGGGCGTGAGGTCCCTGCAGGAGTCCCCGCTTCCGCGGTGACTCCCGCGCGAATCGGCCGTTGCAACGGCCCATCCGCGCAAGAGTCGGCCAAGCCCTGGTGCCAGTGAGGCTACTGACGGGTAGCAACGGACGTGGCTCTCGTCACCCCCATGGGGCGTTCCCACCGCGGAATCCGCGGGCGTAGGGTCGTGGTTGATCGCAGTAGATCGGTACCCGCGAGGGACTGAAACGAAGAGGTCGACATGACGAAGTACGACATTGGCGTGGTCGGTGCCGGCCGCGTCGGCGCCACCCTGGCCGCCGCTCTGCGTGCCGCCGGGCACGCGATCGTGGCCGCCGCCGGTGAGTCCGACGCCTCGCGCCGCCGCATCGACGCGCTGCTGCCGGGCGTGGACGGGGGCAAGCCCACCGACGTGGCCCGCGCCTGCGACCTGCTGCTCCTCACGGTGCCCGACGACATGCTGTCCAACGTCGTCACGATGCTCGTCGCGAGCGGTGCGATCCGTGAGGGCCAGGTCGTCGTGCACACCAGCGGCCGCCACGGCCTCGCCGTGCTCGAGCCGGCCCGCGAGATCGGTGCCCGCACCATCGCCATGCACCCGGCCATGACCTTCACGGGCACCGCGGTCGACCTGCCGCGCCTGGCCGGCTGCGTCTTCGGCGTCACGGCTGCCGACGCCGACCGTGCGCTCACCGAGTCCCTCGTGGCCGACCTCGGCGGGCGCGCCATGTGGGTCCCCGAGGAGCGCCGCACCCTCTACCACGCGGGTCTCGCCCACGGCGCCAACCACCTCGTCACGCTGGTCACCGAAGCCATGGAGATCCTCTCCGCGGCCGGTGCCGACGATCCCGCCGCGACCCTGCGTCCGCTGCTGACCGCGGCGCTCGACAACGCACTCGAGCACGGCGATGCCGCACTCACCGGACCCATCGTGCGGGGCGACGTCGAGACCGTCCGCGCCCATGTCGCCGATCTCGCCGCCAATGCGCCGCAGACACTGGCGTCGTACGTCACGATGGCGCGCGCCACCCTCGACCGCGCCGTCACCGACGGTCGGCTGCTGCCGATCCGTGCCACCAAGATGCTGCGGGTCCTCGATGCCGCCGAGGCGCGCGTCGCCGCCGAGGGCATCTCGCGATGACCTCGGGTCCGGTCCTCGCGCACACGCGCGAGGAGCTCGCCGACCTGCTCGCGGGCGCCCGCCGCGACGGCCTGCGGGTCGCGTTCGTGCCCACCATGGGCGCGCTGCACGAGGGCCACGCCAGCCTGATGCGTGCGGCGCGCGAGGCCACCGACGGCCCCGTCGTGGTCAGCATCTTCGTCAACCCGATGCAGTTCGCACCGACCGAGGACCTCGACCGCTATCCCCGCACGCTCGAGGCCGACGTCGACGTCTGTGCCGCCGAGGGCGTCGACGTCGTCTTCGCCCCCAGCGTCGAGGAGATGTATCCCGGCGGCTTCAGCCACGACTCGGTCCACGACGGCGTGACCGTCGCTCCCGGCGCCTTGGCCACCATCCTCGACGGCGAGTCCCGGCCGGGCCACTTCGACGGTGTGCTGACCGTCGTCGCCAAGCTCTTCGGCCTGGTCCGACCCGATGTCGCGGTCTTCGGCCAGAAGGACTACCAGCAGCTCACCCTGATCCGCCGGATGGTCCGCGACCTCTGCATGGGCATCGAGATCGTCGGCGCGGAGACCGTGCGTGAGGCGGACGGCCTGGCCCTGTCGAGCCGCAACCGCTACCTCGACGCCGGGCAGCGCCGCACCGCGGTCGCCCTCAGCAGGGCGCTGCGGGCCGCACAGCAACGAGCACCGTACGGCGCTCCTGCCGCGCGCTGGGCCGCGAAGTCGATCCTCAACGCCGAGCCCGGACTCGAGCTCGACTACCTCGCGCTCACCTCACCCCACCTCGGCGAGGCCCCGGGCATCGGCGAGGGCCGGATCCTGGTGGCCGCGCGGGTCGGCACCACGCGCCTGATCGACAACCTGCCCATCACCTTCGACCGGATCACCCCGGACGCGACGGCGGGGACCGCAGCCGCGGCCCCGACCACCAGTGAGAGGAGCGGCTGATGCTGCGAACGATGATGAAGTCCAAGATCCACCGGGCCACCGTGACCCAGGCGGACCTCCACTACGTCGGGTCGGTGACCATCGACGAGGATCTCCTCGACGCCGCCGACCTGCTCGCGGGCGAGCTCGTGCACATCGTCGACGTCACCAACGGCGCTCGCCTCGAGACCTACACGATCGCCGGGGAGCGCGGCTCCGGTGTCATCGGGATCAACGGGGCCGCGGCGCGGCTGGTGCACCCGGGTGACACGGTCATCCTCATCGCCTACGCCCAGATGGAGTCGGCCGAGGCCAGGGACCTCAAGCCCCACGTGGTCTTCGTCGACCACGACAACCGCGTGATGGCCACCGGTTTCGACCCCGCCGAGACGTTCGGCGACAAGTCGCTGACGCGCGGCGACCACATCCATCGTTAGCCTGCACGGATGACAGACCACCGGACGGTCCCCGGCCGCCTGACCGCGCCAGCCCCCGGCTGGACGACCCGAGCCGACGTCGTGGTGGTGGGGTCCGGGATCGCCGGGCTCACCGCAGCGCTGCGGATCCATGCGGCCGATCCCTCGCTCCACCTCCTCGTCGTCACCAAGGACGTGCTCAGCGCCGGGTCGACCCAGTGGGCCCAGGGCGGCATCGCCGCGGCCCTCGGGCCGGGCGACACCCCCGAGCAGCACGAGCGCGACACCCTCGTGGCGGGTGCGGGAGCCTGCGACGTCGACGCCGTACGCATCCTGGTGACCGAGGGGCCCGAGGCGGTCCACGAGCTGATCGCGCTCGGCACCCAGTTCGACCACCACCCCGACGGGGAGCTGTCGCTGACCCGCGAGGGCGGCCACCACCGCGACCGGATCGCGCACGCCGGTGGCGACGCGACCGGCGCCGAGATCCAGCGCGCCCTGATCGCTGCCGTCGAGCGCGCGCCGGAGATCGAGGTCATCCAGCACGCGCTCGCCGTCGACCTGCTCCGCGCCGCCGACGGTGGCGTTGCCGGGCTCACCCTGCATGTGCTCGGCGAGGGCCAGCACGACGGCGTCGGAGCGGTCCACTGTCGTGCCGTGGTGCTCGCCTCCGGAGGCCTTGGACAGGTGTTCAGCCAGTCCACCAACCCCAGCGTCTCCACCGGCGACGGGATGGCCGTCGCGCTGCGTGCCGGTGCCCGGTTGCGCGACCTCGAGTTCGTGCAGTTCCACCCGACCGTGATGTGGCTCGGCGCCGACTCGCAGGGCCAGCAGCCGCTGATCTCCGAGGCGGTGCGCGGCGAGGGTGCGTTCCTCGTCGACTTCGAGGGCGATCGCTTCATGCAGGGTCAGCACGAGCTCGCCGACCTCGCGCCCCGCGACGTGGTCGCCAAGGCCATCACCCGCCGGATGATCGAGACCGGTGAGCCCCACATGTGGCTCGACGCGCGCCACCTCGGGCAGGAGTTCTGGGAGAAGCGCTTCCCGACCATCCTCGGTGTCTGTCGCGAGCACGGCGTCGACCCGGTCAACGAGCTGATCCCCGTCGCCCCGGCCCAGCACTACGCCTCCGGTGGTGCCGCCACCGACCTGTGGGGACGTACGTCCGTCGCCGGGCTCTACGCCACCGGCGAGGTCGCCTGCTCCGGGGTCCACGGCGCCAACCGGCTCGCGTCCAACTCGTTGCTCGAGGGGCTGGTCTTCTCCCGCCGGATCGCCGACGTGCTGCCGGGCGAGCTGCGCGAGTGGGCCGAGCCCGTGCGCGACGAGCGCAGCGAGGGGCTCGTCGACGGTGACCTGCGCCCGGGGATGCAGGACGTCATGACCACCCGGGTGGGCGTGCTCCGGCAGGCCGAGGGCCTCGCCGAGGCCCTCGCCTTCCTCCGGGTGCTCGAGCCCGGCGACGCCGAGGCCGGGCCGGCCGCCTGGGAGACCACCAACCTGCTCGCCATCAGCACCGCCCTGGCCGAGGCCGCTGCGCTGCGGACCGAGACTCGCGGATCGCACTGGCGCGAGGACTTCCCGGAGCGCGACGACAGCAGGGCCGGCCACGTCGACGCGTGGCTCGACGTCGACGGCGCCATCCGGGTCGAGTGGTCCTACGAGCCCTCGACCGATCCGAGCACCGTCGCGGTGACGCCGTGACGAGCCTGCACGACGTACCCCAGGACCTGCGCGACGAGCTCGTTGCCGCCGGTCTCGACCCCGACCACGTGTGGGACACGATCGGCCGCGCGGTGCGCGAGGACCTGCCCGACTCCTCGGCGGACGACCCGACCAGCTCCTCCACCATCGCGCCCGACGCCCGCGGCGAGGCCGTCTTCGCCGCCCGCGAGCCGGGCGTCGTGGCCGGCCTCGGCCTGGCCGCGGCCACCTTCTTCATGACGGGTGCGGATGCCACCGTCACCGAGCGGCTGCCCGACGGCACCCGCGTCGGCAAGGGTGACGTGGTCATGCGTGTCTCCGGCCTCACCCAGCGGATGCTCGTGGCCGAGCGCACCGCCCTCAACCTCGCCTGCCACCTCTCCGGGATCGCGACGGCAACAGCCCGCTGGGTCGAGGCGCTCGAGGGGTCCCCGACCCGGGTGCTCGACACCCGCAAGACGCTGCCCGGCCTCCGCGCCCTGCAGAAGTACGCCGTGCGCTGCGGTGGTGGCGTCAACCACCGCACGTCGCTGCAGGACATGGCGATGGTCAAGGACAACCACGTCATCGCCGCCGGGGGAGTGCTGCCGGCGCTGGAGGCCATCCGCGGCCGGTTCCCCGGCCTGCCGGTCGAGGTCGAGGTGACGACGCTCGACCAGCTCGACGACCTGCTCGCGCTGCCCCGGCCCCCGGAGCGGATCCTGCTCGACAACATGACCGACGCGCTGATGGCCGATGCCGTGCGTCGTACGGCCGGGCGGGTGCCGCTGGAGGCGAGCGGCGGGATCACCCTCGAGCGGGCCGCGCGCATCGGCGCCACCGGCGTCGACTTCGTCTCGGTCGGGGCGCTCACCCACTCGGTGGTGGTGTTCGACATCGGCATGGACCTGGTGGACAGATGAGCCTGCTCGCCGCCGACATCGGCAACAGCCACACGTTCCTCGGTCTCCTGGACGGAGCCGAGGTGACGGCCCACTGGCGGGTCAACACCGACGAGCGCCGCACCGCCGACGAGTGGTCGGTGCTGATCCGTGGCCTGTTGGCCGAGCGCGTCGACGACGTGGACGGAATCGCGGTCTGCGCGACCGTCCCCGCCGTCCTGCACGAGTGGCGCGAGATGCTGGAGCGGCACTTCGGCGCCGTGCCCGCGATCGTCGTGGAGCCCGGCGTCCGCACGGGCATCCCGGTGCTCATGGACAATCCGCGCGAGGTGGGCTCCGACCGCATCGTGAACTCGCTCGCCGCCGCCACCCTGCATGGTGGCCCCGCGATCGTCGTCGACTTCGGCACGGCGACCACCTTCGACGTCGTCAACGGTCTGGGCCAGTACGTCGGCGGAGCCATCTCGCCGGGGATCGAGATCTCCCTCGAGGCGCTCGGTCGTCGTGGTGCGCAGCTGCGCAAGGTCGAGCTCGCGCGGCCCCGGTCGGTCATCGCCAAGAACACCGTGGAGGCCCTGCAGAGCGGGATGCTCTTCGGTGTTGCCGCCCAGGTCGAGGGCCTCGTCGCGCGCATGATCATCGAGCTCGGCGTGCCGACCGAAGACGTCACGGTGATCGCCACCGGGCACCTGGCGCCCCAGCTCCTCGATGAGTGCGGCTGTTTCACCGTGCATTCCCCGTGGCTGACCCTGCAGGGATTACGACTCGTCTTCGAGCGCAACTTCTCGGCCGAAGGCTGATCCCCCGGGCAAAGGTCACGGTAAAGGGCGACGCCGGGCGTTGTTTCCGGCCTGGGAATTCTGTGCGCCCTTTCTGTCAGAGCCTCCTTGACGGGAAGTTTCTTCGGGCGCCGCAATTGGCATGGAATTGTTTATCGTCACGCATTCCGCAATGATCGGGGCGTTCAAAAGACCCCCTGATGAAATGAGCATCGCAATGGCACAGAAGGTCAGCATCGTCCTCGTCGACGACCTCGACGGCACCGAGGCCACGGAGACCGTGTCCTTCGGGCTCGACGGCACCTCCTACGAGATCGACCTCACCGACGCCAACGCGGCCGCCCTCCGCGAGGCGCTGAGCGGCTACGTCGGCCACGCCCGCAAGGTCAGCGGTGGCACCCGGCGGGCCCGCAAGTCGGGTGGCGCCTCGACCTCCAACACCAAGGACGTCCGCGAGTGGGCCAAGGGCCAGGGCATGGAGGTCTCCGAGCGGGGCCGCATCTCCGCCGACGTGCAGCAGGCCTACGACGCGGCTCACTGACACCACCTGTGCTGACAACCCCCTGTAACGCCGTGTTACTTCGACTACCCACCCCCTTGCACCAGGGTCGGTACAGCCAGTAACACGGCGTTACAGGGGCCGGGGCCGTTCGCTGTGAGCGGACGGCCTCGTGTCGTGGGCGGGAACACGTAGGCTGATGTCGGGCGTTGAGCCCAGTGTTCGCAACCCGACGACTGCGTCGGACCCGCGGACCACGCAGACGTAGAGGAGCGCACATGTTCGAGCGGTTCACCGACCGAGCCCGGCGAGTTGTCGTGCTGGCCCAGGAAGAGGCCCGCATGCTCTCCCACAACTACATCGGCACCGAGCACATCCTGCTCGGGCTGATCCACGAGGGCGAAGGCGTCGCTGCCAAGGCGCTGGAGTCCCTCGACATCTCCCTGGAGGCCGTGCGCGCCCAGGTCGAGGAGATCATCGGCCAGGGCCAGCAGGCCCCGTCCGGCCACATCCCGTTCACGCCGCGCGCCAAGAAGGTGCTGGAGCTCTCGCTGCGCGAGGCCCTCCAGCTCGGCCACTCCTACATCGGCACCGAGCACATCCTGCTCGGGCTGATCCGCGAGGGCGAGGGCGTGGCCGCCCAGGTCCTGCAGAAGCTCGGCGCCGACCTCAACCGGGTCCGCCAGCAGGTCATCCAGCTGCTCAGCGGCTTCCAGGGCAAGGAGTCGGCCGCCGCGGGCGCCGCGACCGCCGGCTCCGGTGGCGAGGCCCCGTCCAGCTCGCTGGTCCTCGACCAGTTCGGCCAGAACCTCACCCAGGCCGCCCGCGAGGGCAAGCTCGATCCTGTCATCGGGCGCGAGCAGGAGATCGAGCGCGTGATGCAGATCCTCTCGCGCCGCACCAAGAACAACCCCGTCCTCATCGGCGAGCCCGGTGTCGGCAAGACCACGATCGTGGCCGGCCTGGCCCAGGACATCGTCAAGGGCAACGTGCCCGAGACGCTGAAGGACAAGCAGATCTACACGCTCGACCTCGGCGCCCTGGTCGCCGGCTCCCGCTATCGCGGTGACTTCGAGGAGCGCCTCAAGAAGGTCCTCAAGGAGATCCGCACCCGCGGCGACATCGTGCTCTTCATCGACGAGATCCACACCCTCGTCGGTGCCGGCGCGGCCGAGGGCGCCATCGACGCCGCCAGCATCCTCAAGCCGATGCTGGCCCGCGGTGAGCTGCAGACCATCGGCGCCACGACGCTCGACGAATACCGCAAGTACCTCGAGAAGGACGCCGCGCTCGAGCGCCGCTTCCAGCCGATCCAGGTGCAGGAGCCCTCGATCGCGCACACGATCGAGATGCTCAAGGGCCTGCGCGACCGCTACGAGGCGCACCACCGCGTCACCATCACCGACGAGGCCCTGGTCTCGGCGGCGACGCTGGCCGACCGCTACATCTCCGACCGCTTCCTGCCGGACAAGGCCATCGACCTCATCGACGAGGCCGGTTCGCGACTGCGCATCCGCCGGATGACCGCGCCGCCGGACCTGCGCGAGTACGACGACAAGATCGCCGACGTGCGCCAGCGCAAGGAGGCCGCCATCGACGGGCAGGACTTCGAGGCCGCTGCCCGCCTGCGCGACGAGGAGAAGCAGCTCTCCGCCCGCCGTGGCGAGCGCGAGAAGCAGTGGCGTGCCGGTGACCTCGACGAGGTCGCCGAGGTCGACGAGGAGCTGATCGCCGAGGTCCTGGCCGTGGCCACGGGCATCCCGATCGTCAAGCTCTCGGAGGAGGAGTCCACCCGTCTGCTCAAGATGGAGGACGAGCTCCACAAGCGCGTGATCGGTCAGGACCAGGCCGTCAAGGCCCTCAGCCGCGCCATCCGTCGTACGCGTGCGGGTCTGAAGGACCCCAAGCGCCCCGGTGGGTCGTTCATCTTCGCCGGGCCCTCGGGCGTGGGCAAGACCTGGCTGTCGAAGACGCTCGCCGAATTCCTCTTCGGTGACGAGGACGCGCTCATCCAGCTCGACATGAGCGAATTCTCCGAGAAGCACACCGTGTCGCGCCTGTTCGGTTCACCGCCCGGATATGTCGGTTATGAGGAGGGTGGCCAGCTCACCGAGAAGGTGCGCCGCAAGCCGTTCTCCGTGGTGCTCTTCGACGAGGTCGAAAAGGCCCACCCCGACATC
>JBBSOR010000090.1:0-15729 GCA_038259535.1 Propionibacteriales bacterium | reverse complement strand
GAACCGGTGCTGCCACTCAGCGTCCCCCCGCACTGCTGCCTGCGGTGCTGTTGTCGCGGGCCGGTTTCAGTGGCGCCCCCATCACACCCGGCACGCGACAGAGCTCGACGTCACCCGCTACGGCATCTGAGTCTCGCTCCCTGACGACGCCCCGCCTGCTGATCAGGCGGGGGCGTCGTCTGCGCGGTGACCCACCAGCAAGGCAGCCGGTCCGGTCAGGAGCACGAGCGGCCTAGCATGGCCGGACTGCTGAAACGGGAGGGCCGCCGGTGTGATCACGACAGTGAGCACGGTCAAGGACGACATCGCGCGCCTTGACCGTTGGGTCGATCGCAACATGGCCGCTGGTGTCGATCGGATGCTGGTCTTCGTCGACGACCGGGACGATGTGCGGACGGCCGAGCGACTGAATGCTCGCCCGGGCGTGGTCGCTGTCGATGCCGGCACGTGGTGGGGCTCCGACTTCCCGGCCAGGCTGAATGATCGGCAGCGCATCAACGCCAACGCCGCGCTCAGCGTGGTGCGGGAGGTCGACCCTCGGGGATGGATGTTCCACATCGACGGGGACGAGGTCCTGCACCTCGACAAGAAGCAGCTCCTGGCGCTGGGGGACGACATCGAGGCGGTGCGGCTCTCGCCGCTGGAGGCGCTGGCCCAGTGGGAGTGGCCCGAAGATGAGGTGACGGTCTTCAAGCGCCTGCTCGCGGCCGCGGAGCTCAACCTGCTCCACCTCCTGGGCACGCTCGAGCGCCCCGACAACAACGCCTACTTCCGGGGTCACACCGCCGGCAAAGCGGGGCTTCGTGTCACCTCCGACGCGTGGTTGGAGATCCACCGAGTGGTCGACGACCGGAGGACACCTGTCGCTGCGCCCCGTGAGCCGTGGCTCCAGGTGCTGCACTACGAGTCCCACACCCTGGAGGAGTTCGCCCGCAAGTGGGCGAACCACACGACGTCCGGCCATCGCTTGGTGGCCCGCCCCGAGCGGCGCCGTCTGGCATCTGCGATGACGGCGGAGGGGTGGGGACAATGGCCGGACGAGGTGGTGGACCAGGTACGCCGCGAGCTGTTCGCGGCCACCGCCCTCGACGATCGGGAAGAGCTGGAGAGACTGGGCCTGCTGGTGACCCCGGTCATGCCGCCAGACCCAGCCGCGCTTGCGACGAGCGACCCCCACCTCGGTCAGATCGAGGAGGGACTGTCCGCGCTCGCGACGACCGACAAGTCCGCGTTCCGGCTCGATGAGCCGGCCAGGTAGCCCGAGAACTGCTCCGGGCGCGTCGCGTCTCCGCACCGCCATGAAGTCCGCAAGACGAGGGAAACGTCGTACGCGGCTCAGCTCCTCAGCCGGTGTCCTTGCCGACCGTCAGCAGCACAGCGGAGTCCTCGACGGCCTCGAGCGAGTGACGCGAGTCGGGGATGGTGATGAGATCCCCCGGTGATCCGTTCCACCGGTTCTCCCCCGCCACGAGGGTCACGCGGCCGTGCAGCACCTGGAGGGTGGCCTCGCCCGGGTTCTCGTGCTCGCCGAGGTTGCTCCCTGCCCGGAGCGCGATCAGGGTCTGGCGCAGCAGGTGCTCGTGCCCTCCGTAGACCGTGTGGGAGCTGCGCCCGCTCGATGCCGACCTGGCAGCCTCCAGGTGGTGGCGGACCAGCGCGGTCAGTGACTCTTTCTGCATGTGCTCTCCAGGTGGGGTAGCGGTGCCGTGCCGAGCAGGCCCGGCTCTCATGATGACTGGTCCCCTGCGTCGGCTTCGCGTCTGCCGATGCCGTAGACACGCACGTCAACAAACCAGGCACGATCACCGCAGACTTGCCACGAAATCAGGCATACTTCCATGATGACACCAGCACGTGTGACACGGCTGGCGCTGTGGACCTCGGCCTTCATGCTCGCCGCCTTCCTCGGACGGCTCACGATCATCGACGACCAGGCGTTGAGCCTGATGTGGCCGGCCTCTGGGGTGGCCGCCCTCTGGTTCCTCACCGGAAGTCGCCGCACCTGGGCGCTCGACACGCTTGCGCTCACCCTGGCAACGGTCGTGATCAACATGACGACGGGTGCGCCCGGGCAGCTGGCGGTGGTCTTCGTCGCCGCCAACCTGCTCCAGGCCGCGGTCTTCGTCCTCCTCTTCCACCGTCTGCTGCTCGCTGTCGGCGGCGCGGACCCGGAGGTGGCTCCCCTCCCGGCGATGGACCGACTCAGCGACCTCGGCGCCCTGGTGGGCGCCGCCATGTCGAGCGCGATCGCCGCTGCCGTGGTCGGGTGGACCGGGCTGTGGTGGGTGCTCGGCTCCGCGGACGTGCAGTCGTTGGTGGCCTGGTGGGGTCGCAACGCAGTCGGCATCATCGTGATCACGACCCTCGGCCTGATCGTGCGCCCGAGGCTGGGCGAGCTCCGGACCCGCGCGAGGTCCCCGTCCGGACTTCGCGTCATGACCGGAATGCCGCTGGGACGCCTGCTGGAGCTGGCACTGCACGTTCTGTTGACCACCGCGGCGACCGCGTTCGTCTTCTGGATCAGCGATCCGGGGCCGCTGGCGTTCATCCTCATCTTCACGACCGTGCTGATCGGCGTGCGCTTCGGTCCGTTGGTCGTGGGAGTCCACGGGTTGCTCCTGGCAGGGGTCAGCGTCGGCCTGACGCTGGCCGGACACGGCCCCTTCGCGGCGATCGAGGACCTCCACTGGCGCGTCCTGGTGGCCCAGATGTTCGTGGCGCTGACGTCGATCACCGGACTCGTGCTCGCCCTGCACCGCCAGGAGAGGGAGGCCCTGCTCGCTCGACTGCAGGTGTCGCAGAAGGCCGCCGCGGAGCGCGCCCAGCTGCTCGATGCGGTGCTCGAGAACATGCACGAAGGCGTCGCCGTCGTCGACGCGGACGACAACATCCTGCTCCGCAACACCGCCGGCCGGCGGCTGCTCGGCATCAGCGGCGCCGCTGGCCCACGCCTCCAGCCCCTGGCCGCCTACCGCCTGCATCGTGCCGACGGCACACCGATCACGCGGGCCGACCTCCCCTACGTCCGGGCCCTCGCGGCGCAGGACTCGGTGCGAGACGACCTGCACCTGATGCCTGAGGGTCACGGCCCCACGAAGATCCTCGAGATGAGTGCTCGCCCGCTCCCCGAACTCAGCGCGGGAGACCTCCCCCGCGCCATCGTCACCTACCGCGACGTCACCTCAGACCGGGCCGACCGCGACAGCCTGGCCTCGTTCGCCGGCGTGGTCGCGCACGACCTGCTCAGTCCGCTCACCGTGATCACGGCGTGGTCGGAGATGCTCGCGGCGGAGCTGGACTCCGACGCCGTCGATGCCGCTGAGGGTCGTGCCTGCCTGGACCGCATCACGGGCGCCGCGGGCCGCATGAGCCAGCTCATCGACGATCTGCTCATCTACACCGTCACCCGCGACGGATCCTTCGAGCCCGCCGACGTGGACCTCAGCGCGCTGGCCAGTGACGTGGCACAGGTCCACGCCGAGGCGAAGAGCGAACCCGTCATCCACATCCAGCCCGGACTCCACGTGATCGGTGACCACCTGCTGGTCCGTCAGCTCGTCGACAACCTCATCGGCAACGCCGTGAAGTACGTGGCACCGGGCGTGGGTCCAGTCGTCTCCGTCGCCGGCGAGGAACGAGACGGCTGGCTGCACGTCACGGTGACCGACAACGGCATCGGTGTCCCCGACGCGCATCGTCGGCGCATCTTCGAGAGCTTCCAGCGCGCGCACGCCGCGGACTATCGCGGGACGGGCCTGGGCCTGGCCATCTGTCAGCGCGCGGTCGAGCGACACGGCGGCACCATCACGGTCGCCGAGCGACCCGAGGGCCAGGGCAGCGTGTTCGAGTTCACCCTCCCGGCAGCTGGCGCAGCCCTCGACCGACGGACCCCGGTGACGGCGCGCGCCTGACCGACAGGTCCCGCATCGGCTCAGGAACCACACGATCCCAGCCCCGACGACTCCGTCGACTGCCGAGCTGGTCATCACGCGACCGGTAGACGATGTAGGGGCTGGTGAGATTGCCGATGGGCGCATCGGCCATGAGATCGGGCCGCGACTGGAAGGCGAGGAAGGATCGGCACCAGACGGACACTCCCTCGCGGTCCCCAGCACGATGGCTGCGCACTCCACCTTCGTCGTCGGCTTGCGGATGCTCGTGACCACGTCGCAGTTGTTGCCGATGGGGCCGATGTAGATGAAGAAGCTGGCGAGCTGGGCGTAGCCGCCGACCATTGGGGTTGGGCTTGAGCAGGATGCGGGTGAGGCTGTTGTGGATGCCGCCACGCTTGCCGTCGCGCTCGGTCAGCGGCACGTCGATCAGCCGGTGCTGGGCATGACGGGAGCATCTCCCCCATGCCGAGGAACCAGTCGTGATCGACGTAGAACTGCTGGCGCCCCGTCAGGGTGTGGAAGGGCTTGAGCCGCTCGATGTTGATCGTGAAGGGTGAACAGCGCCGCCCGCCGGACTGCGAGCCGCGTGCCGCCCGACGTGTGCAGGCTGCGCTGGTCGTCACTGACCGCCGTCCTGTGAAGAAGCGGCGACTGGAGATCAAGTCCTGTCGGAGCGGGCTTCGAGTGATGTCGGATCGGGGTGCACGTCCTCACGATCACACCGCGCTGGGGAGGGAACAATAGGTCCATCGGCCCTGTTCACAGGGACCCTCGGACCATGGCCCCCGTGCGCAGGACGTGAGGGAATGCAGGAGGCGCACCACCGACGTGCGCCACCGGGTCCCGTCCCGGCCGGCTTGCCCAGAGCAGGAGAGCACGTGGCGTCCTCGAACCCGCCCAGCACGGTCACCGGATCGGCTGAGCTGCAGCCGGATTCGGGGGCCGCCTCCCGCGTGCTCGCGCTCTCGACCACCGGGTTCACCCTGATGTTCGCGGTGTGGCTGATGTTCGGCATCCTCGGCAAGCCCATCAGCACCGAGTTCGGCCTCTCCGAGATCCAGCTCTCCTGGGTCATCGCCGCGGCAGTCCTCAACGGTTCACTGTGGCGACTGCCCGCGGGGATGATCACCGACCGGATCGGTGGTCGGAAGGTGATGACGTTCCTGCTCCTCGGCTCGGCGGTCCCGGCCTACCTGGTCTCGACGGTCGACTCCTACGCGACGCTGCTGGTCCTGGCGTTCTTCGTGGGTTTCGCGGGCAACTCGTTCAGCTCCGGCATCGCCTGGAACTCCGCCTGGCAGCCGCGGCAGCGGCAGGGATTCGCGCTCGGCGTCTTCGGTGCGGGCAACGTCGGAGCATCGGTCACCAAGTTCGTCGGCCCGCCCCTGATCGCGGGCACGACCGTGGGCGCGACCTATCTGGGCATCTTCCCGGGCGGCTGGCGCTTCGTGCCGGTCCTGTATGCCGTGCTCCTGGTGCTGATGGCGGCGGCGACCTGGTTCCTGGCTCCCCGTGTGGATCGGGCGCCAGGTGCGTCCCGGCCACTCGCGGAGCAGTTGGCGCCGCTGAGGCAGGTCCGCGTGTGGCGATTCGCCCTGTACTACGTGGCCTTCTTCGGCGCCTACGTCGCCCTGGCCGCCTGGCTGCCGACGTACTACATGGACAACTTCGACGTCAGCCTGCAGAGCGCGGCCTACCTGACGGCGACCTACATCTTTCCGGCCTCGCTGCTGCGTCCCTATGGCGGCTGGCTCTCCGACCGGCTCGGCGCCCGCCGGGTCATGTACGGGGCCCTCGGGGCGATGTTGGCCATCACCGCCCTGCTCATGATGCCCAACGGACGCCTCGTGATCGACCACACGGACGGCACCCAGACCGAGCACCTGGCCTATGCGATCGGACTGCTCCCCTTCGCACTGCTGGTCTTCGGGCTCGGTTGCGCGATGGGCGTGGGCAAGGCCGCCGTCTACAAGCACATCCCGGAGTACTTCCCCGACGACGTCGGCGCCGTCGGAGGACTCGTCGGGATGCTGGGCGGCCTGGGCGGGTTCTTCCTTCCGCCCCTGTTCGCCTACACCAAGGCCTGGTCCGGGTTCCCGTCGAGCACCTTCTTCGTGCTCTTCGTCCTGACAGCCGTCTGCCTGCTCTGGATGCACTGGACGGTCGTGCACATGCTGCACACGGAGTCGCCCGAGCTGGCGAGGCACATCGAACGGCCCACTGAGGCCCGCGAGGAGGAACTGGTATGAGCCCCACAGCACCGAGCCGCTCCGGAGAGTGGTTGGAGTCCTGGGATCCCGAGGACGAGGCGACCTGGGACTCCGGGCTCGCGTGGCGGACGTTGTGGATCACCACGTTCTGCCTGACCCTGGCGTTCGTCGCCTGGTTCCTGCCCAGCGCGATCATCCCGAAGCTCAACGCGCTCGGCTACAGCTTCAGCAGCTCCCAGCTCTACTGGATGGCCGCCATGCCTGGCCTCTCGGCCGGCCTGTTCCGGCTGGCGTGGATGACGCTGCCGCCCGTCCTCGGCACCCGCAGGATGGTGTCGCTGACCTCCCTGCTGCTCATCGCATCCACGCTCGGCTGGGGCGTGCGGGTCCAGTCCCCCACTGCGCCCTACTGGGAGCTGATGGTCCTGGCCCTGCTGGCCGGGATCGGCGGAGGTGCGTTCTCGGGGTTCATGCCGAGCACGTCGTACTTCTTCCCGCGCCGGATGCAGGGGACCGCGCTAGGTCTCCAGGCCGGACTGGGGAACTTCGGCGTCTCTCTGGTCCAGCTGCTCACGCCCTACTTCATCGCCCTTTCCTTCTTCGCCTTCCTCGGCGGCAGCCAGACGCTCACGACCGCCGGCAAGGAGCCGCAGCAGGTCTGGTACCAGAACGCTGCCTTCGTGTGGATCCCCCTGATGGTGGTCGGGGCGGCGCTGGCCTGGACGATGCTGAAGTCGGTGCCGGTCAAGGCCAACTTCCGGCAGCAGTTCGACATCTTCTCCAACACCGACACCTGGCTCATGACCCTGCTCTACATCATGACGTTCGGGACGTTCTCCGGCCTCGCCGCGCAGTTCGGGTTGTTGATGTCGAACCTGTACGGCGCCGGCAACGCCGACATCGTCAACGGTGCCGGTGCGAGCGCCACCCTCCTGATCGACGGCTACTCCGTGCCGGACCCGGTCAAGTTCGTCTTCCTGGGCCCGCTCATCGGCGCCGCGGCCCGGGTCGGGTTCGCGCCGCTCACCGACCGCATGGGTGGGGCCGTCTGGACCCTGATCTCCGGCCTCGGGCTGATCGCCTCCATCGCCTACACGATCCCGGCCCTGACCCCGGACCTGGGCTCGGCGGCCAGCCTCGACGCCGACTTCGACCAGTTCCTGTGGGGCATGCTCGCGATCTTCCTGTTCTCCGGGATCGGCAACGCCTCGACCTTCAAGCAGATGCCGATGATCTTCGAACGCCGACAAGCCGGGGGTGTGATCGGGTGGACCGCTGCGATCGCCGCGTTCGGCCCGTTCTTCTTCGGGGTCGGCATCACCACCATCGGCGCCAGCGCGTTCTTCTCCGTCGGCATCGCCTGGGCGGTGATGTGCGTGGCCATCACGTGGGTCCGCTACGCCCGCAAGGGTGCGCCCCGGCCGAGCTGACGACCCGACCGGAGCATCCGAGCGCGATCTGCCCGACGACCGGGTATCAGGTCACCACCGGGTGATCGTTTCCGGCTGGTCGGTGAGGATGCGTTCGGCGGCGGCCTCGCCCATCCGGATGGCGCCGTCCACGTGCTGGAAGCCCAGGCCGGCCACGTCACTGCTGGTGAAGGACAGCGGACCCACGTCCTCGCGCAGGTGCCTGCCGTAGCGGGTGAGCGCCCCCGTGCTGAAGCTGGTGGCGTAGGCACCACCGGTCCACTCGTCGTCCATCCACGGACTCTCGTAGTAGGCCTCCGGGTGCAACGCCTCGTCGCCGTAGTAGCCGCGCAGCGACTCGAGCACCCGCTGGCGCCGCTCCGCGGCGGACAGGGCGAGCACCTCGTCGGCGCGGAGGTCGGAGATGAACCCGACCAGCGTGCCACGGGTCTCGCCGTCGACGTCCTCGTTGGTGTTGTCGTACGCCTCGTGCACCAGGGCGTACGGGCTGAACGCTGTTCCGGAGAGACCCTGGTCGCGCCAGAACGGCGTCGCGTAGGTGGCGTGCACCTTGATCACCAGCCCGAACGACTGGTGCTGGCGCATCTGCGCGTGGATCGCGGGCAGCGCGGGCGAGAAGGCGATCCGTCCGACGAGCGTCGGGGGCACCGCGAGCAGCACGTGCCGGGCCCTGGAGGCACCGGCCTCGGTGGTCACGGTGGCTCCTTCGGCGTCCCAGGCGACCTCGGTGACGGCGGACCCCAGACGCACCGACGGGCCGAGGTCGTGAGCCAGCCGCACCGGCACCTCCTGCAACCCGCCCACGACCCGCCGGTCGAGGATGAAGTCGGCGTTGACGAGGTTGCTGAAGGAGCCGGCGCTGGCCGCCATCAGCACAGCCGTCAGCGCCGAGAAGGAGTGGGTCGGCTTGGTGAGCATCGCCGAGCCGACGTAGAGCGCGATGTTGTCCCGCGCCTCGACGTCGTCGGTCATCCGGGACAACCACTCGGCGAACGAGGCGGCGTCGAGGCTCGCGGCGTCGGGGTGGGCCCACGGCTCGAGCGGGTCCATCCCGGAGGCGAGGCGATCCAGCTCCACGGTGAGCCGATCGACCTCGCCCGCCGTCGTCGCCGGCACGGGGAAGGCGTCGCCGGTGAAGGTACGGCGTTCGCCGTCGAGACCGACGTAGACGGACGCCCCGTCCCGGTGACGCGGGTAGGTCTCGAGCCCGAGCTCGTCGAGCAGGTGGAGCAAGGCGCTCTGGTCGGGCGAGACCCACTGGCCACCGACCTCGAGCCGGACCCCGTCCACGTCGTCGGTGAGCAGCCGGCCCCCGACACGGTCGCGGGCCTCGAGCACCACCACGCGCTTCCCTGCAGCTCGCAGCCGTCGGGCCGCGGTCAGGCCGGTGACCCCGGCGCCGACGATCACGACGTCCACGTCCTCGGTGAGTGCTGGACGTGCAGGCGCCGGGGCGTGATCGTGCATGCTCATGGCATCGATGCTAGGTGGCTCCATGGACTTCGCTGGACGACATCCCCCGATCCAGCTCCGCGATGATCCGCGGCCGCAGCTCCGTCGGGTGGATCACCGCGTCCACCGACCCGACCTCCACCGCCCGGTGGATGTTGTGCACGCCGTCGAAGGCCGCCGCCACCTCGCTGATCTTCTCGGCGCGCAGCGTGGTCTTGAGGTCCGCCAGCTCGAGCAGCAGTCGAGCCCGCTCCGGGCCTTCCGCCGCGGCGACCTCTGCCTCCAGTTCCTGGTGTCGGGGGTCTGCCGCGGCCCGCTTGTCGACCTCGGCGGAGAACACCACGGCTGCGGCCGGGGCCCCACCGATCACCGAGGCGAACGAGCCCTCGACCGCCAGGACCGTCATGGACGGGTTCAGCGCCTTGGAGAACACCACGAACGCCCCACCGTGGTAGCGCGAGATGACGCAGAAGACGATGGGCCCGTCGAAGTTGACGATGGCCCGACCGATCTCGGCGCCGTACTCCAGCTGGAGGCTGCGCATCGAGTCGGGCGAACCGTCGAAGCCCGACAGGTTGGCGAGCACCACCAGCGGGCGGTTGCCGCTCGCCGCGTTGATCGCCCGGGCGGCCTTCTTCGACGACCGCGGGAACAGCGTGCCTGCGGTGTAGGTGTCCGGGCCGTCGGTGGGCGGGAAGCCGCGACGCGGCACCGGTCGCGACTCGATCCCGAGCAGGCACACGGGCCAGCCACCCAGGTGCGCGTCCATCACGACGGCCGTCTCGGCGTCGGCCATGCCCGCCCATCGCTCGAGCGTCGCATGGTCGGCATCGGAGACCGCCCGCATCACGGTGCGGATGTCGAAGGCCTTCTTGCGCTCGGGGTTGCGGGTGCTGGAGAAGATCTCCCCGACCGTGGTGAAGTCGCTCTCGGGGGTGCTGTGCGGGTAGGACGTGACGTCCCGGTCGGACGGGTCCGTGGTGGGTGCTCGCCGAGGACCGGCCTCACCGGGCACCACGTAGGAGTGCGCGTAGTGCTGCATGAGCACGTCGAACGCCGCGGGCAGGTGGGGCGCCCAGTACTGCGCCTGACCGTTGGGGCCCATCACCCGGTCGTAGCCGCCGATCCCGAAGTTGTCCTCGGCCGAGACGCCTCCGGAGAAGTCGAGCGACTGCTTGCCGGTGAGCACCATGGCGCTGTCGGGCGTCATGACCAGGATGCCGCGAGTGTGCATGAGCATCGTCGCCTCGGCGTTCCAGTAGGGCTGGGCACCGACGTTGATCCCGGCCACGACCACGTTGATCTCGCCGCCGTCCTGGGTGAACTCCACGATTCGCTTGAGCGCGGCGGCGACCCAGTCCATGTTCTCGGTGCCCGAGTCCATGGAGATCCGGGCGCCGGCCGAGAGCGCGAACCACTCCACCGGGACGCGCATCTGCTCGGCCAGGTCGATGGCCGCGATGATCCGGGCGCACTCCGGTTCGGAGACGGCGCCCAGAGCCTTGGTCGGGTCACCGCAGAGGGCGACCCGGGTGACGCCCTCGGGGTGCAGGTCGGTCGGGGTCGTGACCACGGCGACGAGCAGCGCCGCCTTGTTGAGCCCGCGGGGGCGGCGTACGGGCACCAGTGCGCCGCTGTCGTCGAGGTCGTGCTCGACGAGGCTGCCGCCGGTCCCGGTGAGCAGGCCCTCGAGCTCGTAGGGGTAGACGAGGCCACGCCGCTTGGCGCGCAGGACCTTGGAGGCGTAGTCGTCGAGCGGCTTGAGCGGCTCCGTGGGCGGGGCGTCGATCGTCGTGGCGGCACCACCACCGACGCGCCCCCGGAAGCGGACGACGATCGGCTGGGGGGTGCCGTCCGGACCCGGCACCCGGCCGTGCGCCTGCACCTCCTCGATGCTCGCGCCCTCGGTGAGCGGCGTGATCTTGTCCCGCAGCGCGCCGAGCTGGTCGAGATCGGCGTCCACGACGGGCCACACGTGGACCCACACCTGGTTGAGGTCGAGCTTCGCGCCGTCGGGACGCTCGGTGCGGGCGCGGCGGATCGCCTCGAGGCAGTTCTCCACCGCCCGCTCGGCGTGCGGCAGCCCCAGGACCGTGCCGTGCTCGTCGCGTACGACGGCCACCTGGCGCACCTGGGCGAGGGCGACGAGTCGCTGGTCGACCGGGTTGCCGGGGGCGGTGCAGTGATAGAGCAGCACGTCCTCGGGCGCCTCGAGCCGCTCGACGTCAAACTCCCGGAGCCGCCACAGGTTGAGACGACGGCCGACCATCGGGTGGATGCCGCGCACCAGGCGGTCCTCCTCCATCGCGGTGGGCGTCCGGCCCGCGACGGGACGCAGGGTGACGTAGTCGACCGCGTGGTCCGCCCCGCGGGTCACCGCAACCACGATCCGTCGGATGTCCGCGGCGAAGGCGACGTCGCCGACGAGGGCGCGGAGGCGGTCGCTGGTCTCCTGCGGGGAGACGTCCTCCCCCGGCCAGGACAGATACAGGTCGACCACGGCTTCGGAGCCCTCCGGGCGGGCCGCAACCTGCTCATCGATGGCGCGCACGAGGGCGCCGTCCGGGTCACCCAGCTCGTCGATCGTCCCGGCCGTGGTCACCAACCGGGTCGGGCGGTCGTGGTCGAGGACGTAGTCGGCCACGGCGAAGGGGCGGCCGTCGGTGTCCAGGACCCGCAGGTCGTGCAGCTCGTGCTCGCGGTAGTGGCGCCGGACCAGCACCTCGAGCATGGGCTCCCGTGACGGGATGCCCTGCGCGAGCCGTTCGGCGAGGAACCGGACGATCTGCTCGGGAATGGCGGCCAGGGCGTCGATGCGACGGGCCCGGTCCGGGGCGTCGTCGGAGGACAGCTCGACCAGCTCGCCCCGCACGCCGGTCAGGACGCTGGAGCGCTCCTCGTCGACCGCCGGCTGGTCGAACCAGCGGAACCGGATGCTGCGGGCCAGGTCGCCGATGATCGGGAAGCGCAGCTGGGTGGCGCGCACCAGGCGCTCGAGCAGCGAGCGCACGCTGTCGGCGTCGGCGTCCACCGGAGGCGGCCCGGTGATCCAGCCCTGCAGCAGGCTGGTGACGAGCTGGACGTCGGCTGCCGAGCGCCGTTGGGCGAGGTAGATCCGGAAGACAGCCTCTTTCAGCTCGGGGGTCCGGTCGAGCTCGGTGACGCCGTAGCGCGCCAGCACCGCGACCAGCCGGTCGCGGAACTGCTCGCCGAGACCGTGCCGCTCGAGGTCGAGGCTCTGCAGGAAGGTGTGGAAGTGCTCGCGAGAGCTGTGCACGCGCAGCTCGGTGTGCTCCTCCTCGCCGCCGGGGCGGTTGCGGCTCAGCTCAGCCAGCTCGGCGAACATCCGCAGGAGCTCGAGCTCGCCGCTCAGCACGTCGTGACCCTCGGCGCGCGCCTCCTCACGAGCGGTCAGGTAGCCGGTCAGGGTGGCTCGCTCCGTGTCCGGGTCGCTGTCGTAGCCGAGCATGATCGCGCGCAGGTCGCCCAGGGCCTCGTCGACCCGCGCGTTCGCGGCAGCCTCGGGCGCCGACTCGGGCAGCTCGAGGTCCGGTCCGGCACTGCCCGCGGACTCGTCGGGACCCGCCTCGGCCCCGTCGTCGACGGGCTCGATGCGCAGCAGCGGTGCGCCGTTCTCCACCTGGCTGCCGATCTTGACCAGGATCTCTCGCACCCGGCCGGAGAACGGTGCGTGGAGCACCGTCTCCATCTTCATGCTCTCCAGGACGAGCACGGCGCTGCCCGCCTCGACCAGGTCGCCCTCGCCGACCGGTGTCGCGACGACCAGTGCCGGTGCCGGCGAGCGCAGCATGCCGCCCTCGTCGCGGGTCACCCGGTGGGTGACGTCGTCGACCTCGACGAGCTGCACAGGTCCGTGGGTCGCGGTCACCAGCCGGTAGCGCTGCCCGCTGACGGTGAGCGTGCTGTGGAAGGTGTCGATCCGCTGGACCTGGGCGTCGACGACCTGCGAGGCGTCGCCGGCGGCGACGGCCACCCGGAAACGGTGCGGTCCGGTGCGCAGCGCCGTCACGGTGTAGGTCGTGCCGCGCAGCTTGAGGTCGATGCCGCGACCCACCTCGTGCTGGACGTTGGGACGACCTCCGCGCGACGTCTCCAGCAGGTGCTCGATCTCCAGCCGTTCCTCGTCCTCGTAGGCGTGGATCGCGGCGGCGACCAGGGCCACACCGGAGTGCCGGTGGGAGTGCAGTCGGCCCTCCCCACGGACCCGGTCGATCCAGCCTGTGTCCGCCCAGCCGGTTCCGCCGCCGTGGGTCACCTCGGGCTGGGCGAGCAGGTCGAGGATGAAGCTCTTGTTGGTGGTGCCTCCGTCGATCACGACGGTCGTCTCGGAGACGGCCCGGCGGAGCCTGGCCAGCGCCTCCTGGCGGGTCGAGCCGACGGCGATGATCTTGGCGATCATCGAGTCGAAGTCGGCGGGGATCGAGTCGCCCGTGCCGACGCCCGTGTCGACGCGGATCCCCGGGCCCGCCGGCAGGGCGAGGAGGGCGATCCTCCCCGGGGACGGGGCGAAGTCGCGGTCGGGGTCCTCAGCGTTGAGGCGGGCCTCGACGGCGTGGCCGATCTCGCCGGGCTTCTCGCCCTCGAGTCGCCCACCCGAGGCGACGAGCAGCTGCGCCTTCACGAGGTCGATCCCGGTGGTGGCCTCGGTGATGGGGTGCTCGACCTGGAGCCGCGTGTTGACCTCGAGGAACGCGAAGGTGCGCTCGCCGGGGTGGTAGAGGAACTCGACCGTCGCGGCGCCGACGTAGCCGACGGCGAGCGCGAGCCGCTCGGCCGAGGCCTTCAGCTCATCGGTCTGCGCCTGGTCCAGCAGCGGCGACGACGACTCCTCGATGACCTTCTGATTGCGCCGCTGGACCGAGCAGTCGCGCACGCCCAGCGCCCAGGCGTGCCCGTGGCTGTCGGCGATGACCTGGACCTCCACGTGCCGGGCGCCGGTGACGAGCTTCTCGAGGAACACCACACCGCTGCCGAAGGCACGCGCGGCCTCGTCCCGGGTGCGCTGGTAGGCGTCCTGGAGGTCCGCCGGCCCGGCCACCATCCGGATGCCGCGGCCCCCACCGCCCGCGGTCGCCTTGAGCATCAACGGGTAGCCCACGCGATCCGCCGCCGCCAACGCGTCCTCGAGGGTGTCGACCCCACCGCGGCTCCACGGGGCGACCGGGACCCCCACCTCCTCGGCGATCAGCTTGGATCCGATCTTGTCGCCGAGGGTGCGCATGGCCTCCGCGCTCGGGCCGATGAACGTGACCCCGAGGCGGTCGCACAGGTCAACGAACGCCGGGTCCTCCGCCACGAAGCCCCAGCCCACCCACGCCGCATCCGCGCCGGTCTCCACGAGCGCCCGCTCGAGCACCGCGAGGTCGAGGTAGGGGCGCGCCGAGGCGGGTCCGAGCGAGTACGCCACGTCGGCCTCACGCACGAACATCGCGGCGTGCTCGGCATCGGTGTGGAGCGCCACCACCTCGACGGGAGCATCCGTCCCCTCGCAGTTGAGGTCCCGCACGGCGTGGATCAATCGCATGGCCGCCTCGCCCCGGTTGACGACCGCGATGCGGGAGAACCGGACAGGGCTGGGGTGGACCGATGCTGAGGGCACCCACCGAGCCTGTCAGGCCAGCACGCGTCCGTGAAGTCACACGCGCAAGATGTGTGTCGGGACTCGTTCTCCGAAGGCGTGTCCCACCCCCCTCGACGGCGGCCGGGACGAGCGGACCCTCACCCGTCGGTCACATCGATGAGGACCTTCCCGACGATGCCGTCCTCGACCGCGGCATGCGCGTGGGCGGTCTGCTCGAGCGGGTAGTGGTGCACGGGGAGACCCCGGTCCTCACCCACGCCCAGCGCGCCCGCGGCGACCGCGGCGGTGATGTCCTCGGCCGCTGCGCGCAGCGCTGATCGGCCGACCGTGTAGAGGAGCACCCACTGGAAGCGGGCGTTGGTCGAGAACGTCTCACGCACGCTCAGACCCACCTCGTCGCCACCGTTGTTGGCGTAGATCGCGATCGTCCCGCGCGGCTTGATGACCTGGACGTCGAGCGCCAGGTTCTGCGCAGGCGCCACCTCGACGACGATGTCGATCCCGTCCGGCGCAAGCTCCCGGATCGACGCGACCGTGTCGCCCTCGCGGTAGTTCACCGCGTGGTGGGCACCGGCTGCGCTCGCGAGGGCGGCCTTGTCCTCACTGCTCACCGTGCTGATGACCCTCGCGCCGGCCCACCGGGCGAGCTGGATCGCGGCGTTGCCGACCGCGCCCGCTCCGCCCGCGACGAGCACCGTCATCTCGGCGAGTGCGCCGGGGGCGAGCCGGGCCGGACCGTCCTCGGAGGTGGTCAGCGCCCGGTGGGCGGTCACCGCCGGGACGCCGAGCGCGGCTCCCACGTCGTACGACGCCGCGTCGGGCAGCGATGCGACGTTGGCGACGGGGAGCACGACCTGCTCCTGCGCCGTCCCGCCGGGGCGGGTGTGCTGGGCCAACATCGTCCACACCCGATCGCCGACCGTCAGGTCAGTGACGTCAGCGCCGACGGCATCGACCACGCCAGAACCGTCCTGACCGGGCACGATCTCGGCGAAGGCCAACTCCCCCATGCCACCGGCGCGGAACTTCCAGTCCGTGGGATTGACCCCGGCGCGGACGATCCGCACCCGGACCTCTCCCGGACCCGGCTCCGGGACCTCCCGCTCGACCAGCTCCAACACGGAGGAGTCGCCGCTCTCGGT
>JBBSOR010000089.1:0-15800 GCA_038259535.1 Propionibacteriales bacterium | reverse complement strand
CACCACGGACCTCGACCGGATGTATTTCGGGCACGAGGGACGCAGCCAGGACCAGTTCGGCCAGATCGAGGCCGACCTGCGCGCCGTCTTCGGCAAGACCTACGCCGCCGAGCCGGAGATCCTGGTCAAGGAGCTGGCCGAGGACGAGGCCGTCGCCGCCGCCGACACCCTGTTGCTCACGGTGCCCAACCAGCTCGGCGTGGACTACAACGCCCACCTGCTGGAGACCGTGCTCACCCAGGTTGCGCCCGATCTCGGCTGGCGCTGAGCCGAGTCGCCCCGGGCGCCACCACCCGCTCAGGTGAGCCTCCAGGTGGGACCGTGCTGGTTGTGTGGAGGCACAACCACCTGGAGGAGCCCCGCATGACGCAGGACCACGACGACACCAGCACCACCGACACGACCGCCGCGCAGGACGGCCAGGTCTCGGAGCTCGCGGTCGCCGGGGGTGAGCCGGAGGCAGTGAGCTCCGGCGACTCCGTGGCCGGACAGCCCGAGGGCGAGTCGGGCGAGGTCCAGGAGGGTGCCACCGGCCCCAACGCGATCCCCGGCGACGAGACCGACGAGCACCCCCACCGGCCCTGACCCGCGTGGGTGACTGGGGTAGAACAGGCGCCATGAGCAGACCTGTGATCGTCGTGGTGGGCGCCGGGCCGGGAGTGAGTGGATCCGTCGCTCGCCGCTTCGCGGACGAGGGCTACGACGTCGCTCTGCTGGGCCAGCACCAGCACGTCCTCGACGAGCTGGTGCCCGACCTCGAGGAGCGCGGTGCGCGAGTCGGGCATGCCGTCGCCGACATCACCGACGAGCGGGCCGCGCGCGACGCCGTACGCCGCTTCGGTGAGCACACCGGCCGGATCGACGTCCTGCACTTCAACCCCAGTGCCTTCCGCGAGAAGGACCCGCTGACCCTGTCGATGGCCGAGCTGCTCGAGGACGTGGCCCTCGGCGTCGGTGCCCTGCTGAGCGTGGCGCAGGCGGCTCGACCGTTCATGTCCCGCGGCGGGCGGATCAGCGTCACCGGCAGTGTGGCCGCCGACGACCCGTGGGAGGGGGCCGCCTCGCTCGGTGTCCAGAAGGCCGGCGTGCGCAACCTCGTGCACAGTCTCGACAAGCGGCTCGCGCCGGACGGCATCCGTGCGGTGTCGGTGACGGTCCACGGTGCGCTGTCGCGCGAGGGGGTCTTCACCCCCGCCCTCGTCGCCGATGCGATCTGGGCCGCGGTCGCGCGCGAAGAGTCGCAGTGGAGCAGCGAGGTCTCCTACCGCGGCTGAGCCTCAGCGCTTGCGGCCCCACACCAGGTAGGCGATCGGGCCCACCGGCTGCACCGACATCGCGGGTCCCCACAGCACCTTGGGCCCGCGGACCAGCTCGGCCGGGCGAGCCTTCAGGTCGCGCAGGCACCACGTGGTCAGCGCGATCTCGGCGATCGCCGTCACGACGACGATCTTCTTCTGCGTAGGGGTCATGTCGGCCCAGGACTTCTTCGCCATGGTGCGAACCTATCGGGAGCTCAGGCTTCCTTCGCCACCAGCGTCAGCACGTCGTAGGTCGCCACCGGCTCGTCGTCGGCGTTGGTGACCAGCGCGTCCCAGCGGACCTCGCCGTAGTCGGCGGACGAGCGCGGGGTGATCTGCTTGACGGTCAGGGTCACCCGGATCGAGTCGCCGGCCTTCACGGGCGTGAGGAAGCGCAGGTGGTCGACGCCGAAGTTGGCGAGCACCGGGCCCGGAGCCGGGTCGACGAAGAGGCCGGCCGCCATCGACACGATGAGGTAGCCGTGAGCGACGATCCCGCCGAAGAGCGGATTCTGCGCCGCGGCCTGTGGGTCGGTGTGGGCATAGAAGGTGTCGCCGGTGAAGTCGGCGAAGTGGTCGATGTCGTCGAGGGAGATCACCCGCGGCTCCGACGCGATCGTGTCGCCGACCTTCAAGGTGGCCAACGAGTGGCGGAACGGGTGCTCCGGTGTGACGGTGCGCTGCGAGCCACGGGTCCACCGTCCGGTGATCGCGGTGAGCATGTCGGGGGAGCCCTGGATCGCCGAGCGCTGCATGTGGTGCAGCACGGCACGTACGCCGCCGAGCTCCTCGCCGCCGCCGGCGCGACCGGGGCCGCCGTGGACCAGCATCGGCAGGGGAGAGCCGTGTCCGGTGGACTCGGGCGCGTCGTCGCGGTCGAGGACCAGGATGCGGCCGTGCCACGGGGCCAGCCCGAGCACGAGGGTGCGGGCGACAGCCGGGTCGTGGGTGACGACGGATCCCACGAGGGATCCCTTGCCGCGCGCGGCCAGGGCGACGGCCTCGTCGAGGGAGTCGTAGGACATCACTGTCGAGACGGGGCCGAAGGCCTCGACGTCGTGGGGCTCGACCGCACCGGCCCGGGCGCGCAGCAGCACCGGCGCCATGAAGGCACCCCGCTCGGCATCCCCCGAGACCAGGCCGGAGACGCCGGACGTCGCGGTCGGGTCGCCGTGGACGACGTCGGCCGACGAGCGCAGCGTCTCGACCGCCTTGCGGACCTCCTCGCGCTGGCCGAGGGAGGCCAGCGGGCCCATCCGGACCGCCTCGTCGCCGGGGTTGCCGACGACGATCGTCGCGAGCCGGGCGGCGATGGCCTCGGTCACCTCGTCGGCGACGCCCGCCGGCACGATGACACGGCGGATGGCGGTGCACTTCTGCCCGGCCTTGGCGGTCATCTCGGCGACGACGCCCTTGACGAAGAGATCCCACTCGGGGTCGCTGGAGGTCACGTCGGGGCCGAGCACCGAGCAGTTCAGCGAGTCGGCCTCGACCTGCAGCGTCACGCCACCGTGCAGCACGGACGGGTGCTGGCGCAGGATGCCGGCCGTGTGCGCGGAGCCGGTGAAGGCCACCGAGTCCTGCACGCCGAGGTGGTCGAGCAGGTCGCCTGCCGAGCCGGACAGCAGCTGGAGCGAACCCTCGGGCAGGATGCCCGACTCGATGATGCGGCGGACCACCAGCTCGGTCAGGTAGGCCGTCTGGCTGGCGGGCTTCACGATGGACGGGAGCCCTGCGATGAAGGCCGGGGCGAGCTTCTCGAGCATGCCCCAGACGGGAAAGTTGAACGCGTTGATCTGCACCGCGACCCCGGGGCGCGAGGTGTAGACGTGCTGGCCCAGGAAGACACCGGTGCGGCCGAGCTGCTCGAGGTCACCGTCGCACGCGACGATGTCGTTGGGCAGCTCGCGGCGGCCCTTCGACGAATAGCTGAAGACCGTGCCGAAGCCGCCGTCGATGTCGATCATCGAGTCGCGCCGGGTGGCGCCGGTGCGCAGCGACTGCGCGTAGAACTCGTCCTTGAGGCCGCTCAGGTGCGTGGCCAGGTCCTTGAGCAGCAGCGCCCGCTCGTGGAAGGTCAGCTCGCGGATCGCGGGACCCCCGACCGTGCGCGCGTGGTGGGCCATCGCGCCGAGGTCGAGGCCGGTGCTGCAGATCCGGGCGACCTCCTCGCCCGTCGAGGCGTCGAGGAGCGGGTCGCCCTCGGCGGAGGCGGCCCACCAGCGGCCGGCGGCGTAGCTCTCGAGCAGACGGGTCACGGTGTCCCCTTCGGTGTTTGCGTGCCAGAGTGACTGGTGACACACTAATACCAGACCGATCGGTCAGTAAATCTGGTGGAGGTTGGATGACGCTCACGGAGACCACGTCCGAGTCGCTCGAGCAGCACTTCGAGGCGACGATCGCCCGCAGCGAGCGCATCGAGCCACGCGACTGGATGCCCGACGGCTATCGCAGGACGCTGGTGCGCCAGATCGCCCAGCACGCCCACAGCGAGATCATCGGGATGCAGCCCGAGGGCAACTGGATCGGCCGTGCCCCGAGCCTGCGTCGCAAGGCGATCCTGCTGGCCAAGGTGCAGGACGAGGCCGGTCACGGGCTCTACCTCTACTCCGCAGCCGAGACCCTCGGGGTCTCGCGGCTCGAGCTGACCGAGATGCTCATCTCGGGCAAGCAGAAGTACTCCTCGATCTTCAACTACCCGACCCTGTCCTATGCCGACGTCGGCAGCATCGGCTGGCTGGTCGACGGCGCCGCGATCTGCAACCAGGTGCCGTTGTGTCGCACCTCCTTCGGCCCCTACGGCCGCGCCATGATCCGCGTGTGCAAGGAGGAGTCCTTCCACCAGCGCCAGGGCTATGAGCTGCTCACCACGATGATGCGTGGCACCGACGAGCAGCGCGCGATGGTCCAGGAGTCGGTCGACCGCTTCTGGTGGCCGGCCCTGATGATGTTCGGTCCGCCCGACGACGCCTCGCCCAACACCGCCCAGTCGATGGCGTGGGGGATCAAGCGCAACACCAACGACGAGCTGCGGCAGAAGTTCGTCGACATGTCCGTGCCGCAGGCCGAGGCGCTGGGCGTGACACTGCCCGACCCCGAGCTCGTGTGGAACGCCGAGCGCGGCCACCACGACTTCGGCCAGCCCGACTGGGACGAGTTCATGCAGGGCGTCAAGGGCAACGGACCCTGCAACGCCGAGCGGATGGCCCACCGTCGCCGTGCCCACGAGGACGGCGCCTGGGTCAGGGCTGCTGCCACGGCCTTCGCCGCCACGCAGGGGGTGGTCGCATCATGAGCACCATCGAGCCCGAGTGGCCCCTCTACGAGGTCTTCGTCCGCGGCAAGCGCGGGCTCAACCACGTGCACGTCGGCTCGCTCCACGCCGGCGACGACCGGATGGCTCTCCTGCACGCCCGCGACGTCTACACCCGCCGCAACGAGGGCGTGAGCATCTGGGTGGTGCGCGCCGACGCCATCACCGCGTCGAGCCCGGACGAGAAGGACCCGATGTTCGCCCCCAGCGGCGACAAGGTCTACCGCCACCCGACGTTCTACGACATCCCCGACAACGTCCCTCACATGTGATGGAGGACCACGTGCGCACTGCTCCCGAGGACGAGCACGACAACGCCTACTCCGGCCTGCTCGTCAACGACGCCCACTGGGCCTTCGGCACCGACTTCGAGGACCCCCTCGCCGGCGTGGACACCACCATCCCGGAGGGCACCGACGCGCCCGCGCTGGCGGCGTACGCCCTGATGCTGGGCGACGACTCCCTCGTGATGTCACACCGGATCGCGGAGTGGACCAGCAACGCCCCCGACCTCGAGGACGACATCGCGCTGTCCAACATCGCGCTCGACCTGCTCGGCCAGGCGCGGCTGCTCCTGGCGCGCGCGGCCAAGGCTGACGCGTCGGTGGTGCCGGTGCTGCCCGAGGGGTCGCCGGCCCCGCCCGAGGACGCGCTGGCCTACTTCCGCGAGGCCCACGAGTTCCGCAACGTCCGCTTCGCGGAGGTCGTCAACGGCGACTTCGCCGAGGCGACCGTGCGGGTGCTCCTGTTCTCGGTCTGGCGGCTGGCGGTCTTCGAGCGGCTCCGCACCAGCCGCGACCACGTCCTGTCCGCGGTGGCGGCCAAGGGGGTCAAGGAGCTGGCCTACCACCGCGACTACGCCGCGCGCTGGTTCGTCACCCTCGCCCGGGGCACCGAGGAGTCCCGCTCGCGCCTGCTCGCCGCGCTGGACGCGCTGTGGCCACTGTGGCCCGAGATGTTCGACACCCACCCGGTCGAGGCGGCCGCCGCGGGCTCGGGTGTGGGCGTGGACCCCGCCGACGTACGCCCGGCGGCCGAGTCGGTGCTCGACCAGGTCCTGAGCGCCGCCGACGTCCCCCGCCCCGAGGTGGCGCGGCGCTCCGGCGTGCTCGGCCGCACCGGCCGCGACGGGATGCACGGCGAGGCGCTGAGCCGGATGCTCGCCGAGATGCAGTCGGTCGCCCGGACCCACCCGCGGGGCCAGTGGTGAGGCTGATGAGTCGGACGACCGAGCGCGCGCGCCGCGTCGCCTCCCGCGTCACCGATCCCGAGCTGCCGATGCTCACCCTCGTCGACCTCGGCGTGCTGCGCGACATCGACGTGGTGGGGGACTCCCACGTCGTCGTCGACATCACCCCGACCTACTCCGGCTGCCCGGCGATGGCGGCGATGCGCGACGACCTGGTCCGCGAGCTCACCGGGGCCGGCTTCGACCGGGTCGAGGTGCGCATCAGCCTCCACCCGGCCTGGACGACCGACTGGATCACGCCGGCCGGACGAGCCGCCCTGGCCGCGGCGGGGATCTCGCCCCCCGGCCCGGCGCCCTCGACCCACGGGCCCATCCCGCTCACCCTGCTCCCCACCGCGCGCCAGGTCCGCTGTCCGCAGTGCGACTCGACCGCGACCGAGCTGGTCTCCGAGTTCGGGTCGACGTCCTGCAAGGCGCAGTACCGCTGCACGTCCTGTCTCGAGCCCTTCGACCACCTCAAGGAGATCTAGGCATGGCCACGGCCTTCCACGAGCTGACCGTGCGCGAGGTCGAGCCGCTGACCGACGACTCGGCCGCCGTCACCTTCGACGTCCCCGACGACCTCCGCGAGCTCTTCGACTTCGAGCCGGGGGCGTCGCTCACCCTGCGCCGGGTCGTCGACGGCGTCGAGCACCGCCGGACCTACTCCATCTGCGCCCCCGCCGGCGCGGCCCCGCGCATCGGGGTCCGCGAGATCCCGGGCGGCATGTTCTCCTCGTGGCTGATCCACCAGGTCGCACCGGGGGAGACGGTCGAGGTCGCCGCGCCCTCGGGCAGCTTCCGCGCCGAGCCGGCTCTGGCCGGACGCCACCTCTGCATCGCGGCGGGCTCCGGCATCACCCCGATGTTGTCGATCGCCGCCTCGGTGCTGGCCAACCCGGCGAGCTCGGTGACGATGCTCTACGGCAACCGGGAGACCACGTCGGTGATGTTCGCCGAGGAGCTCAGCGACCTCAAGAACGTCCACGGCCCGCGCTTCGACCTCGTCCACGTGCTCTCGCGCGAGCCGCGCGACGTCGAGCTGTTCTCGGGGCGACTCGACGCTGACCGCCTGCGGCGGCTGCTGCCGTTCAAGGTGCCGCTCGGTGCCGTGGACCACGTCTGGCTGTGCGGGCCGCTGGGACTGATCGAGGACTCCCGAGCCGTGCTGGCCGAGCTCGGGGTGCCGCCGGAGAAGATCCACTTCGAGCTCTTCTTCGTCGACGAGCCGCCGCCCACGCTGCGCCACGCCGACCGCGTGGTCGAGGGCGTGACGAGCGAGGTCACCGTCGTCCTCGACGGACGCACGACGACCACGGCGATGCCGCGCGACACGACGCTGCTCGACTCTGCGCAGGCAGTGCGCAGCGACCTGCCGTTCGCGTGCAAGGGCGGGGTGTGCGGCACCTGCCGGGCGAAGGTCGTCGACGGCGAGGTCGAGATGGTGCGCAACTACGCCCTCGAGCCGGCCGAGGTCGAGCAGCAGTTCGTGCTGACCTGTCAGTCCTTCCCGGTGAGCCCCTCCGTGACCGTCGACTTCGACGCCTAGGCCGGCCGTGGACGACTCGACGGGCTCTGCCCGCGCGATGTGGGCCGCTGACGCGGCGAGCGCCATGCTCGGCATGCGTGCCGACGACGTCTCGAACGGTCGGGCGCGCGTGTCCATGCTGGTCCGGGCCGACATGGTCAACGGCCACGACCTGTGCCACGGCGGCCTGATCGCAAGCCTGGCCGACTCGGCCTTCGCCCTCGCCTGCAACTCACGCGGCCCGGTGACGGTGGCCGCGGGGTTCTCGGTCGACTTCCTGTCCCCGGGGCGACTCGGCCAGACACTCCACGCGGAGGCGCGCGAGGTGTCGCTCCGCGGCCGGTCGGGGATCTACGACGTCACGGTGCGCGCCGACGACGCCGAGGTCGGTGAGGTCATCGCCGAGTTCCGCGGCCGGAGCCGGGTGCTGCCGGACCGGAGCGGGCCCCGTGGGTGAGCCCGTCGAAGGCCAGCGCGGTGACCGCGTCGGCCATCGCCTCGGCGTCGAGGCCGGGGCGCACCCACTCGACGAGCGAGTTGACCATGCCGAAGAGCAGCCGGCTGATCACCAGCGGGTCCAGGTCGGCGCGCAGCACGCCCTCGTCCACCGCCTCGCGGACCATGTCGGCGAGTCGCTCGTCGATGCCGCGGCGCCGGGCCAGCGCGGCCTTCTCGACGGGCGTGTTGCCGTGCACCCGCAGCAGCAGCGTCACTGCCGGCAGGTGGCCGACCAGCACCGTCACGCTCGTGCGTACGGCGGCGCGCAGGCGCTGTTCGGCGTCGAGTCCCTCGGTCGCGGAGACGACGTCGAGCGCCTCGGTCAGCGCGTCGAGCGCCTCGTCGACGGCGCTCTGGAGCAGGTGCTCCTTGCTGGTGACGTGGTGGTAGATCGCCGACTTCGTCAGCCCCAGCTCCCGCGCCACGTCGCCCACGCTGGTGGCGTCGTAGCCCTGGCGGTTGAACAGGTCCACCGCCACCCGCAGGACGGCCCGCTGGTCGTGTCCCGGCCGACCCCGACGCCCCGCGCCCTCCGGTCTCTCCGACATGGAGACACCTTCCCACGAGCCCGACGATGAACCGGAGGACGACACCGTGCTCGACCTGACCCCCCAGCCCGGCGACCTGGACCCGATCGAGACCGCACCGGTCGAGGAGCTGCGTGCGCTCCAGCTCGAGCGGCTGCGGTGGTCGGTGAGCCACGCCTATGCCAACGTCGCCCACTACCGTCGGGCGTTCGACGAGGCCGGCGTCCGGCCGCACGACATCGGGTCCCTCGCCGACCTCGCCCGACTGCCGTTCACGACCAAGGCCACGCTGCGGGACAACTACCCGTTCGGGATGTTCGCGGTGCCGCGCGAGGACGTCGTCCGCCTCCACGCCTCCAGCGGCACGACCGGCAAGCCGACCGTCGTCGGCTACACCCGCGACGACCTCGACATGTGGTCCGAGGTGGTGGCGCGATCGATCCGCGCAGCGGGCGGTCGCCGGGGGATGATCCTGCACAACGCCTACGGCTACGGCCTGTTCACCGGTGGGCTCGGCGCGCACGCCGGCGCCGAGCGTCTCGGCTGCACGGTGGTGCCGGTCTCGGGCGGCATGACGCAGCGCCAGGTGCAGCTGATCCTCGACTTCGAGCCCGACATCATCATGGTCACCCCGTCCTACATGCTCTCGATCATCGACGAGCTCGAGGCGCAGGGCGTCGACCCGCGCTCCACCTCGCTCAAGGTCGGCATCTTCGGCGCCGAGCCGTGGACCAACGACATGCGTCGGGAGATGGAGGAGCGCACCGACATGCACGCCGTCGACATCTACGGCCTGTCCGAGGTGATCGGGCCGGGCGTGGCGAGCGAGTGCGTCGAGACCAAGGACGGCCTCCACGTGTGGGAGGACCACTTCTACCCCGAGATCATCGACCCGGTGACCGGCGAGGTGCTGCCCGACGGGGAGGAGGGCGAGCTGGTCCTCACCACGCTGACCAAGCAGGCGATGCCGGTCATCCGCTACCGCACCCGCGACCTCACCCGGCTGCTGCCGGGAACGGCCCGCAGCATGCGCCGGATGGAGAAGATCACCGGTCGCACCGACGACATGATCATCCTGCGCGGCGTGAACCTCTTCCCCACCCAGATCGAGGAGATCGTCCTCGGCCTGCCGACGCTCTCGCCGCACTTCCAGTGCCACCTCGAGCGGCGCGGCAACCTCGACAGCCTGACCGTCCGCGTCGAGCGCCGCGAGCACACGACGCCGGACGAGGCGGCCGCGGCGCAGGCCGAGCTGACCCAGCGGGTCAAGGACACGATCGGGGTGAGGGTCGCGGTGGAGGTCGTCGACGTGGCGTCCATCGAGCGGTCGGTCGGCAAGATGCGCCGCATCGTCGACCACCGCTCGGCGCGCTGAGCCACGCCCGTGGTCGGGTATTTGCCGCCATCGTCCACGCGGGGGTTACAGTGGGTGCAGCGTCCCGACGTCGTGCCGAACTGATCAGCCATGATCCACCGGCCACGACCACGACGCATCGCTCCAACCTCTACGCCGTGGTGTGCAGGTCAGCGCCGACCCAGGCTCGCCTGCTCTGCGACGCGTACCCAGTCCCGGAGGACACCTTGGCTCAGCGCCAGCGATCACGCGGCAACCGCCGCACCCCTGCGCACGCCCGCCACAAGGACAACGAGGGCATCGTCCCCGTCCTGGCCCGGGCCGTGCGCGAGCTCGAGTCCGCCGTCCAGCGGGGGCCGCTGGCGCCCGGGCAGCGGGTGCGCTTCCAGGTGGTCGCCCTGCTGGCGCGCGAGCACCGCACCGACGTGCGCGCCTCGAGCGAGCTGAGCGACGCCCAGAAGGCCGACGAGCTCAAGCGTCTCGACGGGATCGCCACGATCCTCGCCAAGACCGCCACGCGCGACCCCTCCCTGTTCGGGCTGCTGTCCGAGGAGTCGCGGGTCACCGACAGCGCACGGGACCTGCGTCTGGAGCTGCTGCGCAAGGCGGGCATCGAGTCCGTGCCCGACGAGCCCAAGCCCGACGACGAGTCCGGCCCCGGCGTCCTCGAGCGCAAGGTCGTCCCGCAGTCCGTGGTGCAGCACCAGCTCGCCAATCCCTTCCTGACGCCCGACTTCGAGATCGGCCGGGAGAGCCGCAGCACCCTCGGACGACTGGCCACGTGGGAGCTGCTCGGCCCGCTGTTCCGCTCCTTCGAGCTCGGCGGCTCGTCGTCCTGCATGGAGCTGCCCGAGGCCATCTCGCTCAAGGCCCCCGGCAAGCTCGAGCTCATGCCCCACCAGGCCCGGATGATCGCCTCGGCCGCGGAGGGGCACCGCACCTTCTTGCTGGCAGACGAGCCCGGTCTGGGCAAGACCGCCCAGGCGCTGCTCGCGGCGCAGGCGGCCAACGCGTTCCCGCTGCTCGTGGTGTGCCCCAACGTCGTCAAGACCAACTGGGCCCGCGAGACCGAGCGCTGGACCCCGCGTCGCCGCGCCACCGTGATCCACGGTGACGGCGACCAGGTCGACGCCTTCGCCGACGTGATCATCGTCAACTACGAGATCCTCGACCGGCACGCCGGCTGGCTCGGCAGCTTCGGATTCGGCGCCATGGTCGTCGACGAGGCGCACTTCATCAAGAACAAGACCTCACAGCGCTCGCGCCACGTGCTCGAGCTCTCCGAGCGGCTGCGCGCCCGGACCGCCCGCCCGCTCCTGATGGCGCTCACCGGCACCCCCCTCATCAACGACATCGAGGACTTCCGCGCGATCTGGCAGTTCCTGGGCTGGATCGACGACCACAAGCCCACCGCGCGCCTGATGGAGTCACTGGAGGAGAGCGAGCTGACCCCGGCCGACCACTCCTTCTATCCCGCGGCCCGCAAGGCCGTGATCGACATGGGCATCGTGCGTCGCCGCAAGGTCGATGTGGCCGCCGACATCCCCGCGCGCCGCATCGCCGACATCCCCGTCGAGCTCGACGACGAGGACGCCCGCTCGATCCGCTCGGCCGAGAAGGAGCTCGCCCGCAGGTTGGTCGAGCGCTACAGGGCCGCGCTGGAGACCCGTCGTACGGGCTCCGTCGTCGACGGCATCGACCATGAGCTCGTGCGCCGGGTCGCGACGTGGGAGCGCGAGGAGATGGACTCCGGCACCTCGGGGGAGAACGTCTTCTCGATGTTCCGCCGCATCGGCCGGGCCAAGGCCGGGCTCTCGGCCGACTACGCCGCCCAGCTGGCGCGCAACGTCGGCAAGGTGGTCTTCTTCGCGCGACACATCGACGTCATGGACGTCGCCGAGGAGACCTTCACCCGCCGGGGCATCAAGCACACCTCGATCCGGGGCGACCAGTCGGCCAAGGCGCGCGAGAAGGCGATCACGTCCTTCGTCAACGATCCCGACGTCCAGGTCATCGTCTGCTCGCTGGCCGCGGCCGGGGTCGGCGTCAACCTGCAGGTGGCCTCCAACGTCGTGCTGGCCGAGCTCTCGTGGACCGACGCCGAGCAGACCCAGGCGATCGACCGCGTGCACCGCATCGGGCAGAGCGACCCGGTCACCGCGTGGCGGATCATCGCCGCGCAGACGATCGACACCCGGATCGCCGAGCTCATCGACTCCAAGGCCGGCCTCGCGGCGCGTGCGCTCGACGGCTCGGACGCGGAGGTCTCGTCCTCGGCCAACATCCAGACCGAGGCCCTGGTCGCGCTCCTCACCGACGCCCTGGAGCGCGAGCTCGGCTGAGGCTCACCCGTCGGGACCTCCACCCCTGGGGACGTCCGGCCCTTGTCCTGTCGCCGCCCAGCCGGTAGGCAATAGGCATGAGCGAGGAACGCGAGACCTACGGCGACATGTCCGTCGACGACGAGGACCAGCTGCAGCCGGGTGACACCCTGGACGACGGCGACCTCACCGACGTGCTCGACCGCGGCTACTCGCCGCCCGACCGTCCGCCGAAGGGCTACGACGACTACCCGACCGAGGCCGAGCGCCTCCAGGGGGAGTCGCTCGACGAGAAGCTGGCCGAGGAGGAGCCCGACGTCGACCCCTACGCGGAGCCGGAGGAGACCGACAGCGAGGACGAGAACGCCCTCGACGAGCAGATCGGCCTCGACGAGGCCGACGCGCGCTCGGGCCGTCTCGTGCAGCCCGACGGGGGCGAGGGGGCGGACATCGACTCCCAGGAGCTGGCGACCGACGTCGGCATCGACGGCGCCGGTGCCTCCGCCGAAGAGGCGGCCATGCACATCACCCGCGCGCCCGAGGCCCCGACCGGCTGAGCGCTACTCCGCGATGGGCGGACCCACGACCTCGAGGCCGTAGCGCGGGCCGACCTCGGCCCACCGGGGGATCTCCACCTCGGGCGGGAGTCCGTCGACGCCGGGAAGTCGTCGCTCGCGGGCCGGGATGCCGACCTCGTCGTAGAGGCCCATCAGGCCGCCCGGCGCAGTGAAGGCGACGAACCGTGCGGGGGAGGTGCCGCGGATCCGGAAGGCGTGCGGCACCGACTCCGGCAGGTAGATGAAGCACCCCTCGTCGAGCTCGTGGGTCTCCTCGCCCGCGCGGTAGGTGACGCGTCCCTCGAGCACCAGGAAGGCCTCCGCCTCACGGGTGTGCCGGTGCAGTGGCGTGGCGATGCCCGGCGGCTGCGTGACGAGCGAGACGCCGAGGCGGCCCGCGGTCTCCTCGGCGCTGAGCAGGTGCTCGAAGAGGGAGCCCATGGCCCAGGTGGCGGGGCCCTCGCCGGGACGGCGCACGACCACGCCGGGGGAGTCGACCATGACACGACCTCGATTCATCCGAATCGACTTCGGATGAATGTAAGGGACGACTCGTGCCCGATGACGTCAAGAGGTCCTACCGCTCCACCCGGCGCGCCGAGCAGGCGGTCGCGACGCGGACCGCGGTGCTGCGGGCGGCTCGGGACCATTTCACCGAGCGGGGCTACGCCGCGACAGGCGTCGCCGGGATCGCGGCATCGGCCGGAGTCAACGTCGACACCGTCTATCGGGTGGTGGGACGCAAGCCCCAGCTGGTGCTGGCCGTCATCGACATGGCCCTGGCCGGCTCGGAGGAGCCGTTGGTGGCCGAGCAGCGCGACTATGTGCGGGCGGTGCTCGCAGCGGAGGGCGCAGGGGCCAAGCTCACGACGTACGCCGAGGCGCTGGGACGGGTGATGCCCCGGGTCGCCCCGCTCTTCGACTCCCTGGCCCAGGCCGCGCTGACCGAGCCGGACTGCGCCGCCCTGCGCGACGCCATCGCCGAGCGCCGCGCGGACAACATGCTCAAGCTGGCCGCGGACCTCCGCGCCACCGGGGAGGTGCGCGACGACCTGGACGTCCAGGAGGTCGCTGACCTGCTCTGGACGACGAACGCTCCGGAGTACTACGCGCTCGCCCTGGCCCGCGGCTGGACACCGCAGACGTACGCCGTGCGGCTGGCCGACCTGTGGACACGGTTGCTGCTGGCGGTCCCGCCGCCTGATGAGCACTACGACGCGGTGCGGGGCCAGGTCCAGGCGGAACGGAGGATGTAGGCGAGGACGCTCACTTCGACCACGACGCCGAGGCCGTAGAAGGCTGTCCAGGACTCGCCGACCACGTTGAACACCGCGATCGGGATGCAGAGCGCCGCCACGACGAGGTTGAGCGGGCGGTTCGCACGGGCGGGCAGTGCCATGGAGAGCAGGATCATGAGGGCCGGGATCCCCACGATCGTGAGCGCCGTGACGACGAACGTCTGATTGATGTCGAACTCGAACACGACGCCGGCCCGGATGTCGTCGATGACGCCGGGCTTGTAGAGGTGGAGGTAGTCGACGTAGATGTAGAAGAACATGAAGCTGGTCCAGGCTGCGGCGAGCTTCGCCCTGACCGGCGCGGGGGGATCGTGCAGCTGTGTCGTGGTCGTGGTCGTGGTTTGCGTGTTGGCTGTGGTGCTCAAGGTCTCTTCCCTCTCATCGGGTTGTCGATGTCACGATGACTGAATGTCTGCTCGGTGCCATCGGTCTGCCGGCTCGGGTTCCTGACCTCTGGTGCGGGTGATCTCGTTCTTTCGGCTGATGCGCGACCGGCACGGTGCCGTCGTGGGTCGGGCCCAGATAGCGTCCGGGGGTGCCCACCCCTCGTCGACGCAGAGGATCCCCGCGCCGGAGCGCGACCCGGCAGCCGCCACGGCCGTTGCCGGAGGCCGGGCCGGGGGAGCGGCTCTGGGTGCTCGACGTGCCCTACGGGACGCAGGTCGACGGTGCCACCTGGCACCCGGCCGTCAGGACCCACCTCCACGTCGGGCGTGCCCTGCCCGCGCACCTCGCGCCCTACGCTCCGGGGCCCTACACGCTCGGGCGGTTCATCGAGAACACCCTCAACCCCGACGATCCGACGCCCAACCCCGAGCCGACCGATGCGCTCGAGCCCCGACGGATCCAGTTCGAAGCAGCTGATGCGATCGCGGCGCGCGCCGTGGCGGGCGGGCGGCAGTTCCTGTTGGCCGACGAGCCCGGCGTCGGCAAGACGATCTCCGCGGTCCTCGGGGCGACGGCGGTGGGCGACCTCCGCGGTGCGCGACGCGTGCTCGTCGTCGCCGACCGACCCGCTGCCATCACGATCGGCCACTGGTGCCGCACCATCACGGCACTGGGGGACGGCGGTCTGGAGTGGGTCGTGATCACCTGGGACCGGCTGGAGAAGGTCAAGGACCACGCGTGGGACGTGATCATCGCCGACGAGGCCCACGCGCTGCGACGTACGACGACGAAGCGATGGAAGCTCTGGGCGCGGATCTCGGGTCACGGGCGCCCGCACGACACGGCGCCGTTCGTCATCGCTGTGACCGCGACGCCCGGCCACACGCCGCTCGAGCTGCCCTACCTCGCACCGGCCTACGCGCAGGTGCTCGACGAGCCGATGCAGGACTGGACCTCCGCCACGCAGCCGGGGGCCGCGTTCGCCACCGCGCTCGAGCGCCACGGCGTGGGGGTGGAGCAGGGGCGCTACGGCGCGACATGGACCGACGACCCGGCCCGGCGTGCCGCAGACCTCAAGCTGGTCCGCGGCTGGCTCGACGAGGAGCGGCCCCCGGCCATGCTGCACCGGGCCGCGCCGTGGGGGCCGGTGCCGATCTCCGGCATGCCGGTCGCGCTCACGCCGGGGGAGCGTACGGCCTACGAAACCGACTGGGGAGAGTTCTGTCGTGAGATGGACATCGCCCGACGCGGTCGCAACACCGCGAAGGGTCGTGCCGCGCTGCTGCGCTTCCGGCAGAAGGCCGGCCTGATCCGCGTCGACTCGACGGTCGACTGGATCGCCCAGCAGGTCCGGGCGGAGCGACAGGTTGCGTGCTCGGTCGAGTTCGTCGCGACCGCCGCCGACCCCATCCCCGACCGGCTGCGTGACTCCGGCATCGACGTCGCCACCATCTACGGCCGCGGCCGGTTCGATGCCGAGGCCGAGCGGCT
>JBBSOR010000088.1:0-16074 GCA_038259535.1 Propionibacteriales bacterium | reverse complement strand
CGTGTTGAGCGAAGATGTCGAGGATCAGCGCGGTCCGGTCGACGACCTTGACCTTGATCTTGTCCTCGAGGTTGCGCAGCTGGCTGGGCGCGAGCTCGCCGTCGCAGATGACGGTGTCGGCGCCGGTGGCCTGCACGATCTCGCGGATCGCGTCGACCTTGCCGCGCCCGATGTAGGTCGCGGGGTCGGGTGAGTGGCGGCGCTGGAAGATCGCCTCGAGCACCTCCGAGCCGGCGGTCTCGGCGAGCAGCGCGAGCTCGGCCATGGAGTTCTCGGCATCGGTGACCGTGCCGCCCGTCCACACCCCGACGAGCACGACCTTCTCCAGACGGAGCTGGCGGTACTCGACCTCGGTGATGTCCTCGAGCTCGGTGCGCAGCCCGTCGACGCGGCGCAGGGCGTGGCGCTCGGCCAGCTCCTTGGCGCCGACGGTGAGCTCCTCGGGATCGGCCTCGTCCCACTCGTCGTGGGACGTGTCGTCGGCGTAGCCGGACTCGAAGTCGTCCGGGGCCGTGGCGAGGCCGGCATCCAGGTCGCCGTCGAGCTCGATGGCGTCGTCGTCCCAGGCACGGGTGGCGTCGAGCGCGTCGCGCAGGGTGAAGTCGGGCGCCGGGAGATCAGGTCCGTTCGTCATATGACGACAAGTTTAGGTCGCGGGTGCGACCTGCGCGAATGGCTTTGCCGACCCGGTCCGCAGGTCGGCCCCGCCTGATGCGGACGAGACCGAGCCGCTCAGGCGCGGTGACGACCGGCCGGGACCATCGGCTCTCCGTCGATGGAGGCGGTGTCGATGAACTCGTGGCACGCCGCCCGCACGTCATGGGGCGTGTGCCCGGGGCCGACCGCCACGACTCGCACGCCGGCGGCGTGGAGGCGATGGACCAGCGGCAGGGCGGAGGTCAGGTCCCCGGCGATGACCACCTCGTCGACCGCCGCGTCGCGGGCGATGTCGACCGCGTCGATGGCCATCGCGACGAGGGCCTGGTCGTCCTGGTCGGAGAAGTGGTGGAAGGAGTGCAAGCCCTCGCGGCGCATCTGCCCGACCCAGTCGCCGAGCTCGGACCGGCTCCAGTCTGCGTAGGCCCGGCACACGTTCACCGAGCCGCGCTGCCCCAGCCGGGCGAGCAGCACGGTGGCCACGTCGGCCGAGACCCGACGGGCGTCGATCAGCAACGCCACCCGGTGCACCTGCTCGGTCTCCGCGCCGGTGGCGCGCTGAGGCAGCGCCGGGACGCGCAGCGGCCTGAGCTCCTCGCACGCCGGCAGGGCGACCTCCGACGCGTCCTCGAGCGGGTCGTCCGCCAGCAGGTCGTCCGCCAGCGGGTCGTCCGCGAGCGACGCGTCCGCGAGCGGGTCGTCCGCGAGCGGGTCGTCCGCGAGCGGCGTGCCCACGACGTACGTCGTCTCGGGTCCGCCGGGCGCCGGCTCGTCAGGTGCGGGCGCCACGTCCTCCGGGTCGGGCGCGATCTGCAGGACGCTCTCGCGTCGCACTCGCTCCTGCACCCTGGTCCCGGCTGCCATCCAGCGCCGGATGAGGGTCGTCAGCTCACCGTCCTGGGTCGAGTCAGTGCGCTCGACACCATCGAGGTCCGCCGGTCCACGCGGCTCCACCATGTTCATCATCGTTTGCCCCCACAGGCTGGATGAGAGGTCTGTTCCTTCCGTCCACGGTGCCCTCCCGCACCGGGTGGGCGTGGCGGGGTTACCCAACTGTGGACGTTCGGACTAGACCAGTGGAATCAGTGGTGCGAGCCCCCGAGCGGGGAGCTACTTGGGCGGCATCCGGATGCCGCCGTCGACGCGGACGGTCTCGCCGTTCATGTAGGAGTTGGTCAGGCACTCCACGACCATGCTGGCCAGCTCCTCGGCGTGGCCGAGGCGCTTGGGGAACAGCACGTTGGCGCCGAGGTTGGCCTTGAACTCCTCCGGGTCGGGGAACGCGTCGTAGATCGGGGTGTCGATGAGTCCCGGAGCGACGGTGTTGAGACGGATCCCGGCGGCGGACAGGTCGCGCGCCACCGGCAGCGTCATGCCCACGACGCCGCCCTTCGACGCGGAGTAGGAGGCCTGGCCGATCTGGCCGTCGAAGGCGGCGACGGAGGCGAGGTTGACGATGGCGCCGCGCTGGCCGTCGGCGTCGGGCTCGTTGCGGCTCATCACGGTGGCAGCCTGACGGGTCATGTCGAAGGTGCCGATGAGGTTGATCTCGACGACCTTGCGGAACGCACCCAGGTCGTGTGCGGACTCGAGCAGCCCGTCTCGGCCGATGGTGCGCTGGGCCCAGCCGATGCCGGCCGAGTTGACGCAAGCGCGCAGCGGCGCGATCTCGGCGGCCGCCTCGACCGCCGCGGCGACCTGCTCGGTCCTGGTCACGTCGACGGAGGCGAAGATGCCGCCGATCTCGTGGGCCAGCGACTCGCCCTTCTCGGCGTCGATGTCCGCGACGACGACCGTGGCGCCCCTCGCGGCGAGGGCTCGAGCGACCGCGGCGCCGATGCCGCTGGCGCCGCCGGTGACGATGGCAGTGGAGCCGGTGATGTCCATGGTGCTGGATGCTATTCCAGCCGGTGATCAGAGGTCGGTCTGGCCCTCGGCGACCAGCACGGCCGGCCCGGTCATCAGCAGCCGGTCGTCGGCGGTCCACACGATCCGCAGCGTCCCCCCGGGGACGTCGACCCGGTACGTCGTGCCGCGGGGGGCGTCGTCGGCCAGGGCCGTCACGACCGCCACGGCGCAGGCGCCGGTGCCGCAGGAGCGGGTCTCCCCGGCTCCCCGCTCGTGCACCCGCATCGCGACGTGGTGCTCGCCACGGCGGACCACGAACTCGACGTTGACACCGTCGGGATAGATGGCGTCGTCGTGCTGCGGCTCCTCGTGCAGCGCGCCGGCCTGCGCCAGGTTGTCCACGAAGACCACCGCATGCGGGTTGCCGGTCGAGACGTGGCGCGCGGGCCAGTCCCGACCGTCGACCGTCACGGTCGTCTCTCCCAGCACCTCGGGCGACCCCATGTCGGCGGTGTACTCCTCCCCCGCGCTGTCCAGCGTCTTGACGCTGTCGCGCGTCTCGATCTCCATCGGGAAGGGCTCCCCCTCGCGCTCGTGCAGGTAGCGCGCGAAGACCCGCACCCCGTTGCCGCACATCTCGCTGACCGAGCCGTCGGAGTTGCGGTAGTCCATGAACCAGCCGTCTCCACGACGTACGGCGCGCAGCACGCCGTCGGCACCGATGCCGGCGCGCCGGTCGCACAGCGCGCGCACCCGGTCGGCCGACAGGTCGCCGTGGACCGTGCCGTCGGCATCGGGCAGGACCACGAAGTCGTTCTCGGTGCCGTGGCCCTTGAGGAAGGGGTAGCTCACCCCTCCAGTGTGGCAGGCCGGTGGCGAGGCGCCAGCGGCGCCAAGACTGGCCGAAAGTGAATGTCGGTCGCGCCGTGGCGTGGCTTGACTGGTCGTGAGGTGGAAGACCGGAACCACAGCCCCGGAGGACGATCTCGCACAACCCCACACACAAGGCGAGGGGCCGGAATTGGACTCCGACCCCTCATGACAACCGAAACCACTGGAGGCATCGGTCATGCAGGCACAACTCTACTCAACTCCTTCCACCTCGCGCACTCTCTCCTACGAGGCGCCCGTCGTCACGCTCGAGACCGTCGAGTCCCACGAGGAGAACCAGCCGGCCTGGTTCGTGATCCCCCTCGCCATGGTCGCCTGGTTCGGCGGCATGTGGGCGTGGTGCAAGCTCATGTGCGTCGGCAACGGCGGCGTGAAGTCCTGTTCGACCCAGTACGTGGTGAACGTCAAGGCGGTCTGCAAGGACTGATCACCACCCGGGCGACCCCGTCGCCGGCTCGCCGGTGCACGGGGTCGTCTCCCGGACCCCTTCCGACCCACCCCGCAGGAGATGCTGTGCGATTCGACGTCTCGGACACCGTGCGCCTCGCGACGGCCGTCGAGCTCACCCCCGGCAGCCCGGCCGTGCTCTCCGATCGTGCCCTCGGCACCGCCCACGAGCTCAACCCGACCGCGGCCGAGCTGGTCCATCTGATGTCCGGTCCCGGTGGCGCCCTGTTCCAGGCATTGGTCGACCACGTGGACCGGCGCTACGACGTGACCGCGGACCAGGCACAGGCCGACCTCAGCGACCTCCTCGCCTCGCTCGACCGCTCCGCCCTCATCGCCGTCCGCCGCAGCCCCGCCCGCCTCACCCCCCGCAGCCTCGTGGGGCACGCGATGTCCCGCCGCTGGTGGGACCCGCAGGCTCAGCCGTCCGCCGCCCGGTGGAGCTGCACCCCGACCGGACTGCTGCGAGCCGTCGCCGGCTTCACGCGCGTGCCGCTCCTCGTCTACGCCGTGCTCGCAGCACTCTTCTTCCTGGCCCTCGGCGCCATCCACCCGCACACGTCGCTGGTGTGGCGGGCCGACGCGACCGGCTACCTCGCGGTGCTCCCGTTCATGCTCCTGTGGAGCCTCTACTGGCACGAGCTAGGACACATCATCGTGCTGCCGCGCGACGTCCGCGACCGCGCGATCCTCGTCGTCCGTGGGTGGCGCATGGCGATCCTGCACCGCGGCACTCCCCCCGAGCTGCTGCCGTGGGTGGCCGCCGCAGGCCCGCTGGTGACCTTCATCGCGACCTGCGCACTGTGGCCGCTCAGCCTGCTCGACGACCTGCAGCTCAGCCAGGCCTTCGCGTTGTCGCCCCTCCTCGCCGCGACCCACCTGCTCAGCCTGCTGCCCTTCGCCGCGGACGGTCGGATGATCCGCCGCAGCCTGCAGCGCGGCGGCCCCGCGACCGTCACGTCCGACCCGACCACCACCGACCAGCCGGAAGAGGCACACCATGCTTGAGATCCACCAGCTCGCCGCACGTCACGGCACGTTCCGGCTGGGACCGGTCGACTTGTCCCTCGCCGGCGGCGAGGTGCTGGCGCTCTGCGGTCCCAACGGCAGCGGGAAGACGACGCTCATCAATGTGCTGCTCGGCACGAAGTCACCCGAGTCGGGCCACGTCTCGCTCGACGGACGGGTGCTGGACCTGCGCACCCGTGACTACCTCACCGACGTCGGCTTCGTCCCCGACGAGACCTCCACCCTCTTCGACGAGCTGACCGCAGCCGAGCACGTGTCGCTGCTGTGCGCCAGGCGCGACGGCAACCGCCGCGACGTGACCAGCCGCGCACACGAGATCATGGAACTCCTCGACTTCCGCCCGGGCCGGCTGCTCTGCCGCAGCTACAGCCACGGAATGAAGAAGAAGCTCCAGCTGGTCCTCGCGCTGATGCACGAGCCCTCGCTGCTCATCGTCGACGAGCTGCGCAACGGCCTCGACCCGCTGTCGGCGCGGCTCGCCGAGGACCTGCTGATCCGCTCGGTGACCGCCCGCGGAGGCGTCGTGGTGACAGCCACGCACGACCTCGCGTGGGTCGACCGGATGCAGCCGCGCCTGCTGCTGCTCCACCGTGGACGTCCGCTCGACGTGCGCTCGCCCGCCGAGCTCACGAGTCCGCACGAGTCGCTCGAGGACGCCTTTCTCCGGGTGTGCGCATGACGTCGCTCGCGGTGCGATGGCTGCACCACTCGACCGCGCCGAGCCGACGGACATCGTGGTTCGCCCGCGCGTGCGTCGTGGCTGTCCTCATCGTCGCCGCCGCCTCGGCGGTCGGCGCGACGGTGCTGTGGCGTCGTGACCCGCTGGAGGGGATCTACGCCCCGATCGTGACCTGGGGGTGGGTGGCCGGCCTGGCCTGCATCAGCTCGATGGCCCTCATCGCCACGGTGCTCAGCAGCCTCAAGGTCGACAGCGGTGACCTGCTGACCGCCTTCCCCGTCTCGCGGCGTGCCCTCCGGGCCATACTCGGCACCCACACGATCCTCGTCCAGGGCGTGTGTGCGGCCCTCCTCCTGCCATCCTCGGCGGTGGTGCTCGCCCGGAGCACCGACGTGCCGGTGGCGGCCGCGCTGGTCACCGCGTTGGCGGGCTTCGCCAGCGGCACCGTCGTCGGTGCCGCGCTGGCGTCCGTCTCGGGCCACCTCGCCCGCGTCCTCCACCGTCCGGCCCTGCTCCCGGCCGGCGTTGTCGCCCTGTGGCTGGTGTGGTTCCTCGCCACCGGCGCGAGCCTCCGAGCGCTCGTCGAGGGCTCCCTTCCCGCAGGCCGGCTCCCCCTCGTGTGGCCGGCCGTGTTCCTCTTCGAGCCAGGCACCGCCCTGCAGCCGGCGCTCTGCGCCGCCCTGGCAGCAGCCGCTGCGCTGGCGGCGTACGAGCTCATCTCGCACCTCCCCGACCTCCCCGAGGGGAGCACGGCCTGGCGTGAGCACGCCTTCGACCCGTCGCCCACGGCAGCGGCACTGCTCGTGCGGGCGTCCCGGAGCCCACGCGTGCGCTCGCAGATCATCGCAGGCACGACCCTCACCGTCCTCTTCGCGGGCGGTGGACAGGTCTGGTCGAGCCTCCAGGTCCCCGGCGCACTGACGCTGTTCGGGGCCCTGTTCTGCGCAGGGGTGGTGGCGCAGGTTCGCCTGCTGAGCGGCCCGCTCCCCGTGGACTGGATCCTGGGTCAGCGGCCCGCGAGCACAGCCGTACCCCACCTCGTGGTGGGCGTCGTCCTGAGCCTTCCGCTGATGGCGATCACCGGCGCGGGCGTCGCGATCTCGGAAGGAGCCCGCCCCGCCGCGGTCGCCGTGCTCTGCTGCCTGACGGCGTCGGCGGCCTCGCTCCTCGCGGTCACCTGGTTCCGGCCGACGGCCACCAACTCCTCGGCCGAGGTGGTCGTCACCGTCGTGGTGATGAGCGCCCTCCTCGGTCTGCTGCGCGTGCTCCCCGCCGACCCGAACGGAGCACCCACCGTGCCGGCCACAGGCCTCGCGACCGTCCTCGCCGTCGCGGTGAGCCTGGTGGTGGTGCGCGCCCTCGACGAACGGCTCTGGCAGCAGCACCGTGCCTGACCACCCCACCCCATCCCACCCCACCCCCACCCCACCCCATCGAACCCACCGACCACGAGAGCGAGACAGCCATGTCGCACCCCACCAGCTCCTACATCCTGCAGCCCACCCACTCTCCCCGGTGGTGGCGCTGGATCGCCCTGGGGCTCGTGGCCGCGATCGCCGCCTGGGTGGTCCTGGTCGCCCTCGCATCGACGAAGGCCTCCTCGGCGTCGGACGGATCGGCCACCGCGGGGGTGCTGGGCCTCGACATGGTCAGCGTGACGAGGTCGAGGTCGGCGGAGGGCTCGAGCGTGAGCCTCAGCACCGATCGCGGTGCCGCTGCACTGCTGGTGCTCCCCTTGGTCGGCGCCGCGATCGGGCTCGCCCGCCGACGGTCGGCGCCCGAGCCCGTCGAGCAGCAGTAGCGTCCGTCAGACCCGGTCCCTGCTCGCCGACAGACTCACCTGCTCCGCATCGATCGGCAGCGCGACCGACACGCGCCAGTCGGGGCCGACCACCCCTGCGGAGAAGGTGCCACCGGACGCGTCGGCGCGCTCGCGGATGCCGCGCAGGCCGTAGCCGCTGGACAGCACGGAGAGCCGCCCCGCGCCGGTGGGCACCGGGTTGGAGACGGTCACCGAGACCTCGGCGTCGGTGAGGCTGACGCCGCCGTGGACGGGCACTCCCGGGTCTCCGTGGCGCAGCACGTTGGTGGTGGCCTCCTGCAGCACCCGTACGACTGTCAGGCGAGTGGTCGGGTCGAGCTCGTCGGCGGCGGGGTCCACGACAAGCGAGGTTTCGTGGTCGTGCTCGACGAGCCTCTCGGTCATCAGCCGGGCGACGACCGACGGGGTGACCATCGGTCCCGAAGCAGCCGGGCTGGCGGGTGCGGCGTCCATCACCGACAGCTGCACCGTCAGCTCCCCGGCGGCCGTGGCGAGAATCGTGTCGATCCGTCCCAGGGCCTCACGCAGCTGCGCCGGGTCGCGGACGTGGTCGACGGCGTTGACCTGGAGCGCGACGAGCGACAGCTGGTGCCCGAGCTGGTCGTGCAGCTCGCGGGCGAGCGCGGCCCGCTCCCCGGGGCCGATCTCGACCCGCTCGGAGGCCAGCCGCCGCTGGTCGGAGGTCGAGCGACGTAGCACGTAGAGGTAGTCCTGGAGTGCCAGCGCCACGAGGGTGGCACCCAGCACACCGCCGGCGACACCTGCCATGTCGTGCAACGTGTCCGCACCCCCGAGCGCCACCCGCGCCACCCCGTAGGCGACCACGGGCGCCAACGCCGCGAGGCGCCACGACGTCCTCCACCCTGCCAACGAGGCCGCGGCGACGGTCGCCGCGACCGACACGGTGTGCACCCAGGCGGTGGTGTCGACCAGGAGCGTGGTGCCGAGGACCAGCAGGCAGACCGGCACGCCCCAGCCAGGTCGTAGGCACGTGACCGACGCCGCGGCCAGCGCAGCGACGGGCAGCCAGCCGTGGGGCGCGAGGCCCGTCGCCCCTAGCGCACCGGCGATCGCGAGGCCACCCAGGGTGATCGCAGCCGCCAGGCGCACGCTGCGGATCCGGGCGAAGGCCCGCTGCTCGCGCGTGTCGAGCTCGGCGTCCGGCTCGGCGCCAGTGGTCCGCAGGACCTCCAGGAGCTGGCGCAGGCTCACCAGGGCGGCGCGGGCATCGTCGCGCACCACGCGCAGCGCCCGGCGGAGGTCGGCCGGGTCGTCACTGGTGAGGCTCCGGGCGCTTGCACGACGCGCATGGGTAAAGAGTCCTTCGGTCGCCTCGCGCAGATCGCCAGCGAGCAGGCGCCGTTCCTCGTGCCGGAGCCTGGCGTTCTCCTCACGCACGGCCTTCAGGCGGGCCTCGGCGTCCGCACGCTGGGCCGTCACGAAACCGAGCACCACGCCTGCGGCGGCACCGAGCAGGCACATCACCGTGACGCCGATCGCTGACGCGCCGCCGTGGGCCTCGTGGGTCCACCAGGAGAGCGCGGCCCAGACGGTGACCACCAGACCGACCCGGGTCCACGAGCGACTCGCCACCGCGAGAGCCATCGCGATGGGCAGCCACCAGAGCTCGAAACCGGTGATCTCGTCCCGGGCGAGGACGAAGCCCGCCGTCACGAGGGCCGAGACGAGGAGCGTGCGACGCCACCCCCAGAGCAACGACAGGCACGCCACGAGGCCCGCCAGCCGGTGCAGTCCCGGCGCCCACGGGTCCTGCGGACCGTCACCGAGGAGGATCCGGTAGGGGAAGTCGGCAGCGTCGATCACGATGAACGATGCCAGCACCAGCCTGGCCATCAGGCGGTGGTCGGTGCGCGCTCCACCGGCCTCCTGCGTGCCACCCGTTGCGGGCGCCCGAGCCCTTGTCGTCATCCGCCGTGTCCCCCGTGCGCTGATGATGTCGTCAGCAGTGTGGCACGAGGGGCGTCGGCGAGCGGCCGGTGCTCGCTCCCGGACCTCGGGGACCGGAGGGAGCGCGTGACTCAGGGGCAGCTGATCTTGAGGATCTTGCAGAGCATGCCGGTGGTCCCGTCGACCACGGTCGGGGTGGCCGCGTGGGCCGGTGCGGCCCCGACGACGAGGGTGAGCGTGACGGTGGCGGCGGGGGCGGCGATCAGGCGGGCAGCGGTGCGGAGCATGAGGGATATCCGTTCTTCGGTCGGGGTCCTGATGACCCCCCGACTATCTGGCCCAGTGATGGGCTGGCGGCATTCACTTTCGGCCACTTTCGGCCGGATCGTGCTCCCGGGCCAGGACGGCGAGTCGGGCTAGGGTGGGCCCGTGGGGGTCACAGCTCGGGTGCTCGTCGTTGACGACGACGCGGTGATCCGTGACTCCTACCGCTCGATCATCGAGCACCTCGACGGGTTCGAGCACTGCGGTGGCGCGGCCACCGGCCTGGCCGGCGTCGAGCGCTACGAGGAGCTGCGCCCCGACGTGGTCCTGATGGACATCCAGATGCCCGCGATGTCGGGCATCGATGCCACCGCGGAGATCTGTCGTCGGTGGCCCGGGGCGTGCGTCGTGGTGATCACGACCTTCGGCACCGCCGACTACGTCGTCGCGGCCCTGCGTGCCGGCGCCTCCGGCTACCTGCTCAAGGACGCGACCGCTGAGGCGCTCGCCCTCAGCATGCAGCAGGCCATCGACGGCGAGATGCCGCTGTCCGGGCCTGTCCGGCGCGCGCTGGTGGCGGCGGTGGTCACCGAGGACGCGCCCGCCCCGGCCCGCCACCCGGTCCCCGCCCTGACACCACGTGAGCGCGAACTGATCCAGTGGCTGGCCCAGGGCATGACCAACCAGCAGATCGCGGGGGCGATGTATCTCTCCGCCGGCTCGGTCAAGCAGTACATGTCCCACGTCGGCGCCAAGCTGGGCGCCCGGTCACGCACCCAGATCCTCATCACCGCCGTGCGACTGAGGCTGGTCGACCCGGACGCCCCGGGCTGAGCCCGGGGCGCCGGCGCGTCAGCGCGTCAGCGCCGGCCCACCACTCGCGCCGCACCTCCGCCGCGACGGGTCGGCTCCGACACCGCGGTCAGGCGACCCCTGCGTCCGAACTCGATGGCGGTCGCGGCCCCGATCTCGGCGGCGCTCGTGAAGGCGTCCCCGGCCGGGACGAGGGTGTGACCGAGGGCGGTCAGCGCAGGGCCGTAGGCGGTGATGAACTCCGGCTCCGCGGTCACGTTCGCGGTGTTGCGCTGGCTGGCGCGCGGCGCCGCGATCGCGTCCTCGATGCTCATGCCGAGGTCGATGCGGTTGATGAGCATCTGCAGGACCGTCGTGATGATGGTCGAGCCGCCGGGAGAGCCGAGTGCGACGAACGGCTTGCCGTCCTTGAGCACGATCGTGGGCGACATCGAGCTGCGGGGGCGCTTGCCGGGCTGGATCCGGTTGGGGTCGGCGGCGGCATAGACGGTGGAGAAGTCGGTGAGCTCGTTGTTGAGCAGGAAGCCGTGGCCCGGCACGACGATGCCCGAGCCACCGGTCTGCTCGATGGTGAGCGTGTATTCCACGACGTTGCCCCAGCGGTCGGCGACCGTGAGGTTGGTGGTGGAGATGTTCTCGGTGTCCGTGTCGGCCTCGCCCGTCGCGGACGCCGGCGCGCAGACGCCGTCGTACGACCTCACGTCGCCGGGCGCGACCGGCTTGGTCGCCGCCTTCGCGGGATCGAGGGAGCACGCGCGCTCGGCCGCGAAGCGGTCGTCGAGCAGCCGCCTGACCGGGACGTCGACGAAGGCCGGGTCGCCGAGGTAGGCGCCGCGGTCGGCGAACGCCAGGGCGCTGGCCTCGAGGTAGTGGTGCAGCGCCTGCTCGGACGTCATCGCGGAGAGGTCGTAGCGCTCGAGGATGTTGAGCGCCTCACCGACCGTCGTGCCGCCGGACGACGAGGGCGCCATGCCGTAGACGTCGTGCCCGCGATAGCTGACCTTCGTCGCCTTCTGCGAGCGCACCCGGTAGTCGCGCAGGTCGCGGCGGGTCAGGTGGCCGGGCGGCACGGGGAGATCGGTGTTCTTGGTGGTGCGCGGCTTGCGCACCACCTCGGAGATCAGCCGCGCGAGCGGACCCCGGTAGAACGCGTCGGTGCCGTGCTCCGCGATCGAGTCGTAGGTGGCCGCCAGTTCTGGGTTGCGGAAGATCGACCCGACCGACGGTGCGTCACCCTTCGGCAGGAAGAGCTTCTTGGTGTCCTTGAAGGCGGCGAAGCGCTCCTGGTTGTCGAGCGTCTGCTGGCGGAAGGTCTCGTCGACGACGAACCCGCGGGTCGCGACCTTCGTGGCCGGTGCCAGCGCGTCGGCGAGCGAGAGGCTGCCCCAGCGGGCGAGCGCCTTGTCCCACGTCGCCAGGGTGCCGGGCGTGCCGACGGAGACTCCGCTGGTGACCAGGTCGGGCGTGAAGGGGTAGGGCTTGCCGGTCGCCGGGTCGATGAACGCGTCCTGAGGCATCCGGCGGGGCGCGGTCTCGCGGCCGTCGATCGTGCGCACCTTGCCGGTCCTGGCGTTGTAGTAGACGAAGTAGCCGCCACCTCCGATGCCGGCGCTGTAGGGCTCGGTGACACCGAGGGTGGCGGCGGCCGCGACGGCGGCGTCGACGGCGTTGCCGCCGGCGCGCAGCACCTTGAGCCCGGCGGCACTGGCCTCCGGGTCGACGGTGCTGATGGCGCCGCCCTTGCCGACGGCTGTCGGGACCTTGGCGGTGGGACGACTGCGTTCGTCGGGCGCGGAGGGCGCGGCACTCGCGCCCACGGTGGGTACGGCAAGGAGGGCGGCGGCCACGGCGAGACCACTGGCTGCCGAGGCGGCGGCGGTGAAAGGGCTGGGGAATTGGAGCATGGGTGAACCTCCCGAGAGACGTTGCTCCACCCTGCCTCCGCGACCCCGCGTTGTCCATGCCCTCTTGGGTGCGACGCACGCCGAGGGTCCGGCGTGCCGGGTCGCGCTGATCAGCGCACCACGGTGTGGCGCAGACAGGCGAAGTCGCGGTTGCGGGCGACCTCCTCGAGGCGCAGCTCGACGTGTCGCGGCAGCACCGGCGCCCCGCTGCCGAGCGTCACGGGGGCGAGCTGGAGCCACACCTCGTCGAGCAGCCCGGCATCGTGGAACTGGCCGACGAGCTCACCCCCGCCGACCATCCAGAGGTCCTTGCCGTCGGCCGCGTCGGTCATCTCGGCGTGCACGCGGACCACGTCGTCGCGGTCGAAGCGGACGCTGGCCGGCGCGTCGGGGAAGGTGCGGTGCGTCATCACCCAGGTCGGGAGCGGGCCCCACGGGTCGTCGTCGTGGTCGAGGATCCACTGCCACGTCGTGGCTCCCATGACACAGGCGCCGATGCGCTCGCGGAAGCCGGGATAGGCCATCGGCCCGTCCATGTCGATGTCGCGCGAGGTCAACCAGTCGAGGGAGTGGTCGTCGGTCGCGATGAAGCCGTCCAGGGTGCAGCCGGAGTAGTAGATCGTCGCCATGGACCGACTCTGGCACCAGGCACCGACGTCAGGCTTGATCGACCTTGTCGATCGCCGCCACCGCCCGCTCGACGCGGTCGGGGTCGTCGTGGGCCACCCAGACGATGCGGGGGTCCTTGCGGAACCACCCGTCCTGGCGCCGCGCGAACCGGCGGGTCGCGGTCTTCGTCTGCTCGACCGCCTCCGCCCGGGTGCGGTCGCCGGCAAGGAAGCCGATGACCTCGCGGTAGCCGATCGCGCGCTGGGCGGTGAGCCCCTCGAGGAGCCCGCGCCCCAGCAACGCCTCGACCTCCTCGACGAATCCGGTCGCGAACATCTCCTCGACCCGGGCCGCGATCCGCTCGTCGAGCGTCGGCCGGTCGATGTCGACGCCGATCTGGACGGTCAGCGGGTCGGCGTAGTCCAGGCGCGGCAGGCTGGCGCTGTAGGGGCGACCGGTCAGGGCGATCACCTCGAGCGCGCGCACGACGCGGCGTCCGTTGTCGGGCGCGATCGCGAGGGCCGCGTCCGGGTCGACGCCCGCCAGCCGCTCGTGCAGGGCCCGCCCACCGACCCGCTCGAGCTCCGCCTCCAGCTCGCGGCGCAGGGACTCGTCGGTGCCGGGGAACTCGAATCGGTCGACGATCGCACGGGTGTAGAGCGCGGACCCGCCCACGAGGACCGGGGTCGCGGCGCGTCCACGGATGCCGCCGATCGCCTCGCGCGCCCACCACTGGAACTGCGCGACGGTGGCCGGCTCGGTGACGTCGAGCATGTCGAGCAGGTGGTGCGGGAGGCCACGCCGCTGCGCGACGGGGAGCTTGGCGGTGCCGATGTCCATCCCGCGGTAGACCTGCATGGCGTCGGTGTTGACCAGCTCACCGCCGAGTCGCTCGGCGAGGTCGAGGCCGAGAGCGGACTTGCCCGACGCCGTTGCTCCGACGAGAGCGACGATGGGCAGGGACATGGGACGCATCCTCCCAGCCGACGCCACGAGTGAGACGTACGGGCGACGGATGCGGTGGCAGGGCTAGGTTGGGGACCAGGACCACCCGTCGGGTGGGCACCGACAGGAGGGGCGACCATGGGTTTCCTGGACAAGGCCAAGGACAAGCTGACCAAGGCGGTCGACCAGCACGGCGAGAAGATCGCCGACGGGATCGACAAGGCCGGCAAGGCCGTCAACGACAAGACCGGTGGCAAGCACGCCGACAAGATCAACCAGGCCACGGGCAAGGCGCGTGACGCGCTCGACTCCCTCGACGGCAAGAACGACGACATCCCGCCGGCCGGACCGACCAGCACGACCCCCTAGGTTGGCGCCGGTGAGCGAACGCTTCGTCCTCGTCCCGGCGTCCTACGTCTACCTGCTGCGCGAGGGTGCCGACGGCACCGAGGTCCTCCTGCAGCTGCGCGAGGGCACGCCCTACATGGACGGGCACTGGGCGGCGGCGGCCGCCGGGCACGTCGAGCGCGGCGAGACGGCGTACGACGCCGCGCACCGCGAGGCGGCCGAGGAGCTCGGGATCACCGAGGTGGACCTCGAGTTCGCGTTCACCATGCAGCGCACCCAGCACGCCGAGGCGATCGACGAGCGCGTCGACTGGTTCTTCACCGCACGGACGTGGGCCGGCGAGCCCCGCATCGTCGAGCCGGACAAGGCTGCCGCGATCCGGTGGTGCCCGATCGACCGGCTGCCCGAGCCGATGGTGCCGCACGAGGCCCACGCGCTGGCGCACCTGTTCACGGACGTCGCCTACCTGAGCTTCGGCTGGGACGCCTGAGCCCGCCCGCCCCCTCGGGGGTGGCCCTGCCGGGCCCGGCAGGGCACGATCGATCGACCGACACTGGGAGGGACCCGATGACCAACGAAGACCTGAGCCCGATGCCGACGCCGACCACCGAGGATCCGGACCTCTATCCGGGCGGCGTGGATGCGGTCGAGGACGATCCCGAGGACAACGGCCTGGGCCGCGACCTCGGTCCAGACGACACCGCCGCGCTGGACGACGGGCTCCCCGAGGGGAACGCCGAGCCGGCCGAGAAGGCGCAGGCGGCCGAGGGCGAGGCCGACGACGCCGAGTCCGGCACGACCGCCGACGACGACCCCGACGCCGGGCAGACCGCCGAGGACGGGTCGGCCGAGCCGCCGGCCTGACGCGCCTCGACGGAGATCCCGCATCGTGGAGGCCTAGCCGCAGGCAGGCGCCGGCGGCAGTGCGGCGGGCACGCCGACGGTCGGCATGCCGAGCCCCACGCCCGTCGCCGGGGCCGGGCCCGACGTACGCCGCTGCCAGGCGTCGCCGGCACGGGTGCGGCGTACGGACCGGATCGCCCCGTCGGCGACGAGGTGGTGCGGCGCGGCGTAGGTGATCTCCGTGGTGACCATGTCGCCGGGCCGCACGTCGGCGGCGGCGACGTCGGAGAAGTCGGCGGCGAAGTGCACGAGTCGATTGTCCGGGGCGCGACCGGAGAGCCGGTGGGTCGCGGCGTCCTTGCGGCCCTCGCCCTCGGAGACCATCAGCTCGACGGTGCGACCGACGAGGGTCAGGTTCTCGGCCCAGGAGATCTCGTCGACGACCGCAGCGAGGCGCAGGTAGCGGTCCTTGACGACCTCGGGCGAGATCTGGTCCTCGAGGACGGCGGCCGGGGTGCCGGGGCGCTTGGAGTATTGAAAGGTGAACGCCGACGCGAAGCGGGCGGCGCGGACGACGTCGAGGGTGGCCTGGAAGTCCTCCTCGGTCTCGCCGGGGAAGCCCACGATGATGTCGGTGGTGATCGCGGCGCCGGGGATGGCGGCGCGCACGCGCTCGATGATCCCGAGGTACTTCGACTGGCGGTAGGAGCGTCGCATGTCGCGCAGCACCTTGTCGGAGCCCGACTGCAACGGCATGTGCAGCGACGGCATCACGTTGGGCGTCTGGGCCATCGCCTCGATGACGTCGTCGGTGAACTCCGCGGGGTGCGGTGAGGTGAAGCGCACCCGCTCGAGCCCCTCGACAGCGCCGCACGCGCGCAGCAGCCGGGAGAAGGCCTGACGGTCGCCGAACTCGACACCGTAGGCGTTGACGTTCTGGCCCAGCAGGGTGATCTCGGTGACGCCCTCGGCGACCAGCGCCTCGACCTCGGCGAGGATCTCCCCGGGGCGGCGGTCCTTCTCCTTGCCGCGCAGCGCGGGGACGATGCAGAACGTGCAGGTGTTGT